>JANDJJ010000031.1 GCA_024330945.1 Nitrospira sp. | reverse complement strand
TCCGTGAGATCGCCCGCACCATGCTGGATGAGCGAATCCACGCCGTGCCTATTCTGGATGGAAACCGCCATCCGATCGGGATCGTTTCATCGCGAGACATCCTGCGAGGGGTCGCCAACCATGGCCCCCTTGAACTGTGGACTTGAGTGCCGTTGTTGCAGTTCGCGTGTTTAACAACGTGCCGGATTCCCGCCCCTCATTTCAGAGCATGCCATTGGAGACGAGAACGGATGACGGGCATCTCCCTCTTTGAGGCGGACGCTCGGCTTTAGCGTATGTCTTGCCAAGTTCCAAACGTCGCCGCTTGTCCGGCGAGACGGCCACGATCATCCAGCACGTTCCATAGGATCGCGTCCGTTACGAGAAACCGACGGCCCGTCGCGGATATTCTGATTCCACGATAGCCTTCCACATACCCTCGCGCCTGAGCTATCTCTAATATCCGTCGTCGTTCCTCTCGATGGGCCGGCTCCGCCGTCATGCGCGAGGGAGTGCGGACGAACCGATCCCAATCCATTTCCCAGAGCCGTAATGCCGCTTGGTTTCCATAATTCAGGACGGGATCCGGCTCCGTTCCATGCGACACCACGACGAAAGGCGCGCCGAACAAGGCCTCCGCATCGCCCTCCCTTGACTCGAATCGTGCGATCAGATCACGTCCTGTCCAGCGCCGAAAACTGTTCAGCAGATATTGTGACCACACCAACACCGTCGGACTGGTCCAGATGGGAGTCATCTCGTTGTCGACCGTCCCCCGCAAGAGAAAGAGAGGACGCTCCTTCACCTGCCGCTGGTAGCACGGAGGGATCCGACGATGCAAGCGCGTACGGCGTATTTATTTTTACCGGACATTTCCTCCCCTGGCACCCCGTGCAGCCTCTCTGTATAATGTCGCCTCCCGTTCGCGCCTTCGCCGGGAAGGCAGGAGGAAGGAATGGCCGGAGCGACGTTGTTCGACAAGATTTGGGACGCCCATGTGGTTCGAGCTGAGCCTGACGGCACCACCCTGCTCTACATCGATCGGCAGCTCGTCCATGAAGTGACGTCCCCCCAGGCCTTTGAGGGATTAAAGCTGGCCGGCCGGCGACCTCGGCGACCGGCTGCCACACTGGCGGTGCCGGACCACAACGTGCCGACCACCGATCGTACGCTGCCCATCGCCGACCCGATCAGCGCCAAACAGATCGACACACTCGAAGAAAACTGCCGCGAGTTCGGCATCACCCTGTTCGGCATGAACGACGTGCGCCAGGGGATTGTCCACGTGATCGGTCCGGAACAGGGCTTCACCTTGCCCGGCATGACCATCGTCTGCGGCGACTCCCATACCTCGACCCACGGGGCGTTCGGCGCGCTGGCGTTCGGTATCGGCACCAGCGAGGTGGAACATGTCTTGGCCACCCAGTGCCTCATTCAAAAACGACCCAAAACGATGGAAATCCGCGTCGAGGGCTCCCTGTCTGAACATTGTTCCGCCAAAGACATCATCCTGGCCATCATCGGAAAAATCGGAACCGCCGGCGGGACGGGACACGTGATCGAATACACCGGCTCCGCCATCCGCGCCCTGAGCATGGAGGGCCGCATGACCCTGTGTAACATGTCGATCGAGGGAGGCGCCAGGGCCGGCATGGTCGCCCCTGACGAAAAAACCATTGCCTATCTTAAAGGCCGGCCGCTCGCCCCACAAGGCGCGCTTTTCGATCAAGCGGTCAAGGCGTGGGAACGACTCAAGACAGACTCGGACGCCCGCTATGACGCGACGGTGGTCATGAGGGCGGAGAGCATCGCTCCGCAGGTCAGTTGGGGAACGAGCCCCGGCATGGTCGTCGGCGTGGACGAAAAGGTCCCAGACCCTCAAACCATCGCGGATGAGAACACGAGGCGCGCGACGGAGCGAGCCCTGGAGTACATGGGGCTCGCGCCCAACACGCCGATTACAGACATTGCGATCGACCGGGTTTTCATTGGGTCATGCACCAATGCAAGAATTGAAGATCTGCGACTGGCCGCGTCCTTTGTCCGAGGGAAACAAGTTGCGAAGGGGGTCCGCGCGATGGTCGTTCCCGGCTCCGGTCTCGTCAAGGCGCAGGCGGAAGCGGAGGGACTTGATCGGATCTTCCGCGAAGCGGGCTTTGAGTGGAGAGAAGCGGGCTGCAGCATGTGTCTGGCGATGAATGCCGACGTGCTCCAGCCCGGTGAACGGTGCGCGTCCACCAGCAACAGAAATTTCGAAGGGCGTCAGGGCGCCGGCGGCCGAACCCATTTGGTTTCGCCCGCCATGGCGGTGGCCGCCGCCATTGAAGGACACTTTGTAGACATCAGACGGTGGGCGTAGGGGCCAGGCCGTGAGCACCATACGGCCGACTGATCCGACGCGACCGACCACAACAAACCCCAACCCGAGCACCCAAGGCTGGATACGATGCAGGCGTTCACACGATTAACCGGTCTCGTCGCTCCATTGGACCGAGTCAACGTCGATACGGATCAGATCATTCCCAAACAATTTCTGAAGACGATCAGGCGGACCGGTCTTCGCGAGGGGCTCTTTTTTGACTGGCGGAGAAAGCCGGACGGGTCGCCGGACCCCCACTTTTTCTTAAACCAAGCCCGCTATCAGGAGGCGACGATTTTGCTGACGCGCGACAACTTCGGCTGCGGATCGTCGAGAGAACATGCCCCATGGGCGCTCCTTGATCAAGGGTTCCGGTGCATCATCGCGCCGAGTTTTGCGGACATCTTCTATAACAACTGCTTCCAGAACGGCATTTTGCCGGTCATATTGGACCAGGAGACCGTCTCGTCCCTCATGAAAGACGTGTTCGCTACGGAAGGATACCGCCTCACCGTAGACTTGGGCGCGCAGCAGGTCATCACCCCCGACGGCACAGTTTATCGATTTGAGATCGACCCGTTCAGGAAAGACTGTTTGTACCGGGGACTCGATTCCATCGGCCTCACGCTCCAGCACGAAGAGGCGATCGCGGCCTATGAACGTCGGCGAAAACAGGAAGCCCCCTGGTTATTTACCGATCTTTCCTAGTGACCTTGCCTGGCAACCGTGCCGAATGGGCTCGAGAAGAGACGAAGGCCCCTGAACGGCCGTTGTCGGTAGAGCTTACGGAGCAGGAGAGGTCTCGCCGAGTTTGGTGAGAGCGGTTCGTTTGCTGAGATGAAACGTGCCGCCTTTTTGGGCAGGGGCTGAATCTCCTCCAATTCGATCGTACCACCAGGTGCCGTCACCTTCCGTGTAGTCGTCGGACAGCACGACCCTGAATCCTCCTTCCCGATCGTTTTCCTTCTGATACCACTTGCCGACCCACGTATGGCCGTTGAGCCGCAGCGTTTCGAACCGTCCGTCCTTGTAAGGGTAGGTCCCGTTTCCTCT
This sequence comes from Nitrospira sp., assembly GCA_024330945.1. Lineage (GTDB taxonomy): Bacteria > Nitrospirota > Nitrospiria > Nitrospirales > Nitrospiraceae > Nitrospira_D. The sequence goes on along the minus strand of JANDJJ010000031.1, from coordinate 17,769 downwards.
TTCATCGAGCTGGAGCGTAACGACGGCGCCGTCTTCATATTCCCATTCGCCAGCCAACACGGACTTCTCTTCGATCGGGGACTCATTCGGCCCAGGCAAGTGCGCCGACGGCTGGTGGACACACGCCGCCACTAGAAGAGCGACGGCACCGGCGACGACACAAGCAATCGGCTTTTTCATGGAGTCCCTCTTACCATGAGCAGGCAGGCGAGGCAAGGGAAGAGCCGTTTGCGACGGCTAGAATTTCGCCCGCTTCAGGCGACGACAGGCCTCATCCAGCTCTTCGTCAGTCTTGGCGTAGCTGAAGCGAACGAAGCGGGCGCCTTCCGGTCCGGAGAAAAACGCTTCCCCCGGCACCCCCGCCACACCGGTTGCTTCCAAGAGAGCCATCGCGCGGGCCTTGCCGGTCGGGCCGGACACCTTCGAGACATCCGCCAACACATAGTACGCGCCTTCGGGAATCGAGGGAGTCAACCCGGCCTCGGCCAACGCCTCGCAGAACCGATCCCGCTTTTGCTGGTACGAGCGCGCAAGCTCTTTGTAGAAGTCACCGGGCAGCTCGATGACACCCGCGGCGATCCCCATTTGAAGAGGGGCCGGCGCACAGACGTACAGCAGGTCGTTGACGGCACCGATGGCCTGGGCCCATGGTCGAGCGGCCACGGTGTAGCCGATGCGCCAGCCCGTGACGCTGAAGGTTTTCGAATAGCCGCCGACGGTGATCGTCCGCTCGGCCATGCCCGGCAAAGTAGCCATGCTCAGGTGGGACCGCCCGTCATAGAGAAAGTATTCGTAGATTTCGTCAGAAAACACGAAGAGGTCGTACTTCTTGGCAATGGCCGCAACGGTGTCCAATTCGTCTCGTGTCCACACCTTTCCAGAGGGATTGCCCGGCGAATTGACCACCACCGCCTTCGTCTTTGCGGTCACGGCGTCTTCAAGTTGTGTCAACGTGAAGGTCCAATCCGGAGGCTCCATTCTGACCGTAACCGGCACCGCTTCCACCGCCAGCAGCGCACTCAGATGATACTGATAGAACGGCTCAAACACGATGACTTCATCGCCCGGCTCCAACAGCGCCTCGCACGCGCAATGAAAGGCGCCGGTCGCTCCGGCACTGACGACGATCTCTATGTCCGGGTCGGCCTGAATGCCGTTGTAGCGGACCAACTTCTGAGCCAGCGCCTGCCGCAATTCCACGAGTCCATCAAACCGCGTATAGACATTTCGGCCGTCCTTGATCGCCCGCTGCGCGGCCTCAAGTACGATGGAAGGCGCCGGCGTATCACAGACTCCCTGGGCCATATTGATCCCCTTGACACTCGCGCAGGCCTGCGTCATCGCACGAATCTCGGACTGCGCGAGATCCGCCATTCTCCGACTGACCACCCGTTGCATCCGTTTGTTCCCTCCAATGTGATTCGCTGTCATGACCTCGGTTCACGGGCTCCGGCCGTTACGGTTTCCCCCACAGAGACTCCAACCGCTGCGCCCGTCCACAGCCGAACTTGTAATACTTGTAGCGGACGGGATTCTTCTTGTAGTAATCCTGGTGCTCCTCTTCCGCCGGGTAAAACGTAGAGGCCTTGACCACCTGCGTCACGATCGGCTGCGCAAATCGTTTCGACCGCTCGAGCGCCGCTTTCGACTCCTCAGCCAGCCGCCGCTCTTCATCCGTCCCATAAAAGATGGCGGACCGATATTGATTGCCATGGTCACAGAATTGCCCGTTGGGCGTCAGCGGGTCCACATTCCGCCAGAACACGTCGAGCAACGTCTGATAGCTCACCTTATCTGGATCATACGTCACTTCCACCGACTCGGCGTGACCGGTCTTTCCGGTGGAGACTTGAGCATAGGTGGGATTGGCGACGCTCCCCCCCATGTAACCGGAGACCACGGACAGCACCCCTTCTACCGGTTCAAACGCTTCCTCCATGCACCAGAAGCACCCCCCCGCAAAATAGCCCTTGGCCGGCTCGGCCGTCCAGACCGTCGGGGCGAACGGCAAACCAACCGTTGCTCCGAACAGGCACAGCATGATCATCCGCTGCCTTGCACGTTGAATCGACCTCATGATGTTATTCCCTCCTCTCCGCTGGCGACCCTCCACGACCGAAATGCTCTTCGTCCAGTTTACACGGTCCCGGAGCCCACGAGAACGACTCAACAAGGCGCGCGGCGTAGGGGACACCGCTCGTCGGCGTGAAACGTTCCACCCGCTCACACGGAAAGGCCGTCGTATCCAGTGGACGCAACGACCCGCGGACGCCGACGAACTCTCTCCAGCCGCTTCATAATCAGCGCAATCGCCTCTTCCGGCGAATCGACGGCGACCACCAACCGTTTGTTCAGTTTGCGGAAGAACGCCACGTCCGCAGCGGATGCTCCCACCAAGACAACGGGCCTTCCGGCCTTGACGGCCAACGCGACTTCCGACACCGTCCCGGATCCCGTCAGCCCGCAGACCATGACCACGTGGCTGGTCAAGACGTTGATGTTATTGCGGCCGCTACCCATCTCCGTAACGATCGGCACATCGACATAGCGTGACACCTTGTCCTTGGCCGTCGGCAAGATCCCGATGGTCAAGCTGCCTCCAACCCTCTTGGCCCCCTCGCACGCGGCATCCATCACGCCGACGTTTCGCCCGCCCGTCAGCACCGCCCACCCTCGTCGCGCGATCAACTCTCCCAGCAGCCTCGCATGATCCAGGTCTTTTTTCCTGGCCTTCGCCGGCCCCATCACGCCCACGATAAAACGCATCGCCCCTCCTGTGCCTCTTCTTGACTTCCCGCCTCAAAACCGCGATCCGGTCAGTGTCACATCGGCGTAGGTCCAAGCAGCCTTGAATCGACGCTCCGCTTCCTCGGCTTCACGGACCTTCTCTTGAGCACGAAGGCTTTTGACCAGGCCGAAAAGGGCCCATCCGTTATGGGGGTGCCTGACCAGATCCGCTCGGTACTCCTCCTCCGCGTCACCGTATCGACCGGCCGCCAGCAGCACGTCTCCAAGATAATGGCGAACGGGAATCGGCCAGTAGGGCGGTTCGATAGAGGGCAAATCCTCTTCCATTTTGACGGCATCTCTGAGCGATGTGATCGCCTCGTCAGATCGCCCACGACGGGCCGCGATCTCTCCGGCCAGAAGGCGCTCGGCGATTTTAATCATGGCCCGTTCTATTTTTCCTTCGTCCGTGCGGGGGCGCCCGATCTGTTTCGTCGAAGCGGCCAAAACCGCCAGTTCCGCCTCCGCCTCCGGCAAGCGGCCGGTGGCGGTCAAGGCCAAGCCCCTACCCAATCGCCAGATTGCGTGGTGAAGACGCAGACTCGCGCGAGGCGCGGGTTCTCGCAGCAGATCGCTCCATTGGCCGAATCGAATCAGAGACCAGATGGGGGTCGGAAGGTACCCTTCCTTCCACTTGTCTTTTTGCGCCTTGTGCTCGGTTACCATCGTCGTCAACTGGCGCGCAATCTTCAATGACTCCATCTTCCGTCCCTCCATCACCAAAGAGGCCCACAAGAAGTGGAGATTGTGCGCGTAGTACGTGTCGGCGTAGTCGCCGGCAAGAGTTCGGCCGGCCAAATAGTCTCGATCGACAAGAGCCGCGTGCGTATTGCGTTCCGCGGCCTCATGATAGCGACCGAGGCGCATGTAAATGTGGGCCGGCATGTGGACCAAGTGACCGGCGCCCGGCGCCAGGCCCGACAGCCGATCCGCGCAGGCCAGCGCCCGCTCCGGCGTCGGCGAGGCTTCAACGGCATGAATGTAATAGTGACAGGCGCCGGGATGATCGGGGAATCGCGCGAGGACGGACTCCAACGTCGCGACGATTTCTTCCGTTCCCGGCTTCGGCTTTCCAGTCGGCGTCCATAAATCCCAGGGTCGGAGATCCATCAAGGCCTCCGCGAAGAGAACGCCGGCGTCCGCGTCATCAGGGAAATCCCGCCATAACGCCCTCATCGCGTCGGCATAGGCCTTGTCACGTGCTTTTCTTGGCTCCCCTTTTGAACCGTACCGTTTGCCGAGCGCCTCGATGTAGCGCCGTTCGGCCTCGCTCGCGCGAGCACTGTGGGCGCGAGCTTTGCGAAGCGCGTCCACGGCCTTACGTTCTCCCTCCTTGGTGACCGGCGCGTTGATGTTCGGTCCCAGCGCCAGCGCGATTCCCCAATAGGGCATGGCGGCTGAAGGATCGAGCCTGGCGGCTTCTTCAAACGCCAGCACGGCTTCTTCATGATGAAAGGCATACACCAGCCGGAGGCCTTGATCGAAATATCGTTGAGCCTGCTCGGACGTCGTCGTCACAGGGTGGTGCAGCGTGCCGAGATTGTCATAGAGCGAGACCGTGGGACGCGCCTCTCCACCGGAAGCGCCGAAGACCAAACCCTGCCCGGATGCCGCCCAGATGGCCGCCGCCACCAAGCTCGCCTTCAGGACTCGACTGTGGTTGCGATCATTTATCATGGGGGCGGGAGGCGACGGGCAACACTCGAGAGCAGCCGACCGGACATCTTCATACCGATCGGACATTAGACATTCAGCGGCAGCCGCATCGGATCGTTTTGAGTCATCCCCGCTTTCTCAACTCTGGCGGATTGTTGACGGCCGCGCCTGTTCGGACGGGCGACCGTGGAAGAACTTCCCGTTTGGGGCGGCGAGACGGATCCCCGAACCACTTCCCGCGCAAGCCGTTCGATCAGACGCTGCTGCGACAGCACGAGGGATTTTAATTCTTGCATCTGAGAAGCCAGACGGACGATGTCCTGCTGTTGCTGGAGAAGATAGCCCCGCAGCTCGGCCACTTCCTCAGGTTGCACCGCCGACGATTCGGCGGTTGGATTCACCGGAGCCGCCCCTGGTTCGTCATCCGCCGACTCGACCGCCGGCCCTCGCGGCTCCGCCATCGCCAAGCGATCGGGCCCTTTTTCGATCGGCTCACGTTCCTCCGCCCCGGGCTCATTCGGCGCCTCGTCAGGCGGCCCTTGAAAAACCGAGTCGGACTCTTTCTTCCCCGCCGACAGTCTCGGACTCGCCACGGACGCCAACCGCTCCGCAACCGAGCGCGCGAAGGATGCCGCCGCTTCGCCGAATTTTCCACCCACCGGTCGCTTGACCGACCGGACGGCATCCAGTTGCTCGGGCGATGGAATGCGGCGAATGACGTGGATCGGCTCATCGCTGAATCGGCGAGACATCCGTCAGGCTCCAGACCTTTCGAAACCCACCCGCTCCTTCCCCTCGATCAACCGTATCGATGCGAGGGCGTGTCCGATGCTGTCTCTACTCCTGCTCGACGGCAGAGTCAACGGTTTGCTCTAGGACCCGCCGCTTGACGGCCGCTTTTCCCTTCCCCTTAAAACCTGGTGACGCTTGAAAAATGAAAGCGAGGCAAGGCCATCGCCGGCGCCAACATTTTCCCCGCTTCCGGTGTCACCGCCTCCACAGGAACCGTCGCGACACCGACATCTTGAAAGACCCGGAGAGGACTCTCGTGGAAACGGAAATTCTTCACCGGACAGACGATCTGGCCGTTCTCCACGAGAAACGTTCCGTCGCGCGTCATCCCGGTCAAGGTCAGGTCGCGAAGATTGACGGAGCGGATGTACCAAAGATTCGTGACAAGAACGGCTCGATCGATCTGTTTCAGCAGCTCCCGCACGCTCCCGACCGACGCTCCCTTGACGGACAAGACCGGCGATTCCAACGTCGGAATGATCTTGATGCCGTGCGCACGCGCCGTAAATCGATCGTACGCGAGTTGTTTCAAACGGCCGTCCTCGATCCACTGCGAGGGTTCGCTCGGTAATCCTTCGGAAGTAAACCCCACGCCGAACAGATCGGCATGATTCGGCACATTGCTCAACGTCAACTGTTTGTCCACAATTCGGCTTCCCAGTCGTCCCGCGAACGGACTGGTGCCCTTTTCGTAAGATTTGGCGTCGAGCGCCCGGATCAGCCAAGACCAGAGCCCCGCCACGGCAGCCGGCTCAAGCACGACCGGATAGTCTCCCGGAGGAAGGTCCCTCGCTTCACGACTTCTCTTGGCCTTGTCGATCGCCGCCAGGGTTCGTTCTTGAATTTTCAGACGATCGATCGAACGGTGGGCGGAGGCGCTCCATCCTGTTGCGCCCGTTCCGTCACCGGCCTGAACCGTCAGGCTGAACTGTGCTTCCGTCCTTATCTCGCAGCCGAACAACCCGTTGTCCGCCGCCACGCCGACGGAGGCCACCGACGACGACACAATCCCGGCCGCCATGAGATGTTCCATGCGGCAGAGGCTCACGGCTTCGTTCGCATATTCATGGCGACGCACCGGTCCATCGGCGATCGTTTCCTCTCTCGCCGTCTCCCGGACGGGAAACGGCTGGGGGTCCGGCGGCGGAAGATATTCCGGATCTTCGGGCGCCGCTCGAGCGATCCGCTCAGCCCGCGCCACCATGTCTTGAACGGCGCCGGCAGTAAAATCCGTCGTCGAGGCGGTGCCCTGTCGCCGACCGAACGAGACGGTCGCCGTCAGGAGGCCGCGCCTCGCATCGACGTTTTGAATGACACGGTTGTCGGCGAATCTCGTGGTGCCGGCTCGTTCGTCATGGAGCGTCACCATGGTGTGGTCACCCGATGAACGGGCGAAGATCATGTCGGCCAGAAAGCGAAATTCGTCCCGGCTCGTCATCTTCGGCCACGGATTCGAGTCGGACAGGCTCACGATTCCTCTCCTCCCCTGATCACGTGAACTCGCCGAAACAACGCCGGTGACGCGGCGTGAGTCATCCAACCGGACTGGACCGGCTGTCCCTTGCCGCAAGTGATGAATCCGTACCGGCGTCGGAAGGACCGGTCCGCCACGCCGTCGCAACTGTTCCAAAATTCGGGAGTGATGCCGTGATAGATCACGTCGCGCAGCATGCGGGTCCGTCGGCCGTTTTCGATCAACCAGAAGGCGTCGCCGCCGAATTGAAAATTATACCGGCGTTGATCGATGCTGTACGACCCGTGCCCTTCGATGTAAATCCCGCGCTTGACGTCCGCGACCAGTTGGTCGAGCGTCTGTTCGCCCGGTTCAAGTCCGATGTTGGCGATGCGCACGATCGGCACACTGCCCCACCCATCCGCTCGATTCGATCCGCGCGATCGCGTTTCGCCGATCTTCGGCGCCACCTCCCGGTTCGTGCAATAGCCGACGAAGACGCCGTCTCGGACGATGTCCCACATCTGACATTCGACGCCGTCGTCGTCGTAGCCCGTCGCGGCGAGCGTCCCCGGTTCGGTATTGTCCGCCAGCAGCGTGACGCGCGGAGAGCCGAATCGAAACGTCCCCCGTTTCTCTGGCGTCAGAAAACTCGTCCCCGCGTAGTTGGCCTCGTACCCGAGCGCGCGATCGAGCTCGCTGGGATGGCCGCACGATTCATGGATGGTCAGCGACAAATGTTCCGGATCAAGGACCAGATCATAGACGCCGTCCTGGACGGCCGGCGCGCGAACCTTTTCGACGGCCTCGCGCGCCACGCGAATCGCCTCTTCCGACCAACGGGTCTCTTCGATCAATTCATAGCCTTGGCGAAGATACGGCAGATTGAACGAGCGGGTGGCGAATCGCCCCTCGAACAACGCCGTGGCGCTGATGGAACCGTTGACGGCCGACAGGTCGAAATCGAGCACCGTGCCTTCCGTGGATTGAAACCGTTTGCGATCCCGGCACCACCAGATCTCGGCCGTACTGCGAACGATGTTCGGCCGTCCATGCAGCGTTCCCATTGTTTCCAGGAGGAGCCCCGTTTTTTTCTCCAGCGGCACAGTGTGGGGATCAATTCGGACGGCGGTCACGACCCGATCGCAATAGACCGGCTCTTCGACCAACCGCACCTTCTCGGTGGCGATCGACGCCGAGTGTTTGGCAAGCTCGACAGCCAGATCCGCCACGCGCGGAACGTCTTCGAGGGAGAGCACCGAACTCGCGGCAAAGCCCCAGGCGCCGTGGTACAACACGCGCACCCCGAAACCGCCGTCCTCGGCATCGCGGACCGACGCAATCCGGCCGTCCTCTCCGCGAACATGCCCGGTCACGCTGCGTTGGATGCGAATGTCGCCGTATTCCGCGCCTGACCGACGAACACGGGCCAGAGCCAGCTCGGCGAATTCATCCCAGGTTGGAGAACCCATCGTGATGTTCCTGTGCTGAACCAACGGGAGCGGTCAGTATAGCAGGTGGGGAACTCACAGGGATGAGAAACCCCTCGCACTAACGAATCTTCCACTCTCCTCCGAAGCGTCGTGCGCCAGCTCCGGCGGGAACGGAACAGGTTCTAGATACTCGTCCCCGTGCGGGTGGCTTCCACGAACTGCTCGCTCGACTCGTCCAATGCCCGCCCCTTGCGGCCTTTGGCCGGCAGGATGAACAACTGCCTGGCATCGACGGGCTTGGCTTCTTGCGGAGCCGAGGGCAGCTTCATTTCGTACGTGACTGGGCGTTGGTGGTCGGCGATCTGCAGCTTGGGGTTGTAGACGCTGTTGAACTTCCAGAGCATCTTGATGAAGTTCGTTTGCCCGCGCATGAGATGGCCCGCCGCGATCTTGGCCGTGCCCTTGAGGGCTGCCCAGCCCAAATGCTTTTTATTCAAGACCTGCTGGGTCTTCACCAGCTCTTCGTAAAACTCAGGCAGCGGAAGTTTGGTCGGCAACACGGCGTGCTGAATGTCGAACAGGCGGTAATCCCTCGTCTGGAACTTGCGCGATTCGGTGTACCAGCTTTCGGTGCCGGGGTAGGGCGTGTTCACGCTGATGTTCACGATTTCCGGAATCTCCAGGCACCACTGCCGGATGACCTCGAACCGCCGGCGGTCCCAGTCCGGATCGGCGATCAAGTTGATGGCCACGGTGATGCCGAGCGAGCGGGCGAACTCCAGCGCTTCGAAGTTCCGTCCGAGTGAGATGCGCTTGCGGTGCATCTTGAGGCCTTCTTCATCGATCGCTTCCACCCCCAAAAACATGTACTGGAGGCCGATCTTCTTCCAAAACTGAAAGACCTCCTTGTTCCGCAGCAGGACATCGCCCCGCGTCTCCATGTAGTATTGTTTCTTGATCCCGCGCCGCGCGATGGCTTCGCCGATGTCCAGCCCCTGCTTGGCTTGAATGAAGGCGACGTCGTCCACCAAAAAGATGCCGGGCTCTTGCACCTGCTCCAACTCCTCGACCGCCTTCTCCGTGCTGACCATCCGATAGCTGCGGCCGTAAAACGTCCAAGCGCTGCAAAAGGAGCAATCCCACGGACACCCTCGCGCAAACTCGATGGACGCGCAGGGATCCAGGACCCCGATGAAATACTTGCGCCGGTTCCGGAGCAGATCACGGGCCGGACGCACATCATCAAGACTTTCGACGAATTGCGGAGGGGGGCCCTCTCCATCAAGTGTGACGACGCCGGCGATCTTGGTGATGGATTTGCGGTCGTGCTTGACGGCTTCGACCAGTTTGGGAGCCCCGGCTTCCCCCTCTCCTTTGAGCACACAATCGATCGCCCCATTGGCATGTTCCAAAAACTCCCGGGCCACAAACGAGGCGCTGTGCCCGCCGACGAAGACAAACGAGTCCGGCAGAATGGTCTTCGTCAACTTTGCCAGGTCCACCACCTCCGGCACATTCGCCAGGTAATTGCATCCGAACGCGACGACATCGGGCTTCCAGGAACGGATGAGTGTCTCGTAATCTTTCCACGTATCCGCTTGCAGATCGATCAAGCGGACGTCATGGCCCGCCTGTCGAACCGCCTGGGCGACCATTTCAAGGCCGAGTGGCTCCAGCCGGAGATAGATTTTCGTGTACATCAGCGGACCGGGATGAACCGCGAGGAACTTCATACCCTCAACCCTCCTCGTCTGCGCAACGTGCGGCCTGAATCCACCATCATCGGTAATGGACGAACCCCGATGCGGGCCGGTCGGCCGCATGACTCTAGCGAAACACCTGATGCGGCGGGGCATTCTGACAGAACGACCGGGGAGGTTCAAGCCTGCGAGGGAGCGGTTCCCGGGCGATGAGAAGAAATGGAGACGGTGCAACGCTCTGTTCGATCACGCGGGTGAACGAAACGGCAATCGGTTTGACATCGGTCTACCGACGACCTTGCTCCCACGTGCGAAAAGCCGCAAGGTCTTGAGCCAGGCTTTGGAGCACCAGAGCCAGCACGGCCAGATCGTCGATCACGCCGAGGCCGGGGATGAAGTCCGGAACAAGATCCACCGGACTCAGCAGATAGAGGAGGGCGCCCGCCACGACCATGAGGGTGCGAGCGGACAGGCCCGGGTAGCTGCCGCTTTCCCAAGCTTTGAAGAGGCGGATGAGCAGCGGGAGGTCGTACCAGAGACGGCCGATCATCCGCAGCATCGCGAAGAATCGAGTCGAGATCCACATCACTCTCCCTCCTTCCGACTGGCAAGTTGAACGATCGGTACGGAACCGTTCCGTCGCCGCGTCGGTTAACCTACCAAAGGCGGCGGCGTTTGAAAAGCGGCTCGCGCAGGCGCCGAGAGGAGGATCCTCGTGCTCTCTTTTTGCTATTCTCCCATTCTATGTTCTCACCCCTCTCGCTGTTTCTCATGCTCTTCATGACCGGCGTCGCGCTGCGTCTGTTCAATCTGTTGGAGAAACGTCACGCGGAGCGGCTGGGAACCTTCGTCTTTTTCGTGACCCTGCCGGCCACCATTCTCATCTCGTTGGACCAGGTGACATTTTCTCCCGCGGCGTGGAAACTCCCGCTTGCTGCTTGGCTTGTGACAATCCCCCTCCTGTCCTGTGCCTGGCTGGTCGCCCGATTTCTGGGTCTCGAACGACCGGCACGGGGGGGCTTTGCCTTGGCGGTCGGCTCGATCAACTCGATCTATTTCGCGTTCCCCGTCATGCTGGCCACGTTCGGCGAAGAAGGTCTGGCGCGGGCGATTTTGTTCGATCTCGGCCAAACGACGCTTACGCTCACGGTGCTCTATCCAATGGCGCTCCAGCACGGGACCGGCGACGCATCCTCCAGTCAGACCTTGAGACGCCTTGTCGCCTCCCCGCCGTTGTGGGCGTTGACTGCTATCGTGTCCATGAAGGTCAACGGGCTCCACCTGCCGGACGGACTGCGGTCGATCCTGACCCCCTTTCACTGGCTGACAATTCCGCTGGCGAGCCTGGTGCTCGGTCTCTCGATCAGTATCCATGCCCTCAGAAAGACCTGGCCGCTCACAAGCCTGGGCGTAGCCCTGCGCATGGGCGGAGGGCTGTCAATCGGCTGGGCGGTTGCAGCCCTGTTGGGACTGACGGGATTGGAACGGGCTTCAGTGCTGCTGATCGCCGGCATGCCCTCGGCGGTAATGGCGGTGATTTATGCCGCCGAAGCGAAGCTCAACGAAGATCTTGTCGCCTCGATCGTGGCCTTGTCGATCTGCCTCGGCGTAGCCCTGTTGCCGTGGCTGCCGAATCTCGCTCGGCTGCTCGTGGATTTGGCCTAACGACGGTCTGCAACGGCGGCCGGAGCAGCCTGTTCCCCCATGGTATTTCCATCCCTGCTCGCCTACCATATGCCCATGTTGCCGCCCGAACGCACCGTGCGCCAGCGCATCATCGACCTGCTGACCGATGCTCGCATGTCGTCCTATCAACTGGCCCAGCGGCTCGGCATCGCAGAACGAGAGGTCGAAGGGCACCTGCCCCATATCGTCAAAAGCCTGATGCGGGACCGGATGCGGCGATTCGTCCTGGAGCCCGCAACCTGCTTCGATTGCGGATTTGTGTTTCGCAATCGAAGCAAACTGACCAGACCCAGCCGCTGCCCTGCCTGCCGCAGCGAGGGGATCTCGGCTCCACGTTATGGAATCGACTCAATCAAAAGAACGGTCGCAAAAGGACGGTCGGAACGTCTGGACAGTCGGGCGGCAAGTGAGTAGGATAGCCCCCCGGAAGGAGCGGCCATGGCTATGAGAACGACATCCTTGATCGTCTGCGCATTCGGTTTTCTGCTGCTCGCGGGCTGTCCCGGCAACGACGCCAGGGTCCTGTTCGAAAACGCGGCGTACGAGGAAAGCCACATGAACTACGATAACGCCAAGAAGATCTACGAGGAGATCATCGCCCGTTATCCCGAGAGCAAAGAAGCCGACATCGCACGGGCTCGATTGGCGGAACTGAATTCCCAGAAGACCCAGTAACTCACAACTGTTTGGGCGCGCCGGGAATGAACGCATTGGTGATGAGGCGATAGGTCCGATAGTTCTCCCCGAACTTTTCCAGGGCGTCGGTCTCGTTGGGGGGAATGCCCGTCACCTTGAACAAGAGCCATCCCATCACGATCGGACCAAGCAAGGTAAAGGCCCACCCCGAGGCCCCCAGCGTCATAACGACGTAGGACCACCAGTGCAGCCAGTCAAAAAAATAGTTGGGATGGCGCGAGTAGCGCCAGAGCCCCTCGCGGCAGACACGTCCCTGGTTCGCGGGATCGGCTTGAAATCGGGCCAATTGCCGATCGGCGCGCGCCTCGCCTGCCACCGCCACGCCCCAGATCAATAAGCCGACCATCTCAACCACCGACGTAGGAGGGCGAGGATTCCAAAGCACGACCAGAAACGGGAGGGAAAACACCGCCACCGCCGCGGCGTACATCTGAAAGTACAGAAACATGTTGAACTGTTCCGACGAGCCCCATGATTTTCGGAGACGGCGATACCGGCTGTCTTCTTCTTTTCCGATCACTCGATTGACCAGCAGATAGTGGCCCAATCGCCCGGCATAGAGCACGACCAGCATCATGACCAACAACGTCCGCTCGATCCCGCTGATGGTCTGGACGGTATAGCCCGCGACGACCGAAATCAGCCCCAGGCAAAACCCGACTTCCGCAACCGCCGCGTTCTTGATGCGTCGTTGCACGAACCAGAGGATGACCATCACCACCATCATGGCGAAGTAGCCCTCCAGCACGAGGGGAAGCGGATTCGATTCAATCATCGCCTTCTCTGCGTCCATTGCCCCCTCGTTCCGCCGCCATTTCCCATGCCATGCCTCCTCGAATCAACGGCCGCTCGCACACGAGCCCTGGCCGTAGACGGCACCGCGCCGGAAATTCCATTTGCTTCCTTGGCAACCGGCATCCAGTCGGCCGGTCGTCGGAGCGCAACCACGATTCAAACGGAGGGCGATTCTACGATGTTGACCTGTTGCAGGGAAAGATCTTTGTCAACCAGTGAACGGATCGGATTGGAGAAACATGCTCCGCCACCACAGCGGCGAAGCCGCCATCCCGCGCACCCGGCGACAGAAGGACAGATCCCGGTCTGGTTAAGCGGCCCTTCGCATCGCCGTTTCGCTTGGCAACCAGCGGTTCAGAACGGCGACCAGCGCCTGAGTGGTGACGGGCTTGCTGACAAAATCGTCCATGCCGGCGTTGAGACAAGCGTCGCGATCTTCCGCCATCGCGTTGGCGGTCATGGCAATGATCGGGGTATGGCGCGCGGTTCCTTCACGCTCACGAATAATTCTCGTGGCTTCAAATCCATCCATTTCCGGCATCTGACAGTCCATAAACACGAGGGTGTAGCGAATCCGTTCGATCGCCTCGACCGCCTCCTTGCCGTTTCCCGCCACATCCACGCGACAACCCAACTTTTCCAGCATCTTGACCGCCACCTTTTGATTGACGGGATTGTCCTCCACCAACAAGACATGTCCTCGCAAGGACGCACGGACTTCCGAGAGAACGTGGGTGGTAATGATGCCGGCCGGCACTCCCCCTGGAGAAGCATCCCCCGAACCTTCTCCCGCCAGCGCAAGCTTCAAACAATCGAGGAGCTGCGACCGGCGAATCGGTTTGGTGAGGTAGGCGGAAAACCCCGCCTCCTGTGCAAGCTTGGCGTCTCCCCGCCGACCCATTGACGTAAGCAGCACCAGCCGTGCGGCACTGATCCGTTGATCGGCTTTGATGGATCGCGCCAGTTCCAACCCATCCATCCCCGGCATCTGCATATCAATGATAGCCAGGTCGAACGGCTCGCCCCGCTCGGCGGCTTGCCGCAGGCACTGCAACGCTTCGTGGGGGGTCTCCACACTCCGGCATTGATACTCGTAATCGCCCAGTTGTTGCTCGAGTATCTTCCGATTGACTGCATGGTCGTCCACGATGAGAATGCGCCGGTTGCCGGGAGGCCGAGCAAGAGCCGCTGAGGCCTGACGGTGAGCATCTGCTGGGACGCCCAAGCGCGCCGTAAACCAAAAGGTGCTGCCGACACCGACCGTGCTGACCACGCCGATCCGTCCGCCCATCAACTCCGCCAATTTCTTGCAAATGGCCAACCCCAGTCCCGTCCCGCCATACTGACGTGTCGTCGAACCGTCTGCCTGAGTAAACGGTTGAAACAGCTTTTTCTGCTGAGCCGGAGTGAGGCCGATACCGGTATCCGTCACGTCGAACCGCACCACGACTCCATCGTCACCTGCGTCACCTGCGCCGTCTGCGCCCGACTCTTTCTGCTCCAACCTCACCGCCACGAGCACTTCCCCCCGTTCCGTGAATTTGATCGCGTTGCCGAGCAGGTTGAGCAGAATCTGGCGCAGACGGCCGGGATCGCCCCGCAACCGCTCCGGCACAGCCGCCTGGACCAGACAGCCCACCTCCAATCCCTTGGCATGGGCCCGTTCGGCCATCAAGGCCACGGTTTCTTCCACCGTGGTGCGGAGATCGAAGTCCAGCCGCTCCAATTCCATTTTCCCCGCGTCCGCCTTGGAGAAATCGAGAATGTCATTGATGATCTCCAAGAGATGTTCTCCACAACGGCGGATGGTTTCCGTATATTCCCGCTGCTCGTCAGACAGAGGCGTGTCCAGCAGGAGGCTCGTCATGCCGATCACGCCGTTCATCGGGGTGCGAATTTCATGGCTCATGGTGGCTAAAAATTCCGCCTTGACCCTGACCGCATCCAGCGCCCGGTCCCGCGCCTCTTCCAGCTCCTTGTTTTTGTGCTCAAGGTCCTGCGCCGCTTGGGCCAGCTTGGCCTCGGCCTGCTTGCGTTCCGTGATATCGACGAGCGTGCCCATCATCCGAAGAGGCTTACCCGCCTTATCCCGCTCTACCACCTGGCCACGCATCGCGAACCATTTCCATTCGCCCGATCGGTGACGGACACGATGCTCGACAACGAAATGTTCCGCTCGCCCCTCCAGATGGTCGGTCAGAACCCTCTCAACCCACGCACGATCGTCAGGATGCACTCGGCTTTTCCAGTCATTGATATTGTTGAGCGGGATCTCGTGCCCCTCCAGGCCCAACAGCTTGATCCAACTGGGGCTGTAGTAGGCTTGGAACGTCCGAAGATTCCAATCGTAGAGGCCGTCGGTGGAAACCTCCAGGGTAAGCTGGAGACGGGACTCCCTATCCCGCAACTGAGTCTCCATGGCTTTCCGTGCCGAAATGTCCCGGATGAAGCCTGTAAATTTCCTCGTTCCCCCCACCACCATTTCCCCCACGGACAGGTCGATCGGGAACACCGTCCCATTCTTGTGCCGCGCCACGACCTCGCGCCCGATCCCGATGATTTTCTTCACCCCGGTGGTCAGGTAATTGTTGAGGTAGCCGTCGTGCTCCCGGTCATAGGGAGCGGGCATCAAGATGCTCACGTTTTGATGGATGAGTTCCTCCGGCTTGTAGCCAAACAGCCTCTCGATCGCCGGATTGACCATCTCGATCAGCCCCCGTTCGTTGATCACGACAATGCCCTCGACAGCCGTCTCAATGATCGAGCGCAGCCGGACTTCCTTCTCTTCCAGTTCGGCGGTGCGCATCTGCACTTGGTGTTCGAGACCGGCCATCGTGATGTGCATCGTTCTCACCTGCTCTTGCACGTCACGCACGATATCGCCGATCATCTGCTCCAGATGATCGAGATCATACACGTCACGGTCTCCCTTCACCTGGTGGGAGTCCTGTCGGCTTGGGTGACCCTGCTTCGCCAACGAGTTCCGCAACTCTTGCACCAAGCGAGCAATGGCGCGCCAGCGGGTGACGATTCCCCCCAAGAGGATGCGCCCCAGCGCCATGGCCGTTACGAGCGTCCCCAGGACCAACAACAACACCGGCCACCTCATGGCGGCCTGGGTCTCGCCTATTCTCTGAAGCGAATAGGCCACCCTCACGAAGGACGTCACATGACTTGACGTGAATACCGGTTTGATCACCACCAGCAGCGGTTCGTCCCGTGCGGATCGACGTTCGATTGCGCTTCGCTCATCACTGCCTCTGACAACGGTCCCATCGTAGTCGGCCAGTTCTTCCGTGAGAACCAGCCCGACACGCCCGGACACTGAGGAGGCGATGACGAGACCGTGGTCATCGATGACGTCGACCTCGCGCAGATCGCGGTCGCCTTCTGAAAGGGCCAGATAGGGCTGGATTTGGTCAGGAGCCTCGGCGGTTGTTACGAGCGCGGCGACGATGGTCGCAAGGGTCTGCGCCCGGCCGATGACGGCCTCTCGCGCGAGGTCTTGCTGCTTGAGCAGCAGCGCCCCCGTCATGACGGCCGCCATTGCGCCGACGATGAGGAACAGTCCGACAATCAAGCGGCGATGCAGGTTCGCACGCCAGTTTCTGCGCCAGTTTCTGAATGGGCCGGTGAACCAGGGTGGGGTCGTTTCGCGATAATCCATAAATACGGTTGCGCTCTCCGTGGCCGTGGCACACTATCCCTGGCCTCCCCGGCAAGCAGGCACGGTCTGTTCGACCGCGCCGCTTGGCGCGGTCGAACCATCACCCCATCTTCCACCTCATCTTCCAGCGTTGATCTTTATCGGCCGGGGACGGCCAACCTTGAGAAGGACGTTCGCCGGAGGTCCCTAGGTGTATGCGCTACAAGCGGATCCCCCCCCCCCGCGCGCGACTCCGTCACAGACATGACTGGTCGCTCATGGAAGGCAAGCGGCTCGGCTCCACCAGCACAGGGAAGTTCCAACATGACCCTGGTTCCCCGACCGCGACGAGTCCGGATTGTCAGTCGTCCACCGATCAGCTCGGCACGGGAGGCCATCGAAGAAAGCCCCTCACCGTGTCGTTTCTTCAGGCGCCGATCAAAACCGATGCCGTCATCGCCGACTTCGAGGCGGACACCCGACCGTCGGCGCTGCAACGCGACCCACCGGCGCGCGGCATGGCTGTGGCGAAGACTGTTGCTGAGCGCCTCCTTGACGATCAAACGCAAGTGAGCCACCTGGTCCGCAGGCAGCAGGAGCGGACGGCGGACCATGAGACGCCGCTCGATCGGAATGGGATCGACAGACTGAACCGCCGTCAATAACTCGTCAAGGGCCTGGACGACATCGGTGCGTTGGTCCGCTACCGACCCGTTTTTCAGATGCTCAAGAAACCGTCGAACCTCCCCAATCACGGTATTGAGATGGCTCACGGCCTTCTCTAGAGACCCCGCCACAGAGGGGACGGCTTCGCCGACACCCTCGTGCACCAACTCTCGCTTCGCCACTTCGAGCAAGAGCCCGACGGAGTACAGGGACTGCAAAATGCCATCGTGCACGTCATGGCAGATCTGTTCTCGCTCCTTGTAGGTTTGGCGCAAAGTCTGTTCCGCCTCGATCCGCAACAGAGCAGAGACCAGATGGTCGGCGATAAGTTGAGCCAGCCGAATATTCGCTTCCGACCACACGTGAGGCGAGCGCGCATAGAGCATCAGCTTTCCCAACAGCCGTTCCTCGGCGGCCGCGGTCAGAGGAATAAAGGCCAGCGCCCCGATCCCCTCCCGT
>JANDJJ010000030.1 GCA_024330945.1 Nitrospira sp. | reverse complement strand
TTCAATCCAGAGCTCCATCACGAAAGGACTTCCATCATGGACGACCGTCTGAATCAACACGCAGCCGCCGACGGAAATGAACCGGGCATTTCGACCGCCCCCGTTTCGACGTTTCCACTGAGCACCCAACCCTTCCCCGCTTCTCGAAAAGTCTACATGGAGGGCACGTTCCCGGGAGTCCGGGTGCCGATGCGTGAGATCAGTCTGACTCCGACCCGCTCTGCCAACGGCGGCCCACCGATTCCCAATCCCCCGATTACCGTTTACGATACGTCGGGCCCCTACACCGACCCTTCCGTCACAATTGATTTGCGAGCGGGGCTGCCGCCGCTGCGGCGCCGCTGGGTGCTCGATCGCGGCGACGTGGAAGAACTCGACCGGATTACGTCGGTGTATGGCCGCGAGCGGGCCGTCGATCCGAAACTCGCGCACCTACGCTTTCGGCATATCCGCAAACCGCTGAGGGCGAAGCCCGGAAGAAACGTCACGCAGTTGCACTACGCCCGCAAGGGCATCGTCACGCCAGAAATGGAATTCATCGCCATCCGCGAAAACCAATCGCGCGAGGTCGCCAGGGAGCTGGCCTCCCGCAACGGGCACGGCGGCGCGGCACAACATCCCGGATTTGCCTGGGGGGCCAATATCCCGGCCGTCATTACCCCGGAGTTCGTCCGCGACGAGGTGGCCAGAGGCCGCGCGATCATCCCGTCGAACATCAATCACCCAGAGAGCGAGCCCATGATCATCGGCCGCAACTTCCTGGTGAAGATCAACGCCAACATCGGCAACTCGGCCGTCGCCTCGTCCATTGAGGAAGAAGTCGAGAAAATGATCTGGGCCATCCGCTGGGGTTCGGATACGGTGATGGACCTCTCCACCGGCAAAAACATCCACGAGACCCGCGAATGGATCATCCGCAACGCACCGGTGCCCATCGGCACCGTGCCGATTTACCAGGCGCTGGAAAAAGTCGGCGGCAAGGCCGAAGACCTCACCTGGGAAATCTATCGAGACACATTGATCGAACAGGCCGAGCAAGGGGTGGATTACTTCACGATCCACGCCGGCGTGCGGCTGGCCTACGTGCCGCTCACCGCCAAGCGAATGACCGGCATCGTCTCGCGCGGCGGCTCGATCCATGCCAAGTGGTGTTTGGCACACCATCAAGAGAATTTCGCCTACACCCACTTCGAGGAAATCTGCGAGATCATGAAGGCCTATGACGTGGCCTTTAGCTTGGGCGACGGGTTGCGTCCCGGCTCCATCGCCGACGCGAACGACGAGGCGCAGTTCGCCGAACTTGAGACACTCGGCGAACTGACCACGATCGCCTGGCAACACGACGTACAGGTGATGATCGAAGGACCGGGGCACGTGCCGATGCACATGATCCATGCCAACATGGAAAAGCAACTCAAGGCCTGCCATGAGGCGCCTTTTTATACGCTGGGGCCTTTGACGACCGACATCGCTCCCGGCTACGACCACATCACCTCCGGCATCGGCGCGGCCATGATCGGCTGGTACGGGTGCGCGATGCTGTGTTACGTGACGCCCAAGGAACATCTGGGTCTGCCGGACCGAGAGGACGTGAAGGCCGGCGTGATCGCCTACAAGATCGCCGCGCACGCGGCGGACTTGGCGAAGGGCCATCCGGGGGCGCAGATCCGCGACAACGCTCTGTCCAAGGCCCGATTTGAATTTCGATGGGAGGATCAGTTCAACCTCTCGCTCGATCCCGACACGGCACGCCGGTTTCACGACGCCACGTTGCCCGACCAGGCCGCGAAGGTCTCCCATTTTTGCAGCATGTGCGGGCCCCATTTCTGCTCGATGAAGATCACGCAGGACGTGCGGGACTACGCGGCGCAGAAACAGCTCGACGAGCAACGGGCGATTCAGATCGGCATGCAAGAAAAAGCGGACGAGTTCAGAAAGACCGGAGCCGAAATCTATCGCTAGCAACCAAATCTCGGCAGGCCGGTTCACAATATCGGCGTAAACCGAGTGATCGGACGTTGCCGGCCACAGGGAGCCACCTATGCACAAACCCAAGCCAGCCCCGTTGCGAGAGAGGGACGTCACCCGGCACATCGCGCGGGAATACTACAAAGAGTTCGACCAGCTCATTGAAAGCGACGTGATCGTCGTCGGAGCGGGCCCCTCCGGCTTGCTGTGCGCGCACGACCTGGCCGCGATGGGCTTCCGCACGTTGCTCGTCGAGCAAAGCCTCGCCCTAGGAGGAGGGTTCTGGCACGGCGGTTACCTGATGAACAAAGCGACGATCTGTGAGCCGGCCAACAAGATTCTCGAAGAACTCGGCGTCCCCTGCAAAAGAATCGCCGATTGCGACGGCATGTACATGGTCGATCCACCCCACGCGACGGGCGCCCTCGTCGCCGCCGCCTACCGGGCCGGCGCCAAGGTCTTGAACTTAACCCGCGTCGTGGACTTGATCTTGCGCCAAGACGGATTATTAGAAGGCATCGTGGTGAACAACACCACGGCGGAGATGGCCGGCCATGACGTCATCCACGTGGACCCGATCGCTCTGGAAAGCAAAATCGTCGTGGACGCCACGGGGCACGACGCCGCCGTCATCGAGCTCTTGCACAAGCGAAATCTCTACAAACCGGTGCCCGGCAACGGAGCCATGTGGGTTTCTCGATCGGAGGAAGAGGTGGTGGACCGGACAGGAGAGGTCTATCCCCATTGTTTCGTCGTCGGCCTGGCCGTCGCGGCCGTGTACGGCACCCCGCGCATGGGTCCGGCCTTCGGCTCGATGCTACTGTCCGGCCGATACGGAGCGCAGTTAATCAAGAAAAAACTGAAACAGGAATAGCGTTGTCCGTCATCCGTCGAACGCCATCCGGGAGCTCCTGCTCGGCGTATAGCGGCGTATCCATGACGAATGACCAGCAACGATTGACGACCATGGACGTCCAAGACTTTCTCGTACAGGGTGAAGGCCGCGAAGAAGACAAGCGGGAAGCATGGAATCTTTTTCAACAGGCGTTCGAGCGACAGATGAAAGGGGAGCTTGAAGAAGCCGTCAACCTCTACAAGCAATCCCTGGCCACACACCCAACCGCCGAGGCCTATACCTTTTTGGGATGGGCATACAGTTTCATGGGACGGTTGGACGACGCGATTGAAGAATGCCACAAGGCCATCGCGCGCGATCCGGACCTGGGCAACCCGTACAACGACATCGGCGTCTATCTGATCGAGAAGGGCGAGCTGGACGACGCGATCGTCTGGTTCCAAAAAGCCATGCGGGCCAAGCGATATGAAAGCCCCGCGTTTCCTTATCTGAATCTCGGTCGCGTGTACGAGAAAAAAGGCCAGTGGACGGAAGCGATCAACGCCTTTAAACAAGCACTGGCCCTCAACCCGAACTATGCCTTGGCCAGAAAGGCGTTGGGACGATTGATCGGCATGCTGAACTGACGCAACAATCGTCAGTTGTCAGTTCCCGGTTCCCAGGTTGTAGCGACTGTGTTGAAAAAACGAGAGTGGCGCCCCGCCTGTCACGAAACTGCTGTAGAAAAGAGAGTCCCGCATGACCATCACGACGAATCCGAACACCGAACGCGATGCCGCCGATTCCCGCAAAACCCTGCTGGTCGGGGTCAATGATGTGTTCTTTTACGCCAAAATCCGCGAAGCCCTGTTGCCGCACGGCTACCGATTGGAAAAGGCCCGGTCGCAGGATGACATCGCGGAGAAGATGTCGTTGCTTCATCCGGCGGCGGTGCTCATCGACATGAACGACCTGGCCATCGATGCCGTTCAGACGCTGAAGACGCTCAAGGAAGACCGTCGTTTCACCGCGATCCCCGTGCTGGCCTACGCCAGCCACGAGGACGTCGAGACGTGGAACAAAGCCCGATCGCTCGGCGTCGATCGAATCGTCACGCGCAACGAGATGTCGGCGCGCACAAGGGATCTGGTGGAAGAGATTCTAGCCGGCGCTCGATGAGGACCGCCGAATCGAACGATTATGTTCGCGTTGAACCTGAATCGCTCAACACAGGCTCCTACACGATGAAACGTTCACCTATACACGCCCATCACATGCAGCTCGGCGCGTCGTTTGAAGAGGTGACCGGCTGGGAAGTCCCGGCCCATTATGGTGACCCGATCGCCGAATACCACGCTGTGCGCCGGTCCGTCGGCGTGGCCGATCTCTCGCATCGGGGGAAGGTTCGCGTCACCGGCGAGGACCGGGTGAAATGGCTCCAGAGCGTCATCAGCAACGACATCCTGCCGCTGCATCCTGGACAGGGCCGCTATTCGAGCCTCCTGACCCACAAAGGCAAGATGCTCACCTATTTTCGTCTGTACATGCAGCCGGACGCGGTCATGCTGGAAGATGTCGGCGAGATCGGCGAGACGACGTTTCAGGCTCTGCGCAAATTCCTGCTTTATGGCACCAAGGCAAAGATGGACAACTGCGGGGAGAGCTGGGGACTGCTCCTGGTCAGCGGGCCCAAGGCTCCGACGGTGATCCGCTCCGCCTTCGGCGTCGATGGGTCGGATCTGAAGCCAGTGACTTTCGTCACCGCTCGGATCGGAGACCAGGTCGCTCTGGTGATGCGGACGGAGGAAACGGGTGACATCGATCTTTCTGTGATGCTGCCGGCCGATGCCTTGCCGGTGGCGTGGAATCGGCTGTGGGAAGCAGGCCACTCCCATGGGATCAAGCCGATCGGCCGGCAGGCCCTCGAGACCTTGCGAATTGAAGCAGGGTTGCCGAAAGCCGGGGCGGAGTTGACCGAAGAGATCGTCCCGCCGGAAGCCAATCTGGAACACAAAGCCTATAGTCTTAACAAGGGCTGTTATCCCGGTCAGGAAGTCATGGCTCGGATGGACACCTACGGCCAGGTCCGGCGGCACATGGTCGGGCTTGTGTTGGAGGAACAGATCCTCCCGCCGCGAGGCGCCAAACTGTTCAGCGGCGATCGCGAAGTCGGCTGGGTCTCCAGTGCAACCTTCTCGCCGCTCTTGAACCGGGTCATTGCCTTCGGCTTTCCCCTGCGCGACTTCGCTCAATCAGATACCACGCTCACCGTCGAGATCGAGGGACAACGCCACCAGGCCACGGTCCACGACCTGCCTTTTTACACGAGAAGCTAGCCGCTCATCCCATTGCTCCTGCTGCAACGAGGGCAACCGGTTCATCGCCATGTCTTCCGCCATTCGCTTGGAACCCATCTTTTTGAGATCGGATCCTTCCTCTTTCAGGCTCAACCTGACCATCGTTGCTGATCGCTGATCGAAAAGCAAAACCTTTGAAAGTTATCTTCTGCTCAGCCTATCGATCGACACTTCTCACACAAGACATCAATGATTTGCCTGAGGGGCAAGAACCACGAGAACGACGTCGAGATCACCCCGACCAAGCAGCGGACAGGCTCAAAGACATCACCCAAAAACGTCGAGCCGATCGGCCAGCCGCCCAACTTGCTCGTCGATCGCGCACGGAAGTCGGAATCCACTCGCTGATCTCGGACGCACATGAACGGAGTCCAACAATAGAGGGGTTCCGTTCGTGAAGTCCCGTTTCGTTCATTTCCTGTCGTCGAAACACCAGACTGCCGGTCCACAAACATCCACCCCACTTCCCTTTCGCGCCTCTCTCATGATCAGCACCCCCATTCTGTGAACATCCCCTCTTTCGTAGGCATTGCCTCCTTCCTATCGAGGAATAGCGGAAACACCCAACACCAGACTACAGATAAGCACACAGAGAGTTCGACGGGTCGCGACAAAGACTCACACAGTAATCCGATGGAGGACACAAACCATGCCATCCATTTCACCGTTCCATCAACTCGCGAAGGCAAGTCTCAATGGAGGCCTGATCGCCGTAATTGGCGGGCTGGTCGCCTGCGCCGACGGAGGAGGCGGCGTCGGGATTGGAAGCGGAGGGAGTCTTGCTCGCCCGCCCGCACCTCTGAACGTCACCCTGACACCGACTGCGATCAAGACCTTTCACGTCACGTGGCAAGATGTTACCGGCGAGACAGAGTATCGACTGTTAGAAGAACCGGAAACGGGAGCTGGCTTCTCCGAGATCGCCTCCTTGCCGGCGGATCGCACTGATTACGACCACGAGGTCTTTTTGCCATCGCGGATCAACGCCCGCTACATCGTGCAAGCCTGCAATGCTGCCGGCTGCACCGACTCTACCCCAGTGTCAGTCGTGAGTACGCTGCCGGCCATTGGCTATAGGAAGGCTTCCTCGGTTGACGATGGAAATTTCTTCGGATTCAGTGTCGCCCTCTCCGCCGACGGCCAGACCCTCGCCGTTGGCGCTCCATTGGAAGACGGTACCGTTGTCGACAGTGGGGCCGTCTACGTCTTTGTCCGGAACGGAAGCAGTTGGGATCTCCAGGCCGAATTGCGAGCCTCAAGTCCTGGAGCAAGCGATTGGCTCGGCTTTAGCCTTGCGCTGAGCGAGGACGGCAGCACCCTCGCCGTTGGAGTTCCATTGGCGGACCACGGGGCCATCGACGGTGGAGCCGTGCGTGTCTTCGTCCGCACTGGAAGTCTCTGGACTCAGCAAGCGGTGCTCAACGCCTCACTCCCCGAAGCGGGCGAGCAGTTCGGCACCACTGTGAGTCTTTCGGCGGATGGTCGAACCCTCGCCGTAGGCGCGCCCTCCAACGACACTGTCGCCGCTGACAGTGGTGCCGTCTATCTCTTCACCTTCGACGGAATCGTCTGGACACAACAGGCCGTTCTCAAAGCTGGAACACCAGCTCCCGGTGACCAATTCGGCACAAGCCTCAGTCTCTCCGCAGATGGGCGCACATTGGTGGTAGGAGCGCCGTTTACTGACAGTGCCGGTCTTGATGCCGGCGCGGCTTATGTCTTGGTCTTTGACGGGAGCTCATGGACTGATGAGGTGGTTTTGTTGGCCTCCAACGCTGAATCCAATGACCAGTTCGGCCTCCGCGTCGCCCTGAGTCCCGACGGCCAGACCCTGGCTGTCGGCGCGCCATTTGAAGACAGTGCCGCCACCGGCATCAATGGCGATCAGAGCAACAATCTCGCTCTAGACAGCGGCGCCGTGTACCTCTACACGCGGAGCGGAGGTCTATGGACCCAGCAGGCCTATGTGAAAGCCTCCAACACCGAGGCGGGCGATTGGTTCGGCACAAGCCTCGCGTTCTCCCCTGACGGCCAGACCCTGGCCGTGGGGGCCTTACAGGAAGACAGTGCGGCAGTCGGGATCAATGGAGCTCACCATGACAATTCCGCCCTCGACAGTGGTGCCGTGTATCTGTTCACCTTCGATGGCACGACCTGGGCTCACCAGGCCTATCTGAAGGCTTCCAATACCCAGCCGGGCGATTGGTTCGGCACGAGCCTCGCGTTCTCGGATGGCCACACCTTCGTCGTCGGGGCGCCACTTGAAGACGGGATCGCCCTGGATAGTGGAGCCATCTATTTTTACTAATGGGGCACAACCGGCCGGCAAACCGGATCCCGATCGGTTGCCGGCCGGTTCTTCCCATTCAGTAGAGGAATCACGCTGTGAAAGAATTCCCTGGTTTTCCATATTCGTGGCTGGCTGTTTTCCGACTCGTCAAGACAGCTCCTGTTCCGGATTCCGTGCCGCAGTCACAGCTCGAGCAAAGGTCAAGACCGATTTGCGCTCTGCATCGTCCAACGCCAACAAAAGGTGTGCTTCTTCGCCGTGCATGAGGCGCAGGCTCAAGAACGGCTCTTCTCGCCGTTTTTCCCGGTTGTCCCACACGGCATCGATGAGCTGCACTTTGTCCAGCCGGCCGACCGACACCACGTCGTAACGAAAGTAGGCGTCCCCGATGACCATGTCGAACACCACGTTGCCGGCCGTGAGCAGCACCAGGTTGAAGCGGCCCTGGTCCTCGTATCCTTCCGGCAGG
This sequence comes from Nitrospira sp., assembly GCA_024330945.1. Lineage (GTDB taxonomy): Bacteria > Nitrospirota > Nitrospiria > Nitrospirales > Nitrospiraceae > Nitrospira_D. The sequence goes on along the minus strand of JANDJJ010000030.1, from coordinate 13,442 downwards.
AACTTGTTCACGTGGCACAACGCCACCTTGCGGTCGCCGAGCGCCGCGCGAATGTTTTCCTTGAGCACCGTGTAATCGATCTGCAAGGCCCGCTCATCTGGCCCCGTGGCGGCCACCGCCGCCGCTTCGGCCTTCGCAAACACATCATCTGCCGACATCAATCCCGCCATCTTTGCTCTCCTTTTCTCCTTTCCCTCCCGAAAACGCGCATCCAGTGTGCGCGGCTGTACCGTACCGAGCAAGCAGCAGGATTGCAAGGGGTTGAAGAGGGGAGCCTTCGTTATCGAGCAGTCACGCGATGGACGAATCGCGTCGCGCCGGTTTGATCGATGATCACCACTTCGAACAGAGTTTTGGTCACTCGAACCAAACCGAAATTGTGATAGCCCGATTCGTTGAACAGGCGCGTCGGATTGAGCGATCCCTCCGCCTCAGTGACTCGTCCCGGATTGGCCGAAAGCGGGCCGGCCACGAACTCATGAAAATCGACAACACCGTCCCGATCCGGATCGTAGGCATTAGCTTGAGCCCAGTGGATGTCACCAGCGAGAAACACGACGTTCTGAAGCCGCTTGCCCAAGATGGTATCAACAATCACTTGCCGTTCACGCTCGAACCCGGTTCCGTCCGGACCGCTGGCCCAGCCATCGTTGCCGGGCACTGTTTCGCCTCCCCCTTTCGGCACCGACAGGGGCACGGACGTCGCAATCACCTTCCATGTCGCGGTCGATTGCGAGATCCCCTCGAGCAGCCATTTCAACTGAGCCGATCCCAACATGGTCTTGGTTGGGCCATCCGGTTCAGCGTTGCGGCTGCGGTACTGTCTGGTGTCGAGCAGGAACAATTCCAAATCCGCTCCATAGCGCACAGAGCGATAGAGACGATGCGGATCGTCCGGCGGCGAGGCGATCGGCCAATATTCCCGCAGGGCCTGCCGGCCCACCGGCATCCGCTCATCGAACGGACCGGCGAAGTTGTTGCGCACCTCATGGTCGTCCCACGTGACATAGACCGGTACGGCTTCCAGAAACCGGCGCAAGGCGGCGGCCCCCCGTTGATACCGATGGCGCACACGATACTCGGCGAGCGTCGCCGCCTTGAAATCCGCGCCCGGTTCGTTGGGCGGAGACGGGCAGGCATCGTCGGCGTAAATCGTATCGCCCAAAAAGAGGAAAAAGTCGGGGGCCTTCTGCCGCATCACATCGAACATCGGATAACCAGCCTCTCCTTGGCGACAGTGGCCTTGGCCTCCCAGATCCGCACTCCACACAAAGGTGACGGGAACGGAAGTACGGGGGCCCGGCAGGGTCATGAAGGTACCCGTCGCCGCCAGTGTCGGCTGCTCATATCCGGTCGATCCCCGTCGTTCAATCCAGACGTGGTACCGGTAACGGGTGGCCGAAGCCAATCCCTCGATTGGAACGGAGAGGGTGTAATCCGTCTCGCTCGTCGTGGCCAGCCGGTTGGTTCTGGGGACGGGGGCTCGCGCCGTCCCCATCTTTGAAACAGCCTCCCACTGGGCCGGCGTCGCCCATTCGATCTGCACCAACGCCGGCCCGTCCGTTCTCACCCATATAACGGCGCTGCTGGAACTGACATCGCCGACCGCCATGCCTTGAGGCAAGAGATCCTCAGCCAACACGATCGGAGCGAGAAAAGGGTTGCTCGGCGGAAGTCCTTCGCGTGAGGGCGAGACACAGCCCGGCGTTCCCCAAACCACCATCCAGGCAAAAAGCAAGAGAGCCACGCCGCGCATGGGACACAGTCTTATCGAGTGAGGGAGGGAAGATCAAGCGGAAGGCGGCGCGGCCCTTGAAAATCCAACGACCCGCTCGGCATACTGGCCTTCACGGGAAACACGTGATGCAGTTGGATGAACGATGCCGAGTGCCGAATTGTCAGGGCAAGCCCTATGCCCCGGCCGGCACAGGGTCCGTCTGTAAAGATCACTTCCTCCATTTCCTCGCCTGGCGCCGCAAACGAGGGGCGCAGATGTTTCATACATACGCCGCGATGACCATGGAAGAACGGGACACGATCATCGCCGAATGGATGAAAACTCTGCCGCTCCAGGACGTCCCCTCAACCGCCCCAGTGGTGTAAGGACCCAGAACCCCCTATGCCTGCCAGCCAGAGGTGATGCTCGCAGCTTTCTTGGCCGCAGATCTCGCCCAGTCGCTCGTACAGTCGCTGCGCCGCAGCATGTGTGATCGCTGTCGATAACCCCTCCAGGCACACCGCACCGTTGGCTCTGCCGGTCCTCGCGATCTTTTGCAGCGCTCAGGGCCGTACCGCTTGTGAGACCGCACGTTTGTCACGAAATTTGAAACATCCCACGCGGTCAGCCAGTCTCTCCAGAGCGGTTTTGAATAGAGAAGCCAGCCGTCTTTCAACGAAAAAGTGCACCGCTGACGCGCCCCCAACTACCGCCACGATTGTCCCCCAGAACAGTACGTGGGTATTGACCGTCGAGGAGGCGACGTTGAACACCATATACCCGATGTTCTGGTGGAGCAAATAGAGGGGATACGAGATCGCGCCCAGGACCACCCACTTTTGGCGGCTGGCGAAGCTTGTCCATCGCAATGCGATCAACAGCATGACAGCGAAGAACAACGTGATAATGCCTTCGACGACAAAGATATCGAACGTCGTGTTGAAATGCCGTTCAAACGATCGCAGCTTTTGCATGGACTGAAACAACGCAAGACCCCACGAACAGGCGATCAGCGCAGCTCGCGGCAGAGACAACCCGTTCGACCAGATCAGAAAACAGCCTGCTCCTGCGATAAAGAAGGCCGAGTACTCGGCAATCAGCAGAGAAGACAACACTCCTACCGGATGAATGGCGAACGCCGCCGAGGCGAGCAACCACAGCCAGAGCCATGGTTCGGCCCGGTGAATCAGCTTTCTTCCGACGAAGATGGCGACCAAAGCATAAAATTGGAGTTCGACGAACAGCGACCAATAGGCGCCGTCAATCGAGACGACGCCCAGGAAACCGGACAGCATGGTCATGTTGGCAAGATAACGAACCAGGGAAGCAGAGTGCGGCGGCTGGCCGATGGCGAGCGTCACCAAGAACGTCATCGTGCAGCAAGTCCAAAATGCAGGATACAGACGAACCATCCTTGCAAGAACAAACTCCAGCAGGCTGCGATTCGCCGCAGTCATCAGGATGACGAACCCGCTGATCATGAAAAACAGCTCGACGCCCAGGTAGCCGTATTTAAAGACGGGCGCGAGCGCCGGGTACGACATCACGGTCAGCTCATCAGCCGCATGTCCTCTATACGAGTAGTGAAACAGCACGATCGCCAGTGCGGCGAGAAAGCGGAGGAGATCGATCTCGTACACCCTCGCCTTCGTCATGGACTTAAGTCCCCTGGTGACCGCGACAATGACCAACGCGGCCCGGCTCACAAACGGGCTCGACTGGGTGGCAAAGAGCTTTGAGGGCTTTGATTGTTGCGCGGCCTACATCCCTTGTCAATCGCCTGCGTCACCTCTGTGCACCTCCGCGACCACAGGCCGGTGCGCCCGCGCATCGAGATCCATCGGCGCACTGGCGAGTGAGAGGCCTTGCTGTTTCGCCCAATGGAACGGAACCCGTCTTACCCCATCACCGGCGAGCCATGATGGTGGATCATCAGCCATTCATCACCGATCCGTTCATAGAGATTGGTGGCCAGGACCCTGGCCTGCTGCGGCTCGTCAGTCTGGTGGGTCGTGAGGTTTTCGACGCAGATCACCCACGCGATGTCCCCCGCCACCTGCACCATCACGTCGGTGAGGTCGAACTTCATGGAGAAGGTGTTGTTGAAGATCAAGACCCAGGAATCGCGGACGGCGGGCCAACCTGATCGAATCGTCCAGCCCGGATGGATGCAGGTCACATAGTCTTGATGCGCCCAGATCCTGTCCATTTGGGCAATATCAAGACTCTCAAATGCCTCATAAAACCGTTGATTTGCGAGGGTCACTTCCGTGATCCGCTCATGAAGCATGGGTCCCCCCTCCATGCGGCGTCATGGCCGTTTGCGCGAATCGCCACTGCAAGCCAAATTGCCGGCCACAACAAGAGAGAAGCCGAAACAACTTATCCCCTCTGCTTGGCCGTTTGACGGTTCACACTCCATACTCCGGCCAGAATTAACCCGATGCCGGTTAATTCGACCAACCCGACCGACTCTCTAAGAATCAACGCCGATAACCCGATCGCGGCCACCGGCGTGAGGTTCCCCAGAACCGACGCCCGCGAGGGACCGATGCCCTTCACGCCGAACAGCCAAGCCTGCTGGGCTACGGCCGTGGCGAAGACGATCAGATAGCCGAGCGCCAGCCAATCAGCGGTCGTCACCGAGGCGACGCCCGCATCCAACATTTTTTTGTCGGTCCAGAGCAGCGGAATCTGCAAGACCGTCGCCACTAGCAACGTCGTCCAATTGACGGTCAAGGCCGACAGCCGATCCATGATGGTACGGCTGCCGATACTGTAAAGCGCCCAACTGACCACCCCCAAAAAGACAAGCGTCCCGCCCAGCAGTGGCCGCTCGCCAACCGCCTGGAAACCGGCCACAGACACCAATGCGACCCCCGCAAACGAGAGCACCGCCCCTAACCAGACCGTGCGCAACGGCACGTCCCGAATCAACAGGGCCGAAAGCAATGAGGTCACCACGGGGCTTGATCCGATAATGACGCCGCCCACTGCGCCGCTCACATAGTTGAGTCCCATGAGAATCAAGAGATGATTGCCCAACACACCGAGTCCCAACAGGCACAGCAGAGAGATGTCCGAGCGACTGATCGCCGAGCATCCCCCTTCCTGGACCCACCAAGTCACCAGCAGAATCGCCAAGCCGCCGATGTCGCGCAACACCGACGCCTCGACCGCGGAAAACGACCCCAGCGCCATTTTTTGAGCGACAATCGATCCGCCCCATAAGAGGGCCGCAAGAACAACTGAGCCATAGGCCAACGGGGGAGAAGACATAGTCATAGCGAGGGACATACCCTTGTTTCCGCCAGTCGTCAAGCACTATAGTGCCGCACCGTATTGCTCAAGGACGTTTACCATCCCGAAGAATATCCGTCTAAGAAGAGCTAGACGACCTCAACAAGGAGGACTGCTTATGCCTCACCGAATAGCGTTTCAAAGATGGACGGCTTTCCTTTCTATCGTGCTGTTGCTGATGACCGGCTGTGTCAAAGACCTGATCCGTGACGACGTCAAACGTCAGAAAACCGACGCCCATTGCTCGGGCTCCGAGGGAGTGGATGATTCCTCGATCGCCGTCCTGCCCGTGCCGCTCGTCGCATTCTTCGTCCCGCACGCCGACCTGCACGAGATCAAGGCCGACGACTATTTGCGGCGCTGCGGCGAACCGAGCAAACTCATCAACCGGCAGGTGACGATCAACCGCACCGCCTGCATCCCGGCCGGCCTCACCAGGATCATCACCCTCGGTATCTGGCAATGGTGCCCGGCTCGGATCTCCTGGGAAGCGGACGTCAAAGAGTAAGAAACCGCCTTTAGTACGGCCTCTTGGAACGGGCGAGACCGAGGTGCTCCCCACCGGCCGGCTTGACAGTCCGGTCTCTGCGGGAATACTTTCCCATGCGATGACATCAGCTCACGCTCAGGCCTTGTCGGAAGCGACGCGGGCGTTGCTCATCCCGCTGGTGCGGATTTTTCTCCGGAATGGGAAAGCAGCCAAGTCGTTTTATACCCTCGTGAAGCATGTGTACATCGAACTCGCCCAGAAGGAATTCGGCATAGAGGGCAAACCGGCGACCGTCTCCAGAATCGCCATCCTGACCGGTCTCACAAGAAAAGAGGTGCAGGCGGTTCTCGCCCGTCAGACGGACAAACACCATTCGATCGGCGAAGAATATAACCGCGCCGTCAGAGTGATCAGCGGCTGGTTGAAAGACCCCGCCTTCAGCGACGGGCGTGGTCATCCGGCCCCGTTGCCGCTTTACGGCAAGCGCGGATCGTTCGAGGCTCTGGTCAAAGCTTATAGCGGAGACATCCCTACCCGCGCCGTACTGGATGAGCTTCTCCGCACGGGTACCGTGAAGCGACTTAAGAACGGCACCATCTGTCTGCGCTCCCGTGGTTATGTGCCCCGACACAGCGCTCCCGAAAAACTCCGCATCCTGGGCACCGATACCGCGGATTTGATCGCAACAATCGATCACAACATCTACGAGGCTCCGGATCGACCGCTGTTCCAGCGCAAGGTGATGTACGACAATGTGCCGCTGGAAGCGGCGAAGGAGTTCCGCGCCGTCGCGGCGGCGCGGGCCCAGGAATTCCTCGAGGCGATGGACCGGTGGTTGGCAAACCGCGACCGCGACGTCAATCCAAGCAGCACAGGGTCTGGTCGTGTCCGAACGGGGCTTGGCATCTACCAGTTTGAGGAAATCCTCGATGACGCGCCCGCACGGCAACCAAAAGGGAGAACCCGTCCATGATCGTTTCTTGGTTCGGTTGGTTGCTGAGCCTCATCGGCCTGTTTCTGGCGCTCGCATCTTGTGGGCCGGTCCCTCAGGCCGGAGGTGGAATCGGCGGCACCGGTTCCATGCAAACAGTTTCATCGGGCCCCGTGACGAAATTCGGCAGCGTGTTCGTCTCGGGGACGGAATACGACAATTCTCAGACCATCTATTGCTTCGACGATGAGCCCTGCAGCTCGGAGAACAAACTCAAGCTCGGCATGGTGGTGCTGGTCAACGGCCGAACAGCGGGAACCGATTCGACCGGCGCTCCGTCACAGCGCATCGCCGAGACAATCACATATGAGGAAGCCGTGGAAAGCACGGTGCAGTCCATCTCCCCCGACGGCCTGAGCATGATGATGCTGGGTCAGGTCGTTCATCTCAATCAAAACACCGTCATCGATCCATCCATCCCCGGCCAGTCCATTGCCAATCTCACCCTGAATCAGGACCGAATCGAGGTGAGCGGATTCGTCGTTGGAGACGGCCACATCCTCGCCACGCTGATCACGATGCAGGATGGTTCGCCGCATTATGAGGTCCAAGGCACCGTTAAAAATCATAACCTCGCAGCACGCACCTTCGATATCGGCTTGCTGCACATCGATTATTCTGCTGCCGACATCGGTCACATGCCCTCCATCGGCTCTGCGTCATGGGACGGCGTTGTCGTTCATGTGCGGGGAGAACAATGGGACGGCGGCGGGCCCCCCCCGGCCGGAGGCATCCTTGTCGCCACCCGCGTGATCCCGATCAGCCTTGGGACCGACAACAGCGAGGAGGCAAAAATGGAGGGATTCATTCGGCAAGTGTCGGGACCGGGAGACGTCGTCGTCAACAATCTCCGGGTTCAGACCACCAGCAGGACCCTCTTTGAGGGCGGCACCATTGACGATCTCACGGTTAACGCTCATGTGATCGTTCACGGCCGATTGTCCAGCGGCATCCTCCAAGCCGAACGTATTTCGTTTGAGGGCAAATTCGAATTGGAATCCAACGTGCTCAGCCTGGACAACACGACTCAATCCCTGACTCTGACTGGATTTCCCGGTATCACAATCCTGGTCGACAATCAGACGGACATCGAGGGTGAAGGCAATCTACGAACATTCCAAGGCATCCGACTCGGCGACCATCTGAAAATTCATGGGCGCCACAGGGCCGACCGCATCGTGGCCACCAAACTCAAACGAAGCAATCCAAGCAACAATGTGAAACTGGAGGGCATAGTGAGTTCCGCGACCGCGCCGGCGCTGGTCCTCGCCGGCGCAACTATCGACACCTCAGCCATTCCCAACGACCGATTCATTCAATCGGACGGCACAGTGATCGGGCGAGCGGCGTTTTTCAACAGACTTGTGCCAGGCCATCAGGTTTCGTTGAAGGGAACCTTGGCGGCTGACACTGTCGTGTGGACAAGCATCCGCCTCAAGACGCCGCACGAGGAGTAATAAACCGTCCCCGCACATGACAAGGGACAAGACAGCCGCCGTTAACGAGCAATGGGGGTACCGTAATAGGTATCGACCATGACTCCTATTTCCTTCAACATAGGAGTGGGGAGCGTCCCGCCGATACAGACGATGACCGCGTCGTTTTTGATGGTCACGATGTTCCCGTTCTCCTTGATCGTGACCGAATCCGATCCGATGTGTTGCACCTCGGCGTTCAAATAGACGGTGACGGCTCCTCGATTGACCAGTTCCTTGAGCAGCCGTCGGTTTTTTTCTTTTGGTCTGGTGAAGATCTCGTCTCCTCGACTGGAGACCGACACGACCGTCCCCGGCTCATTTGCAATGGCAAGAGCCGCTTCCGCGGCACTGTCCCCTCCCCCGACAACCAACACGTGTTGGCCACGATATTGCTCAGGGTCGATCAGGCTGTACACCACCTTGGGCTGTTCCTCGCCGGGCACGCCCAGCTTTCGCGGCGTGCCTCGTCTCCCGATCGCCAGCAGCACGTTTCTTGTGTGATAGGAAGCCTTTGACGTTCGAACGATGAACCCACCATCCTCTCTTATAATCGCTTCCATCCGTTCGGAGAATCGAATCTCCAACCCCGTTTTCCTGACGGTGCCGTTGAGAAACTCAAGCAACTCCTCCTTGCTGATTTCCCGCTTATCGAACAGGCCCACGATCGGCCATTTCATGGGCGACGTCATCGTCAGCTTGCGTCTAGGATAATGAAAGATACATCCGCCCAACCCCACCTCTTGCTCTACCGTCACAAAACGCAGCCCGGCTTCCTTCGCGGCCAATGAACCGGCGAGTCCGGCCGGCCCGGCCCCCACAATCACCACATCGAGTTCACCGCCGGACGCTCTATTTTTGCGGATGGTTTCCATCGCCCGCACCCCTTGCTCGACCCCTTTGCGAATCAGTCCCATCCCCCCCAGCTCGCCGGCGATGAAAATGCCCGGCACATTCGTTTCGAACGTCGGCTTGACATACGGAATATCGATGCCCCGCTTCTCCGTGCCAAACACCAAAGAGATGGCTCCAAACGGACAGGCCGCCTCACAGGCCCCGTGCCCGATGCAATGTTCCGGAGCGACCAAGACCGCTTTCCCATTGACGATCCCCAACGAATGCTCCGGACACGCCCTCACGCACGCCGCCGATCCCAGACACTTGTTCGGATTAATGACGGGGTGCAGCGTGATCGGCTCCGGAATGTTCCCCTTTTTGGTTTCCTCCAGTCTTGCGCGATCCTCCACCTCCCTTCGTCGACGGCGGCGCACATGCCACGCCACCGCCGCTAAGACAGGAAGGAGATAAACGAGCGACACGTTGAAAAACGACATTTCCCTTCCCTCAGCCACAGTCCCCGTCGGTCGGCTTTCCGGGGAAGCCCATGACTATGAAAAATCCCATCGCAGGCCGAAGAAAAAAAACTCCCGTGTGGTCGAGTCTTTCTGGAACGGACCGCTCGAGAAAGTCTGTTCGATCCCACCGGATCCTTCGATCGTCCACCCGTTATACACTCGATAGTCCGCCCGCAGCGTCGGGGTGATGCGGTACAGATGGACATCCAGACTATCCTTTTGATGATAGAAAATCAGGAACGTGTTGAGTTGAAGATCGGAGCCGATCCTCGTCAGAGAGTTGAAAGTCGCCGACTGCCCCTTATAGGCATTGTTATCGATGTAACTGGCGTTCAGCACGAGGGTGTTCTGCTCAAACGGAACGTTCGTGCCGATCGCCTGTCCCGTCACCGTCCAAATGTTGCCGGTTCCCGGCAGCGCCTGCAAGGAACACAATGCATCGGTTTGAGCGTTCGGATTGATGAACAACGTATTGGTTCCCGGCAAGACGATCAAGCAATTCGACGCCGACGTGCCGGAGATTCTATTGAGACGCACATCGCCTCCGACTTGCCAATGTTGATTCAGCGTGTGGAGGACGCCCACGAGAAACAGATTGCTCGTCGCGGTGACGGCTTTCGCCTGTTCGCGCAACAGCGATTCGTTGGACTCGTTGATCAAGGAAAGTGACGCGTTCGGCGTGCCGAACAACGCATTGGTCGTTTGCAGATACGGCGTCCGACGATGATCAACCAAAAACGTGAACGTATTGCGCTCGGTCACCCACGTGCCGCTCAACATGGCCACATTGAGCACGTTGTAGGAGACGTCGTAGTCCAGAAGGCTGAAGGCGTTTTTCCCGTTCGAGGAATAGCGAAGCTCCACGCCGACGGCCCGCCGGTCGACGATGCCGTTCACCATTTGATTGATGAAATACGCGTTGCCGCTCCAGGCTTGGGCGATCGGTCCGACATCGACATTGAATCCGTAGAAATACCGGTTGAAGCCGGCGACAAAGTTGCGCGGATCATCAGGCACATAGGCCGTTTGCAAGCTGAACTGCCGCGGCTGCCCGCCGACCACATTGAGATTCAGCATCTGAGGAATCGCCGTATAACGAAACCAGGCTCCGTCGAAGCGAAAGTCCAAGATGCCGCCGACATTGCCCGGCTGCCGCCCGATCCGGAAAAAATAGGAATCTTTTTTCGAATGTTCGAGGTAGAGGGCCCGCAGACGATAAATGCTCTGTCTGGTATCATCAAGCGCCAGCGTGTCGTACACGTGTGTTCCTCGGGCGACCGCCCGCGTGTCGTACTCTCCCGTTCGATAGCGGCCGGTCACATCGAAAGCCGACTGGAGCAGCGACTGATCGTGGTTCTTCAACGTTGTCGTCGTATTTGTGGTCTTATCCGTGATCGAGGTTTGAGAAAATCCACCATAGTAGTACTCGTACACGCTCCCGTAGAATTGGAACTCATCGATCGATTTCCGCTTCTTCTCCCCCTCCTCCGGCATCGCTCCCACTTTCATTTCAGCCAGCGCCGCCAACCGCTGTCGCACCCGCTCGGCTCCTTCGCCGGTGGGGTAAAACCGCAGATAGAGTTCGTATTCCGTTTTGGCCTTCTGGATTTCGCCGTTCCGCTCACGGGCCAGGCCCACCAACTCCTGAGCCTCTTGTGACTGTTTATTGGGGGGAAGATTCAAAAGCGCATTGAAAATGGTGATGGCTTGTTCGTATTCCTGAACCGCGAGAGCCTTGTCCGCCAATCGTTTCAACTCTGCCGCATAGGTTTCCACATCCGAACCGGGCTTGAAGGGAGGGATGGCGAAGACTTGTTTTGGCGCCTGAGGAGGCGGTGGCGTCCCCTTGACCTCCGCCGGAGGCCGAGGAGGAGCGGCTTTTTCCGACTTGACCGTGATGACGATCCGGCTCGCCCCCCTGATATCCCGCTGCGTGACTTTGAATTGAACCGGCTTCTCAAATCGAACGGACAGTCCGTTTGTCGCTTGATCCGGAAACGTCACCGTAAACTTGGGTACCAAATCGCTGGGGGGTGACGCAGCCAATTCTCGCGAAAATCGACGGGACCGATCAACATCGGGAAAATCCAGAAAAATCTGAATCAGATCTCCCTTTTCCGCCGGGGTATGGCGGAGATAGAGGGCACGGGTGTTGAAGACGATATGAATTTCCGCGGATGCAGGCGGCAACTCGACGACGTCGATTCGATCCAGCACTTGCGCGTGGACTCCTTGCGGCATCACCAATGCCGCTCCATCGAGAAGCAGACACACTATCGCCAGGCGCGCCATCCAGTCGAATGCCAACGTTCACTCCTATGTCGTTGCCGACCCGTTGAATCGATTCGGGCACCAGCGATCTCCTTGAAAAGACAACCGGCCGGTCACCATCAATCAGAACCCTCCACCCGTCGACGAATGTTCACCTGATCTCATTCTTCTGATCGTCGTCATCGTCGCATCCGTATATACATGACAACTGCCGGAGCAATCTTTGAGCTCGGCGACCGAGTAGTAAATGGTCGGAGATTCTACTTTCTTATGCGGGTTCGGTCGAAAATCTCCGGCATGACACCCCGCGCAGTCCGGCCGATAGGCGGCAAATCGCCACACGATGACTTCATTGTTCGTCGTATGGCACGCCGCGCACGCGACACTGGAACGATGCGGTTTATAAGCGACACTTCTGTGAACATAGGTATTCACCGGCGTCCACGCCGTGGTTCGATGACAGGCATCACAAGATTGAGTAGTCACGAAATGTGACCCTGGCTTTCCTGTAGCCGTCGTCCCGTTGTGACACGTCGCACAACTGCCCGGCGTCACCCCCGTATGGCTGAACGTCGCCGGCGTCCACCCCGTCGTCCGATGACAACTGTCGCACGCCGCCGTCGTCGGTAGATGCGTCGCCGGCTTGCCAATGGCTCTGGAACCGTTGTGGCAGGTTACACAGGTACCGCGAACGACCCCATTATGATCGAATCTCCCACTCACCAACCTCCAATTTCCTCCTCCCATGCGATGACAGGTGTCGCAGGAGGCCGTCGTCTGAATGTGGGCAGCAGGCTTGCCAGTAGCCTGAACTCCATTGTGGCAGGAAAGACAAGTTCCCGCGGTAATACCTTGGTGTCGAAATGCCGCGCCGCTCCACCCGACTGTTCGATGGCAACTGTCACATGAGAGCGTCGTCGGAACGTGATTTGCCGGCTTGCCGATGGCTGTACTCTGATTGTGACATGTCGCGCAGGTCCCGGGTTGCACGCCGTTATGTGTAAAGAAGGCGGGTTTCCAATTCGTCGTCCGATGACAACTGTCGCAATTGACGGTAGTCGGCAAATGATTGGCCGGCTTGTAGGTCGAGATGATCCGACCACCTGGAGAATGACATTGGGCGCACTGCCTCGGCGTCCCGCGGAAAATGCCTTGCATGTGGCATCGTTCACATTGCACCTGTGCATGCCCTCCGCTCAGGGCAAAACCGGTCGTGCTGTGGTCGATTTCCATCTGGGTACGGTTCGCCGCATGAGCGCGTGAGGGACCTTCGACGATCTCCGCCACTAAAAATAACGAGAGACAGGACGCAACGACGCACAGGACCTTGCCCAGCCACAACCACCAGAGAACTCCGATCTTCTGCCTGACCCTCAACCGTTTATCCTCCACACGCTCGTTCCGGTGCTTTCCACAAAATTCATCGCGCATCGCTTTGTTCTTGTCCTGGAGCGGACGTTTCTTTTCTTGTGAGAGACCACCCTGCGCCGGCCATCCGAGCACACCGGCGCGCCTCGACTTGTTGTTCCAATTTGGACAAGACAACGGCGTTGTTTTAGTTTATAGTAGCCTGTGCATGGGATAATTTTCCCAAAATATTTCTTCAAGAATGCTAGCAAACAGTGTGCCGATCTGAGGGGCCACGCATGAGATGTCGATCCTTGCGTTTCTTCTTCTTAATGCGCTCGCACGATGCCGCTAAAGCCGATTTTTGCTGTTATCCTTCTTCAACAGAGTGTAGGCAGGTTCCTTCATTTTTACAGAATGGGTCACTCCTCCCACATGACGATTCCTAAAAGGATGGCCTTGAATCGATAAAGACAAAACGGGCGCAAACTTTGCT
>JANDJJ010000002.1 GCA_024330945.1 Nitrospira sp. | reverse complement strand
GGCTCTTCTATGCAACGAATCGAAACCACGTGGGCAAGGACCGGTGGCGGCCAGACGGCTATGGAAAGAAATTCAGCGACGACGGGGCCGAGAACCTGCGTTTCGGTCGAGTGCTGGTGCAGGCCGATGAGGCCAAGATTGACAAGTTTGCCCAGGCGGATCGGGGGGCGATGGGCGTCGGCGATGGAGAGGGGTTGACCAAATATCTCGCCAAGTGTGCTGAATCCGCTAACATCGTCGCCTACCGGGAAAACATTGATCGCTCCGTTGCCGAAACCCGTCAGGCCAACGTCAAGCTCGGATCGCAAGCGGCGTTTGCGGATCTGCAAACCATCATGCAAAAGAACACGGACGTGCTCATTTACATTCATGGCTTTAATGTCTCCTGGACTGAGGCGGTCGGCTCCGCGCTGGCTCTTCAGGAAATGCTCAATCGCCGTCCGGAGAAAGACCCCGCCCAGCAGGTGCAGGTGGTGCTTTTTACCTGGCCCTCCGACGGATTGGCGCTGCCCTTCGTCTCCTACAAATCCGACCGATCGGAAGCGGCCGCCTCGGGCAATGCCTTCGGACGAGGCATCTTGAAAGTTCGAGACTTCCTGGCCCGGCTTCAACGAGACAATCGGCAACGTTGTCAACAGGACTTGCATCTCCTCTGCCACTCCATGGGCAATTACCTGCTTCAAAACGCCATCGCCCGGTGCGATGCCTTTACTCCCGGCGATGCGCTGCCCCGCATTTTCGAACACATCTTCCTCTGTGCGCCGGATGTGGACGACACCATGTTGGAACCTGGTCAACCACTCGGCCGCCTCCATGAATTAGCAAGGAGCGTGGACATCTACCACAACCGCGGCGATGTCGCACTGGTGGTGTCCGACTTCACGAAAGGCAATCCCGATCGACTGGGGTCAAATGGAGCGGCACGACCCAATCTTGTCCATAACAAAGTTCACCAAATCGACTGTACGCCGATCGTCAAGGGACTGGTTGAACACAGTTACTATCTTGTGGGACACGTCAACGCGGACATCCGCATGAGCATCGACGGGGTGCCCCATGACGACGAACGACGCCGCCGAAAGAAAGTTGGCATGCTGGGCACTCAGTGGGAAATGCGCTCGGCGTAAAAAATCCATCCCTCTGATGTCTTGATCAAAAACAACCGGCTCTCTGCTCGCATTCGGAAACTTCTCTTCAGGCTCGGCCACAAACCGAGCCTGAGGCGGGCTCAATATGGCAAGCCAAGGCCAGCGGCCGTTTGTTTCTATGGCAATCCCCATCGGCCTGCCGTATCATATTGCTCATCCTGCCGAGGCTTTCTATGAAATCTACGACGGTGATTCGGTTCCTCATTTTGCTCATCCCCGCCGTCTGGGTCACTCTGCGCCTCATACCGGTCAACCATCCCAGAGTAAATACGATGCATCTTACCGCGCAGCACGCGCAGGAGGAGGCGCGCTCAATACGTGAACCTGATCAGTTCACAGCCCTTGAATCCTCATTTCAGGCTCATTACCGGTCGCATTACGCCTCATCGGGGTTCAGCTACAATCATTACCGACTCGCCTATAAGTACGGGTTTGACCTGGCCCGCGATCCGGAGAACCAGAAAGTCAACTGGAACATCGTCGAACCCCAGGCTCGGGCTCAATGGGACGAACGGACACTGGGCGCTTGGAGTCAGCATCGCGAGGCGGTTCTTTACGGGTGGGAGCATGGAATGAAATTCGGCGGGAGATGAAAGATGGGAAACTCTCACAAGTCGGTCGTTCTGCCTGGGACTTATTGACCAGCCTCCCACGAGACCGGACTACGAGGCCAGGCTACATATCCGCCTCATTTTCGATTTCTGGAATGACGATAACCTTGCTTTGGTTTATCTGCGGTGTAGATACTCCCATGGCAGATATTTCAAATGGCTTGTAGAAGGAGGCCTCCTCTTGGAAACAACCGATTCTATCGTTCAACCCCGTGGTGGAAGCAATGCGCACGGTCGCTTCTTTGTTGCCACGCTGCATTCAATTCAAGTCGGGATGCCGCGTGCGTTCGGCAGCGCGGATGCGATAGATCGAATGGACTCTCCATGGACAACCGGCTTTTTCAAGGAGCCCGTTCGTGGACCTCTCCGGGTCGGGCGATGCAACTTGGAAGGCGATGGGCATGCAGATCTCGTGAATCATGGCGGTTCTGAAAAAGCGATCAACGTCTACCCCTTGGAACATTATAGTTATTGGGAACGCACGCTCGGATTAGCAGATTTGCCTTATGGCGCCTTTGGAGAAAACTTTACGACGACCGGGTGCCTGGAATCCGACGTCTGCATCGGAGATATTTTTACGGTCGGAGAAGCCGTCGTTCAGATCTCGCAGCCTCGACAACCATGTTGGAAACTGTCGCGGCGATGGCGCATACGGGATTTCGCGCTCAAAGTTCAGGAAACGGGTCGTACCGGCTGGTATTTCCGCGTCCTCAAAGAGGGAACGATCGAGGCGGGGGCGCAGTTGGTCTTGACCCAACGCCCTTATCCGCAATGGACCGTGCATGCGGCCAATCAAGTGATGCACCAATGTCCACAAGACGGTGATGCGGCACAAAGGCTATTGGAGTGCCACCTTCTTAGCGAGCGTTGGCGTGAAACCTTGAGAAAACGTATCGCGACCGGCACGATCAGCAGCGGCGCCGCCAGACTTTTTGGCCCTAATTAATAGATTCTCCCACCTTTACAGACGGCGTCCTGGCACGTAGTTGCTACGACGAAAAAGAGGATACTTTCAGATAGACAATTTTGTTGACCACGCTAAAGCTTATGACATCGAACTGAAAGAGGGGGAACCTGACCTGAATATCAGGTACCCCCTCCAGTTCACGCTTGCTTATGAAGCATCCGTCCTAGGACGGATCAGCTCAGGACGCGCAACGAAGAAGAAATTCGTTAGTCGTCCTTTCCATCTTCCTCTTCGTCCTCGTCCTTCTTCTTTTTCACTTCTTTCAGAACGGGTTTCCCCTGAGCCAAGCTGGCATTGAGATCATGCTCGGGGACTTTCTTATGCACCAGATTCTGGTGGCAATCAATACACGTCGCGCCTTCGGTTTGCATCTTGGCATGAGCTGCTTTCGCGGATGCACCAGGAGGCTTTGTATTTTTATGGCAAGCCCGACATGTCAGACTATCCCATTCCTTGAGTTTCATTCTGGCCCGGTATGCAGCCTCCGGGCGATGCTCATTGAATTTCTCGACCGTAGAATAGTCCGTCGTGAATTCTTTGATCAAGAACGGTACGCCGTCCACCACGTGGGTATAAATCGCCTTGTGGAAGTTAGAAAACCCTTGCGGCACATGGCAATCTTTACAACCCGGGTCCATCCCGAGGGCGCCCCAATGAGAAGACTTTTTCAACTCTTCGTAGGGATAAATTTCAGAATGACAGCTTATGCAAAACTCTGTTCTCGATATCGCGGCCTCACCCCCAAACACGACAGCGACGCCCACAATACCCAGAACCGCACCAAGAATGAGTGTACCGGCCTTTCCTGACATCAGTCCTCCTCGACCTTATCCGCTTTCACGGGCGGCTTGGCGTTCTTCTGGAATTCTTCATGGAACTTCGGAGTGGGTGGTCCCGTGAAGGTTCCAGCCAGCTTGAAGTGTTCATGCATAGCCTTGTCATTTCTCACAGACTTCTCAAAATCAAACGCATATTTTTTATCGACGGTCGGCGTAAATGGCGTATAGGGTTTTTTGACGCCCTTCCATCCGGACCCTTCGTAGTTCAGATGGCACGCATTACATTTCTCCACAAACTGGAAGTCTTGCCCTGCCTCAGCCAGTGACTCGCGAGGAGTCTGTTTTTGAGACTTTTCAAATGCCTCGCCGGCTTTTCTGTGGATCTTTCGATAATCGCTCCCTGCTCCATGGCAAGATTCACACCCCACACCCACGAGAAACTTGTCCGGCTCTTCGATCGTATACCCGCCTTCCATACCCCAGCCGGTCACGTGACACCCCACACAATCCTTATCCTTGGTATAGTCCTTTTTGGGATCAAGCTTTGCCTTGAGCTTGGCTTCTTTTCTCGTATTCGGCTTGAGGGATTCCATCGCTTTGGCATGGAGCGTTTTATCCCACGACTCTCCCTGGCCTTTATGACAGTTGTAACATTTTTTTCTACCCTCAAACGTTCCTTCGGCTGACGCAGTTCCCGTTAATGCAAGAAAAACCGCTACCGCGGCAAGTGCGGATATTGCTCGATAGTTCACGGTAACTCCTTTCACTAAAAAAGAACTTTTGTTCGCACGGAATAACGATATGCCCTTTGTTGTCTTTCAAACTGCCTACTTTGATTAAAATACCATGACTGCACGCTGATTATCATCACAGTTTTTACGCCGCATGTACTCAGTTTTGCCGTTGAATCTGTTCGGCCGAAGGAATTTTGTATACCCAATACCCACCTTCTTTGTGTATCAATTGCAGCGCATCAAGATCCATCGGCCTAAAGTTGGAAAACGGCAGCATTTTCGCCAGCAGTATGTTGCTGGCTCCGCTTTCTCGGAGAAAATACGCACGCACTTGCTTCTCCGAGAGAGACTGAAGCGTATAGCTTGTGTAGTCGTTGTTCGTCAGCCAGGCCTTCACCTGCCCGCTGAGTCCATGTACATTTCCCGTCAAAGGAAAATCCTTGAAGGCAACGTCTATGCGATCAGGGCGCATCAGCCCCAACTTATAAATGTCGCTCACATGCACGACCACATACGCTTCTCGCGAACCAACCAGCTCGCGCAACATCGCGGCACCCTGATGGGGGTAAGCCATAAGAGCTTCAATAAATCGATCAAACTGTGCACGTTCTTCCGGAGAAGGCTGGTTCCCCCAAAACTTCTGCTCATATCGCTCAATCGCCTCGAATCGGTCTCTCCAATATGATGGGGCGATAACCGGCAAGCCAAGATAAGAGCTGAAGAGTGTCGGTCGATCAGAGAGAAGAGCCAATTTTCTTGAAGTGTCCCACCATGCGACGATGATGGCGTCGTTCGGCACATGTTTAGCGATGGCAGACGATAGGGCAATTGTTTCTGCAAGCCCCTCTTCCATGGACAAAATCGGCTCTGGAAACTTATTTTCCACATGCAGAAGGACGGGGTCGAAACCGGAGCGGCTTGCACGATAGACAAACGCGAGCGGTTGATCGATTGCGTCCACTCGCACTTCAAACTTACTGATTGTCAGATTTGAATAATTATCCAATCCCAGGTTGGGGAATCTATCCGCAGCACCCTCCTCAACCACACGATAGTGATAGGGTGGTGGTTCCGGTTGAAACCACAGATAGACAAACCATCCCACTAAAAAAAGGCCTCCCGCCACTAGGAGAATTCCCAGTGACGGGAGGAACTTACTTGCTGAGCGAGTCTTAACAGGCTCGCTCAGCGTAGGCGTTGCAATCAACGATCCTTCCTCTCTCGTCGACGCCAACCAGCGATCGCCAACGTACCGGCCAACATCATGCCGCCGCCCAATCCCCCGATCGACAGCTTTCCGCCTGGACCATCAAGATCCAGCAGAGAGTGCTTGCGCTCGCTTTCGAGCTTATCGACGCGGGCCAGCAGCTTTTGCATTTCCTTAAGCCGAGTGTCATCATCCATGATTTCCACATAGGCTCGATTCATCGCAGCCCAACCAACCGTATAGGTATATCCCCAATACTGGTGAGCCAAGCTGACATGCAATTGAACCAGGTGGTCTTCCGCCATTTCAAACAGCTTGAGCTCGTTGGCCGCAGGGTTATTCCCCTTTGACCAATAAATCTGGAAGAACTGCTCGAAGCCGTCTTTCACCGGAGGAGGCGGCGCAGGCCTATTGGTTTTTTGCCCCGTCAACAACCCGGCCTTGTACTGTTCTTCGACGACGTGATGTGCCTCATCGTATTTGTCGAGACCGGAGTACGTACCCTTGTCCATGAATTCCAACCAGGCACGAGCATAACTTTCCGAGTGACAGTTCGTACAGGTCTTGACCCAAGCATCGAGACGCTTCTCGGACCAATCGGTCGAGATGTTCTCTCGGATGCCAGGAACGAACGGATAGTTTGCCCATCGAACCTTGCGCACCACATTGTGGGTTATCTTGCCTTGATATTCCATGTGGCAAAATTGGCATGTCGGGGCACTCAATCCACCTTTGGCGATGGCTTCTTTGATAGGAATATTGAAATTCCACTTATCTTTGTCTCTCTGATATTTCAATCCGTGTTTGGAGAGAGAGTAAGCCTCCCAGTTATTGTGGTCGGCCCCGCTGTGACATTGGGCGCAATTTTCAGGTTTACGCGATTCCGCCACCGAGAATTCATGACGCGAGTGACACGTATCGCACTTGTTCTGATTGACGTGACAACCGGTACACCCGTCGGCGATTTCCCTTTGAGGCATCCCGGCATAAACGTCCACCTCTACATTGGCCTTATAATCCAAAGCGTGCGAAGGACGGCCCTTGGGCCACTGATCTTTCGGCCATATGACAGTATCCCGCTCTGACTCCCGTTCGGCGAATTCCTGCAGATGGCAAGTGCCGCAGGTGTTCGCCGTCGCCAACTTAATGTCCTTGCGGTGATCGGCCTTGCCCTTGGCGTTGATTTCAAAGTGACAATCAATACACCCGACTTCTTTTAGCTGCTCCCCCTTGCCCAACTTCCCCATCGACCGAAGGTTTTCCTCGATTTGCTCAAGCTTCGCCTTCTTGTAATAGGTTTCATCCTTCGGCGTCAGTTTGCGAATCTTATCGAGATTGGCATGCGTACTACGCTTCCACGCAGCCACCCACCCCGGCGATTCGTCCGTATGACACTTGACGCACTGCTCACGACTGGCGACTTCCTTGACGGCCTGAGGCGGCTTGTAAAACGTCGTGGGGTCGAAATACTTACTGAAAGTGACGGGCTCCCAGTACTGACCATAAATTCCCTTTCCGGCCCCTTGCTCAGGATCGAGGTACCTCTTCACCAGAGCCTCATACAGCTCCTTCGGAGAAGCCGAACGGTCGATCTTCAGTGCCTCATAGGTTTCCTTCGGCACCGTCGGGAAGTCCGCTTGCACCGGTGCGGCCAGTAAAACGCCGCAGACGAGCATAACAAACTTCTGCGCAAACTTGCTGCTCATCGTCACGCTCCTTTTGTTGATAGTGGGTCACATCCCACGTTTATTTCACGAATACTGAAATACCTTTCAATTTAAAAAATTTCAGAATCCAACACGCCGCGCACACCACGGTTCTTGAGCGCCGCGCTCATATATCCCAATGGCTCATCAATTGTCAAGAATATTTCGGATGTCACGAGAATCTGGCCTCCTGAAATTCGCGCGGCACCTAAATCTTTTAACGAAAAGCTGGCAAGAGAGCCTCACGGTCGCTGACGATCAATGACAATCGTAATGCCTTCCGTTCCCGGCTTGATCGGCTGGCTCATCCCTTCAAGGTCTCCGCTCCCAGGCATAGCCGTCCCTGATCGGGAAAGACGCGCCACAATCACCACCGTTTCAAGGTCGGATAATTTGCGGGAGGGCATCGGACTGGTCGAATCATCAAGCCTAAAGGTAAACGGCAGATCTTTTTTCGTCGCGCGTACGATCGACACCGGCATCGGCGGACCGTTCGGATCCTTCGCGAAGACGAACAACGTGTCGGCCCCGGAAGACTTGGCCTCCATGCCAGGTCCTAAGACCACCTTGCCAGTGATCGCATGCGATCCGCCTTGTTTCTTGATCGGGGGATGATCGGAAGGAACCGATGACTCAGCGAGCGCGGCATTTGCCATCGCCATCAATGGAGCTCCGCCCATCCGCCGCTTCGCTTCGTTGATGCTGGCCGTCAGTTGCTCGGTGGATTCCGGATCGGAATTCGGAGGCAGATTCGTGCGTGCCAGTTCCCAATCCTTGATGGCCGCGGCAAAATCCTTCCGGTTAAAGGCCACGGTACCCGAGAGCATCAAGGCTTTCACGTTATTGGGGTCAAGCCGTAATGCCTTCTGGATCAGAGCCTCGGGCTTGCCTTCGAGTTTGCGTCCCTGATGAACCCCGAGCGCATCGGCATAATCCGCGAGCAGGCTCGCGTCGTTGGGATTCAGCGCCACGGCTTTTTCAAAAACCGGCACGGCCTCGGCATAGCGATCCATCACCATATAGGAGCGTGCCAAGAGAGTCCACCCCGTCACATCATCGGGATTCTGCTCCAGTTTCTGTTTCAATCGCTCAATCAACGTATTGAGTCCCTCCGCCATCAGACGATCGTCTTCCACATCACCTTGCGAAGCGGAGAGCGCCCCCGCAGCCGGATGCGTCATGGCCACCGGATTGCCCAAGGACCAGTACAAGACCCCGCTTGCCATCGGAACAAGCACGACGAGCGCCAACGCAACGTATTTCACGTTCATCGGCTGATCCGCCACCGTGCCTTTTTCCGCCACGCCCACCTCCTCCAACAGACGACGTTCTAACTCCTGACGCGCAGCCAGATATTGCTCCTCCGTCAACAATCCGCTGGATTTGTCCTGTTCGAGTTCCGCAAATTGCTGTCGATAGACCGGCAGCGTCTTCTCCCGCTCCATGCCCGTTCCCGTCGCGGCCTGCTTGAAGAGCGGGCGCAGAAGGACTCCCAAGATGATCAGAATCAGAGCCGTGGCGATCAGCCCGAATGCGAGAGTCATGATTCTTTCACTCCTGGGGAGAGCAGCCGCTCCACGCGCCGATGCTCTTCATCCGTAATGACCGCGTTCTCGACTATTACTCTTTGCCGACGCCTCAACGTCACCGCGAGCGCAACTCCACCTCCGATCAGCAAAACGAAAGGTCCAGCCCATAACAGCACGGTGGTTGTCTTGAGAGGAGGGCGATACAAGACAAAGTCCCCGTACCGCGATACGAGAAAATCGATGATCTCCCGATCGCTCATATTCTTGGCGATCATCTCGCGAACTTCACGGCGCAAATCTTCAGCCAGCGGCGCGTTGGAATCAGCGAGAGTTTGGTTCTGGCAAACAAGGCAGCGAAGCTCTCCGGCCAACTGTTTCAGACGCGCTTCAACAGCGGGATCGTCTCCCATGGGCTTCGCTTCTCCCGCCCATGCCGACCCTGCGACAAGCAACAGCAAAAAGAACAACCAGTTCACTTTGCTTGCAGCTCCTGTATCAAGGGCAGGATTTTCTTGGTCACCGTTTCATCGTCCAACGGTCCGATCTGCTTATAGCGGATGACGCCCTGCTTATCGATCACATAGGTTTCCGGAACACCATAGACGCCGTAGTCGATCCCGACCCGGCCTGCCGCATCGACGGCCACAACCTGATAGGGATTACCCCACTGGTCCAGCCATGCCAGGGCTTCATGCTTTTGATCTTTGTAATCCATTCCATAAATCGGCGCGACGCCGGATCGGGCGAGATCCATAAGGATCGGGTGCTCGGTCCTGCACCCACTGCACCATGATGCCCAGAAGTTGAGCAGCCATACCTGGCCCTTCATATCATCCAAGGACAACGTCTTGCCGTCATCGTGCAGTTGGGGAAGCGAAAAGGCGGGCGCGGCCTTGCCGATCAACGGAGAGGGGATCTCCCGCGGATTCAACGTCAGTCCCACCGCGAGAAAACCCACCATGACTGCAAAGATCGTGAGGGGCAACAGAAATCGGCTCATGCCATTTACCGACCCGCCAGTTGTGCGTTCGCCGGCACCACTTGTGGTTCACGCCTCCAGGCGGGGCGGTAGCGCCGGTCGCTGACGGCCAACGCACCGCCCAAAGCCATGATCAAACATCCGCCCCAAATCCAATTCACAAACGGCTTATGATACAGTCGCACGCTCCATGCGCCATCCTCCAACGGCTCGCCCAAGGACACGTACAGATCCCGCACCACTCCGCTGTCGATTGCGGCCTCCGTCATCACCTGATTTTGAGCCGTATAGCGCCGTTTCTCAGGATACAGCAGAGCCGTTTCTCGACCATCGCGGCTCACATGGAACGTCCCGCGCACCGCCGTGTAGTTGGGGCCTCTCACGTTCTGTACGCCGTCGAATCGAAACGTGTATCCGCCGACGGTCGCGACATCCCCCATGCCCATCCGAACGTCCTGCTCCGTCTCAAACCCCTTGACCATCGTGACCCCGACCACGAACACGGCGATCCCGCAATGGGCCAGAAGCATTCCCCAATAGGCTCGCGGCAATCTCGCAAGACGCGTACCGATGCCGCCTCCGACCACATGGGCGAGCTGTTCGCGCACCGATACGACGGCGGTCACCACGATCCAGCACGCCAGGAGAAAGCCCAAACTAAGCAAGGGCGTCCACTCGCCCAAAACGATCGGCAAACCCAATGCCGTCAACATGCTGACGCCGGCGGCCCAGCGCACCCGTTTCGCCAAATCAGGGATCTCGGCTTTTTTCCACTGAGCCAGCGGGCCGACGCCCATCAAAAAGAGCGCCGGCGTGATCAACGGAACGAAGACCGAATCAAAATACGGCGGACCGACGGAAATTTTCCCCAAATCCAGCGCATCAAGAAACAACGGATACAACGTTCCCAACAGCACGGCCCCGGTTGCCACAACCAAAAGTACATTGTTGGCCAACAGGAAACCTTCTCTCGACACGGGAGCGAAGCCTCCGCCCAACCCCACCCGCGGAGCGCGCCAGGCATACAACAGCAGAGATCCGCCGATCACGACGGCCAAGAACGACAGGATAAACAAGCCGCGCTTGGGATCCGTCGCGAACGCATGGACTGACGTCAAGACGCCGGAACGAACCAGGAAGGTTCCGAGCAAACTCAGCGAAAAGGCCATGATGGCGAGCAGCACCGTCCACACCTTGAACCCGCCTCGCTTATCGGTTACGGCGAGCGAATGGACCAGCGCGGTCCCCGCCAACCACGGCATGAACGAAGCATTTTCGACCGGATCCCAAAACCACCATCCACCCCACCCCAATTCGTAATAGGCCCAGCCGCTGCCCAGTGCGATTCCGATCGTCAGAAAACACCAGGCCACCGTCGTCCAGGGTCGCGACCAGCGGGCCCAGGCTGCATCAAGGTTGCCGCCCAAAAGTGCAGCCAACGCAAATGCGAAAGCCACGGAGAAGCCGACATAGCCCATGTACAACATCGGAGGGTGGAGCACCATGCCGGGATCTTGCAAAAGGGGATTCAGATCGCGCCCCTCGACAGCCGCCGGGATGAGTCGCTCAAACGGATTGGACACGCTCAACATGAACAAAAGAAACCCCACGCTCACCAGCCCCATCACCCCGAGAATGCGCGAACGCATAGCTTCCGGCAAATGGGACGAGAACAAGGTCACGGCAAACATCCAAATGGTGAGGATGAACGTCCACAAGAGCAACGAGCCCTCATGCGCCCCCCAGATGGCAGCTAACCGATAATGAAGGGGCAATTGAGAATTGGACGTCGCCGCGACGTACAACACGGAAAAATCCTTGCTCGCGAAGGCATAGGCAAGGCAACCGAACGCAGTGAGCACAAGGAAAAATTGGCAGCGCGCTGCCGGCGACGCAAGGGCCATCAACCTGGAGTTGCCGACAGCCGCTCCATAGATGGGGAGCGTTCCCTGCACAAGCGCGACACACAACGCAAGAATCAAGGCAAAGTGACCAATTTCCGGAATCATAGGGGTCTATCCTAACCTATACTTATGGTTGAACAATCAGCGTGTTGCTGCTCTGGGCGCCTGCAGCCTTGGCTTTCGCCAAAGCTTCGGCCGCTTCAGGCGGCATGTAATTTTCATCGTGCTTGGCCAGCACCTCGCTGGCGACGAACGTCCCGTCGGCATCAAGCTGTCCTTGGGCGACCGCTCCTTTCCCTTCCTTGAAAAGATCCGGCAAAATTCCCTTGTAGACGACCGGCACGCGTTTGGCGGTATCCGTCACCACGAAGCGGACGGTCAGGCCGTCGGCCTCACGCCTGAGGCTCCCGTCTTCGACCATCCCACCAATCCGAAAACTTCGTCCCTTGGGCACCTCACCGTTGGCGACCTGGGTCGGCGTAAAAAAGAACACGAGATTGCTCTGAAACGCGTTCAACACCAGCGCCGTCGCAACCCCCAACACCAGCAAGCCCAACCCAACGAACGCAAACCGTTTTTGCCGCGGGGTCATCCGATACTCCTCATTATGTTTCGGCTTTCAGCGATCGCGGCGGTACGCCGACGCCAGAGCGCGAGAATTTCCCACACCATGCAGAGCGCCGTGATGATGAACGATGTCCAGACATACAGACCATAGCCGCCCATCTCGAGAAACTCGCTCAGGCTCCCCCAGTACATCAGCGCACCTCCACGACTTCCGGCACCGGCGACGGCTTGCTCCACAACTGAAGGCTTTCGCGCTCGAGGATCACACAGCGAACGCGGCTCAAGATCACCGCCAGACTGTACATCCAGAAGCCGAACGTCATCAGTAACATCCCCGTCAGCATGATCGTCGCCATTTTCGGCGCCGCCGTCATACTGACCGACGCCCCTTGATGCAACGTGTTCCACCACTGAACCGAAAAATAGATGATGGGAATGTTGACGACCCCGACCAACGCGCAGACGCCGCTCGCGCGATCGGCCCGGCGCTGATCGTCGATCGACGTCCGTAACAACATCACGCCCGCATATTGAAACAGGAGAATCAATTCCGACGTCAGCCTGGCATCCCACACCCACCAAGCCCCCCACGTCGGCTTCCCCCACATCGCCCCGGTCAACAACGCAAGAAAGGTAAACATCGCGCCGGTCGGCGCGATGGCCTGCGTCATCATGAACGAGAGGCGCGCGTTGAGCCCCAAGCCCACGGCGGCCCACACCGCCATAACGACATAGAGAAACATGGACATCCACGCGGCCGGCACGTGGACGAAAATGATCCGATAGGCCTCGCCCTGCTGAAAATCGGTCGGCGCGACGAGCAGTCCGATGTAGAGTCCCACGGCGATCGCCAGTGCCGCTATCGTCCCGAACCAAGGAATCATCTTTCCCGCCAACGGATAGAACGCCAGCGGCGCCGAATACTTTGACCAATTCACTTTCTCAACATCCTTCCGCTGTTTTCCTATTCGAGTGCGATGCGCAGCGCCGACGCCGTGGCCCAAGGCGCAAAAAACACCGATAAAACGAGACAGGCTCCAAGTAACGAGAGATTGGCCTCGCCGCCGATCCCGGCCATGCTGCTCGTGACGGCGCCGGCTCCGAAGATCAGCACCGGAACGTAAAGGGGAAGCACCAAGAGAGCGACCAACAGCCCGCTTCCGCGCACTCCAAGCACCAGCGCGGCACCAATGCTTCCAATCATACTCAACGTCGGCGTCCCAAGCAAGAGTGAGAGGACCAGCATGCCCAATGCCTCGCCGTCCAAGCCGAATTGGAGGCCAAGCAGCGGCGACAGCAGCACCACGGGCAACCCGGACACCACCCAGTGCGCAAAAACCTTCCCCGCCACCAGAACGGGCAACGGCTGAGCGATCAACAGCATCTGCTCCAACACCCCATCAAGATAATCGGCCGTAAACACCCGTCCAAGCGACAAGAGACAGGCCAAGAGCGCGGCCACCCAGAGCACCCCGGCGGCAATGGTCCTCAGCACCGCCGGCTCCGGTCCTACTCCCAAGGGAAACAGACTCGCCACAATGACCAAGAACAACACCGAAATCGCCACGTCGGATCGACGGCGGATCGCCAGCAGGAGATCCCGCCAGATAATCCCGCGCAACGTCTCCCACAAACCCGGTTGACTCATCCGTCCAGCCTCAAACGCTGAACCATCTCTGACGGAAGAGCCACCTCATGGTGCGTCACGACGACCGCGAGCCCTCCACCCTGCACATGCGACTGCAGCCGCTCCGTCACCAGAGCCGTCGCCGCCTGATCCAACGAGGTAAACGGCTCGTCCAAGAGCCACAGGGGATGGGTCGAGAGCCAGAGGCGGGCCAGCGCCACGCGCCGCTTTTGTCCCTGGGACAACACCTTGGTCGGCAGATGATGAACTCGACGTTTCAGTCCGGCGGCTTCCAGCGCATCCCGGACGGAGGCGTCGGACGGACGATCGCCGGTCAAGGCGGCGGTCAGCATGAGATTTTCCATCGCCGTCAGGTCGTCCTTGATTCCGTTGAGATGGCCGATATAGGTCAATTGCGCGTAATACTGTTCTTTGAGCCGGCGAATATCGACCCCGTGCCAAAGAACGGCTCCCTCTTCAGGAGCCAGCAGACTGCACAGTATGCGGAGGAAACTCGTCTTTCCGCTTCCGTTCTCTCCGACCACAGTCAGCACAGTGCCCGAATGCACCGTCACGTTTACGCCGGAAAACAACCGCCGATCCCCTCGCCGACAGCTCAACGAAACGGCTTGCAACATGACGATCGGAACCTCTCTCAACCCGACGGCACCGTGTAGCGGCCACCATCGATGTCATTGAACAGAGCAGCTCAGATTAAGAGGAACGAGGCACGGAAAACAAGAGGCGAAACAACGTGACGGCGCATCGATGAATCGACCAACGGCCTCAGGGCCTCAGAATGTCTCTTGCCCTCAGAGCATCCCTGCTGCTAACTAGTAGGAGCACGATTGTCCGGCATTTGCATGGAAGCCAATGTCCACGAAGCTCGATCCATTCACGCAGATGCATCGCATGAATGCACAAACCGGTAAGGAGAGAAACCATGAGCCAACTCGTCTGCATCGCATTTAAGGATTCCGGCACCGCCGACCAGGTGCTCAATGAACTGCGGGCCATGGAATCACAATACGTCCTGGATCTGGAGGACGCGGTCATCGTCGTCCGGGATAAGGACGGGAAAGTCCACCTCAAGCAATGCGTCGATGTATTCGGAGGCGCCACGACCCACGGGGTTGCACTGGGGATCTTATGGGGCGGGCTCATGGGACTGCTCTTCATGAATCCTCTCGCCGGACTGCTGGGCAGTATCGCGGGCGGAGCGGGAGCCGGCGCGTTGACCAAGGCCGCCGAGGAATTCGGGATTTTGAGCGATTATGGCATCCCTGATACCTTCATCAAAGCTCTTGGAAGCACCATCGCGCCGGGTACCTCCGCGATTTTTCTTCTGATCCATTTTGACGAAGACCAGTTGCTGAGCAAAATCTCAAAATACGAGGGAACGGTCCTCACAACCTCCCTCAGTAAAGAGCAGGAAGAGCGGTTGCGGGCGGCCCTTTCTCGGCATCATGACAAGCAACGGGGGAAGGGGTAAGCTCCCCTTCGAAACAATCGAAGGGATTGTCCCGGCGCTTGATCACAACGCAGGCTCGCTCCCCTACGAAGGCCCGGAGCGTCGATCGCGGATCAGCCTCTCAACCGGGTAGCCCAATGCTTTGGCGCGTTGCACGAGTGTGTCATAGATCTCGCCGTCAAGCCAAGGCGCACGGGCAAGGATCCAGAGATACCGCCGATCCGGCGTGCCCACCAACACCGTGCGGTACTCCGGATCAAGAGCGAGAATCCAGTAATTTCCCTCTCTGGACGATCCGAACAAACGAGCGAACCAATTGTCGAACACCACCGCGAGGCGCGCGTTGGTCTTTGCATCGACCACGGTCGCGACACCATCAGCCATGGCCGTGCCGCCGTCATCGGTCACACATTCATTATGCACGCCGATCCGTCCGTCCGATCGGACCGTGTAGACCGCTTTTGAATCCACGCAATGGCGCTGGAACCACATCGGCAACCGCGCGATTTCATACCAAGTCCCGGCATAGCGATCGAGATCGACCCACGTCACCGTCGACAAGTCCTTTCTCGATTCCATTCCCGCACAGCCACCGAGCAACCAGCCCGACAACGCGACGATCAACCATCTCTTCACGTCAGATGCCTCCCGATAGACAACCCTTCGATTCCCAAAGAAACGTTCGGCTGTTCCATGGCGCCGAAAGGATGATCGATGACAAAGCGCCACAAGCCGTCATGCTGTCTCCGTGCCACCTCGATGCTTTGGCCCTTCATGGTGACCGGTGCTCCATCTGGGGCCGAACTTTCAAGGCTCCAGGAACCTCGCAGGAGGGCGATACCGTCGGCCTCGATCACGTACACGGTGTCGATGGCCATCTTTCCTTTCATGCCGATGAGGGCTTGCAAGGAAGTCCGCAGTTGTGTTGCGCCCGTCTGGGTCAACCCCTCCGGTGTGGCCAGAGCCGCACCAGGCTCATATAAAGCCACGAGGGCATCGAGGTCGCCGCTGTTGAAGGCGGCGGCAAAGAAGGCATGGAGTGACCGGGGCGTGTTCGCGGGCATGAACAACCTTTTCCTACGATTTTCCGTTCCGTGGGCGACTGCATCTTACGCGAGCCGGCAGGGAATCTCCAACTTGAAGACATCACCATCGCTCGCAACCGCCATGGGAAGATTCCGATCGACGTTTCGACATGAGCATCGGACGACAACACGCCGCAACAGGAAGCGATTGGATGCTTCGGCACCTCCGTTACTGCAACGAGTCCGGTGGGGTTTTGAGCAGTTTTGCGAAGCGGTTCTTGTCGATGGCTTTTTCGTAGGCTTCCTCCGGCGAAATCCACTTTTTATTGAGCAGCTCCTGAATCGCATCGTCCAAGGTCTGCATGCCCATCGCCTTGCCCGTTTGCATCACGGACGCGATCTGAAAGGTCTTGGCGTCGCGGATCAAGTTCGCGACAGCCGAAGTGCAGACCAGAATTTCAAGCGCCGCGCAACGCCCCTTTTGATCCGCGCGCTTGAAGAGATTCTGTGCCACGACCACCCGCAGCGCCGTGGACAACGTATTGCGGATCTGCGCCTGTTCCTGATGAGGAAACACTTCGATAATACGATCGACCGTTTTCGCCGCGTTTTCCGTATGCAATGTCCCGAACACCAAATGTCCCGTCGCCGCCGCCTCCACGGCGAGGCGAATGGTTTCCATGTCACGCATTTCGCCGACGAGGATGATGTCCGGATCTTCCCGCAACGCGCCGCGCAACGCGGAGGCGAACGATTGCGTGTGAACTCCGACTTCCCGATGATTCACGACGCATCCCTGACTCCGGTGCACGAACTCGATCGGGTCCTCAATGGTCAAAATGTGATCTTTCCGATGCTTGTTCGCATAGTCGATCATCGCGGCGAGCGTGGTCGACTTGCCGCTTCCGGTCGGCCCCGTCACCAACACCAAACCTTTTTTGAGCATCGCCGCCTTGGTCAAGATAGCAGGCAGCCCCAGTTCTTCCGCCGTCAGCACCTGGTTGGGGATTTTTCGAAAGACGGCGGCGCATCCGTACTTTTGGTTGAACAAATTGGCTCGGAACCGGGCCAGACCTTGGATTTCATAGCCGAAATCGACGTCTCCGCTCGCTTCAAACTGACTTTTCTTCGGAGCCGGGGTGATCTCGTAGAGCAACTGTTTGAGTTCCTCGTGGTCAAGCGGCCCGTGGGTCATCACCCGCTCCAAGTCGCCGTTGATCCGCAAGATCGGCGCTTGTCCGGCGACCAGATGCAAGTCGGAAGCTCCCCGCTCAACCATCATGTGAAAGTACTCATCGATCTTTGCCATAGGGCTCCTCTGGTCTTCTCCGGATGAACCGAATTTTCCTCAGAGGAAGTATAGCAGGCGATCTCCGGTCGACTCGCAACACACGCCCCGCGACCGGGGCCTTTCCTCTTTTCTCGTTCGGCGTGGGAATGGACCGGGTGATCCGTCAAGCGGCGGTCGTTCGATTTCGGAATCCGTTCTGGAACAGAGCGAGGATGGATCGTCGCCCCTTCGGAACACGGCCGCAGTCCGCACGGGACGATTCCTAAACAGGGAGCAAAGGGAACGGCGTTTTCGAGTCCGTCAACCGGCTTCACGGTAGCCGCACGTTTCATTGCGGCATTGGACGCTCCGCCCTTCTTGCTTGCTGACTTTTTCGACAAGGAACGGGGCGTGGCACGTCGGACAGGCCTTCGGGACCGGTCGATCCCAGATGGCGAATTCGCATTGGGGATACCTGCTGCAAGCGAAGAACGACCGTCCTTTCCTGGTTCGTTTTTGCACGAGGTCGCCGCCGCACCCTGGCTGCGGACATTTCACGCCCAGCGCCAGCGGCTTGGTTGTTTTGCACTGCGGATAGGCGGAACAGGCGATGAATTTGCCGAATCGTCCGCTCTTGACGATCATCGGGCTTCCGCATTTCTCGCACACTTGGTCCGTCGTGATTTCCTGCTTCGGCACCACCTTGACGGTGCCGTCCGGCAGACGTTCAAAGTTTTGTGTATTCTTGCAGGGCGGGTCTTCTTTGTAGCCGGGGCAGGCCAGAAATTTTCCGTTCCGCCCCCATTTAATTTCCATCATCCTGCCACATTTTTCACAAGGAATGTCCGTGGGAGGCTCGACCGTATCTCTCGGGCCTGGAATCGTCCTCGCCTTCTCCAGATCCGCCGCAAAGGGATTGTAAAAATCGCGCACCGAATCGACCCACGGTTTATTGCCTTCCTCTACTTCGTCCAGCTCCGCTTCCAATTGCGAGGTAAACCCGACGTCCACGATGTCCGGAAACCCTTTCACCAGAAAATCGTTCACCGTGCGTCCGGTCTCGGTCGGCCTGAATCGCCCCTCGACCTTTTCGACGTACTTGCGTTCTTGAATCGTGGAAATGATGGCGGCGTAGGTCGACGGACGCCCGATGCCCTTTTCCTCCAATTCCTTGATCAACAGCGCTTCGTTGTACCGCGGCGGGGGCTGAGTGAAATGCTGTTTTGACGTTAAGCCCGGCACGGTTTGGCCTTCTTGGTGGACCAGCCGAAGATGATCGCCCTCCGAGAGAGCCGGCAACTGGCGCTCGCCGTCGTCTTCCGCCTCCTGATCGCTCCTCGGCCTCTGCGACGGCGATTCCTTGTCGACACCCTCCATATAGACGATGGTGTGGCCCGGAAACTTCACAATCGTTCCGGTGGAACGAAAGACATACGTATCCGCGGTGCCGACCGGAGACGTATCGATTCGCGTCACGTCCAACACCGCCGGCACCATCTGAGAGGCGACGAAGCGATTCCAAATCAGCTTGTACAGGCTGTACTGATCATGGTCGAGGTATTGTCGGATCGACTCCGGGTCCCGCGCGGCCGACGTCGGTCGGATCGCTTCATGAGCCTCTTGCGCGGCTTTCTGGGTTTTATAGACGTTGGGCGCGGCCGGCAGATAGTCCGGACCGAACCGAGACCGAATCAGTTCGCGCACCTCGGCCATGGCTTCGTCTGAAATGCGCGTCGAGTCGGTCCTCATGTACGTAATCAGGCCGGTCGGCCCCTCGGCCCCGATCTCGATGCCTTCATAGAGCTGTTGCGCCAGCATCATGGTTTTCTTGGGAGAAAAATGCAGCTTGCGGGCGGCTTCCTGCTGCAAACGACTCGTGATGAACGGCGCGACCGGATTGCGCTTTTTTTCCCGACGCTCGACCGACCGAACGACGAACGCTTTCCCTAGAATCGCGTTCACCACGCGGCCGGCCTGCTCGGCGTTCTCGATCACCGCCTCTTGGCCGTTCACGCTGTGGAGCTTGGCCTCGAACGGCGGCGGGGTCGCGCCGGCCAGCAGCGCGGTAATCGACCAGTATTCTTCGGCCCGAAAGGCCTCGCGCTCCGCCTCGCGCTCGCAAATCAACCGCATCGCGACGGATTGCACCCGCCCCATGCTGAGTCCCCGCCGCACTTTGCTCCAGAGCAACTGGCTGCCTTGATAGCCGACGATGCGATCTAACACGCGGCGTGCTTGCTGCGCGTTGACAAGCCGCATGTCGATCTCGCTCGGAGACTGAATCGCGCGCTTGATCGCCGCTTCGGTGATTTCGTTGAATCGAACGCGAAAGATCTTACGACCGCTCTTCTTCGACTTTGCCAGCAGCTCCTGTTCGATGTGCCAGGCAATGGCCTCGCCCTCCCGATCCGGGTCAGGCGCCAGAAAAATTTTCTCCGCCCGTTCGGCCTTCTTCTTGATCTCGGCCAGTACCTTCGACTTGCCTTTGATCGTCACGTACTGCGGTGCGAAATCGCGCTCAAGATCGACCCCCAACTTGCTGGTCGGCAAATCTTTGATGTGACCGACCGACGCCAAGACCTCATACCCGCGGCCGAGATACTTCGTTACCGTTTTCGCTTTGGTCGGTGACTCAACGATGACTAATGATTTCGCCATGACGACTCCGTTTTCCTCGTTTCATGGTTTCATCCGTACCAAATATCGGTGATTCATGCAACTCGAAGGGCGGATCACGAATCACAACTTGATATACTGTTGGCCGGGCAACTGGCGCACGCGCCCCGACAATTCGAGCGCAAGCAGGCTGGCGACGACCGTGGCGGCACAAAGTCCCGTTCGTTCGATGAGCGCATCGACTGATTGGGCGTCGGAGGACAGGGCTTCGTAGACGGCGGCATCCTCCCGTCCGAGCGGTGCGCGCGGCTCCGCAGGCTCGTCACCAAGCGAGAGGGATGCCCGCAGACGCGCGTCGAGTTGAGGGAGAATCTCTTCAAGCACGTCCCGCGCGTCCTCGACCAATTTCGCGCCTTCCTTGATCAGACCGTTCGATCCCCGACACGCGTCGGTCGTCACCGGACCAGGAACGGCAAAGACATCGCGCCCCTGTTCCAAGGCCAGCCTTGCCGTGATCAATGACCCGCTGCCCGTCGCGGCCTCGCTCACCAGCACGCCGAGCGACAATCCGCTGATGATTCGATTTCGCCGCGGAAAGTGATGATTGAGCGGAGACGTCCCGATCGGCAATTCGGACATCACGGCGCCCCCGCCCTCTTCGATGCTCCGCCGCAACACCCGGTGTTCCGACGGATACGTACGATCGACGCCGCACCCCAACACGGCGATCGTGCGGCCCTTGCCGGCCAGCGCGCCCCGATGCGCCGCCGCGTCGATGCCCCGCGCCAGTCCGCTCACGATCGTGATTCCTCTCTCGGCCAGTTCCCTGGCAATCCGTTCCGTGACGACCTGCCCCGACGGCGTCGCCCGCCGGCCTCCGACAATCGCCACCGCGACGTCCGCGGACACCGGCCATGTCCCGCTCACATACAGCAACGGTGGAGGATCGGGAATGGCCCTGAGCCTCGCGGGGTACGTCGGATCGAAGAGCGTGCACACCTGAACGTTCAGACGTTCGACGATCGCCAGCCGACGCTCGATTTCCCGCATCACATCGGGCGGAGGTCTCCGCCGAACGGACGCTGCCAGCTCGGCGCTGAAACCGGCTTCGACCAAACGCTCGGCGCCGGCCGCCAACACCGCATTCGGCGAGCCGAATGATTGAACCAGCTTGACCAGCGTTCGATCACCCACCCCGTCAACCGCTTGCAGGGTCAACCATGCGGCCAATGAAGATTGATCCATCGGACGTACCGGGGAAAATTCGCCGTTCGTTTCGGCACCTATTCCGACGACCGTCGCTTCGGAAAAGCCGAATCGTTTGCGATGAACGCCGCGCGGGATTACAGCACGACTAAATCGTATTGTTCCAGATGCAACTGGCCGTCCGGGACAACGACGATTTTGACTCCCCGCTCCTGCTCCAGGGCCTCTACGCCCGCGCGCTCCTCGTCTTGCAGCAATTCGGCCACCGTGGGATGAGCTCCGATGACGATACGCCGTTGATCAGGGGAGGATTCGATCCGTCGGATCTCCCGGAACACTTCATAGACCACCGTCGTGGGAGACTTCGTATAGCCGCGGCCATCACAATAGCGGCAGGGCTCGGAGAGCGACCGTAGCAAGTCCTCGCGGACGCGCTCCCGCGAGATTTCGATCAAGCCGAGATCCGAGATGCGGGAGATTCTCGTTCTCGCCTTGTCGGACGCCATGGCGTCCACCAGCGCATGATAGACCTTCTCGCGATTTTTCTCACGCTCCATATCGATGAAATCGACGATGATGATGCCGCCGATCCCTCGCAATTTGAGTTGATAGGCCACTTCCTTGGCGGCTTCCAGGTTGTTGCGAAGGATCGTCTCTTCCTGATCCCGTTTTCCGACGAACCGACCCGTGTTGACGTCGATGACCGTCATCGCCTCCGTGTGATCGATCACGAGGTATCCGCCGGATTTCAGCCAGACTTTTCGACTCATGGCCCGGGTGATTTCCTGTTCGACACCCAAGTGATCGAACAACGGCTCTTCCTTGTCGTAGAAATGGATTCGAGAAGTTTGTTCCGGGGAAAACCGTTGGACGAAATTCCGGATGGCGTCGTATTCTTCGCGAGAATCGATCCAGAGCCTGTCCACTTTCTTGCCGAAGAGATCCCTCACGACGCGAAAGCTGAGGCTTAAGTCGCTGTGCAGCAAAGCCGGCGCGGCCAAGCGTTCCCGCTTGGTCAACACGTCCTGCCAGAGCACGTGGAGAAACTCGACGTCCGAACGCAGTTCATCCTCTTTGACACCTTCGCTGACCGTGCGCACGATGTACCCGCAGCCGGGACGGCGGACTCGGCGCATGACGTCCTTCAACCGCGACCGCTCCTCTTCCCGCGCGATGCGGCGCGATACCCCGATGTGATCCACGTTCGGCATGAACACAAGATAGCGGCCCGGCAGCGACACATACGTCGTCACCCGCGATCCTTTGGTGCCGATCGGCCCTTTGGAAATCTGAACCATCACCTCCTGGCCTTCGCTCAGCAACTCTTCGATGGGCTTTGCGCTCTGGCGTTTGGGCCTGAGCACCTCGGCGTCTTTCTCATCTTCTTCCGCCTCGACCACCATGTCCGCCGGCTCCGCGTCCAGCGACAAGTCGGACACATGCATGAAGGCGGCCTTCTCAAGACCGATATCGACGAACGCCGCCTGCATACCGGGCAGCACTTTGGCCACGCGCCCTTTATAAATGTTTCCGACAAAGTCTTTATGCTTCGCGCGATCGCCGAACAAATCGGTGACCACGCCGTTTTCAAGAACCGCCACGCGGGTTTCCTCCCGCGTCACGTTAATGGCAATTTCAGTTCCCATGCATGCTCCTTGGAATCGAAGGCTCCGGCGCACCAGACAAGGCTGACGCGGGTGCGCTCAATCAGCACACCCCTCTGCTCGGCGAAATCGGCCGGCCCTCTTGAAGATTCATCGTTTGCGTCTTCATCAAAAATCAGTAGAACAGACTCAATCGTCTCCGTTTCACGTTCAACAAAAGCCCCAGCGACGCCATGGACATGATCGTGGCACTGCCGCCGTAACTCACCAGCGGCAAAGGAATCCCTACGATCGGAAACATGCCGGCCGTCATCCCGATGTTGACCACGATGCAGAAGCACAGCATCGAGACGATTCCCACCGCCAACAATGCTCCGAGCTGGTCCTTCGCCTTGGACGCGATGTCCAGTGAAAGCCAGATCAACGATACAAACAACACCAGAAGAACGAGCACCCCGACGAACCCCCATTCTTCCGCGTACACCGCGAACACGAAGTCCGTATGCCCCTCCGGCAAAAACTTCAATTGGCTTTGCGTGCCGCCGAACAATCCTTTTCCCATCAACTCACCGGACCCGATCGCAATCCTCGATTGCAAGGCGTGATACCCTTTTCCGCTCGGATCGTAGCTCGGATCGACGAACGCCATGATGCGCTGCCGCTGATAATCATGCAACGCCCCCCAGGCGCCTTCCCACACGAAGGGAAACAACATCACGGAGAACAGAAGCGCGATGCCGAGGGCCTGGGAGCGAACGCCGACCATCAGCAACATCGCCGCGTAGACCGCGACAAAACTCAACCCGCTTCCCAGGTCCGGCTGCTTCAGAATCAAGAGCAGCCCCGGCAGCATCAGAAGGCCGGGCACGATCACGCGCTGCAACCAGCCGATGCGGGGCGCTTTGGAATAATACTGAGCCAAGACCAGAATAAGGACGAGTTTGGCGAACTCCGACGGCTGAAAGCTGAAGGGTCCGAGAGCGATCCACCGTTGTGCCCCCTTGCTCGTCCGCCCCTCAAAGAGGACGAACACGAGCAGAAACAACACGACGGCGTACGCAGGATACGCCAAACGGGCGATGGTGTGATAATCCCATGCCCACATGATGATGAACGCCAGGGTTCCGACACCGATCCATGCCACCTGTTTCAAATAATACGGCGCGATGCCGCCATCTTGATCATGGGTGACGCTATGAATAGAAAGCAGGCCGATTCCCAAAATGGCCGCGATCAGCCCGATATAGCGGAGATCAAAGGTGTCAAAGCCCCGCGCTTCCGTAACGCGATTGATCATAACGGCTCCGAGGTCGCTCCGATCCGGTCTGCGGCAGCAGCAGAGGTCGTGCCCGCCGACTGTTCGTCGGTCAGCTTGAAATAGGCCTCGATGATTTCCTTCGCCAGGGGAGCTGCGGCGGATCCGCCGTGCCCCATGTGCTCGACCAACACGGCGACCGCGATCTTCGGCGACTCGACCGGAGCAAAGGCGATGAACCACGCATGATCGCGGAACTTTTTGGGAATCGATTCCTCCGGCCCCGTTCGAAGCGCCGCGACTTGCGCCGTCCCTGTTTTGCCGCCGATCGTCACGATGGACGATTTCGCCCTCGTGGCCGTCCCGACTTTGACGACGTCGGCCAGCGCTTCTTTGATGAGGCGAAACGTTTCGGGTTTCGCGTTGATTTTTCCCCGTGGAACCGCCGGCAGCTCTTGTAAATTGCCGGTGATCCGATCCATCACCGCCAGCACCAGGCGCGGCCGGTAATTGACGCCGTCATTGGCGACGGTGGCGATCAAGTTGGCCATTTGCAACGGCGTCACCGTCATGTATCCCTGCCCGATCGCCACGGAAATGGTTTCGCCGGGCAGCCACGGCTCTTTCTTCACCTTTTTTTTCCATGCGGTCGACGGCATGACGCCGATCCGCTCGGAAGGCAAATCCACACCGGTGCTTTGTCCCAGTCCGAATTCCTTGCCGAATTCGGCCATCAGATCGATGCCCATGCGTTGGCCGACGGTGTAAAAGTACACGTCGCATGAATGCACAAGGGCGCTGTGCAGATTGACCGCTCCGTGCCCAGTCACTTTCCAATCGCGGAAAATCCGGTTCCCGAACTGGTAGCCGCCGTTGCAGGTCACGGTGCTGAACGGCGAGACGGTTTTCGACTCCAGCGCAGCCACCGCCATCGGCACTTTGAACGTGGAGCCCGGCGGGTATTGTCCCTGAGAAGCGCGGTTGTTCAGAGGGCGTCCTTCGTCCTGGACGATTTCGGCCCATTGTTTGGGAGTCAGCTCGCGCGAGAGCACGTTTGGATCGAAGGCCGGACGGCTGGCCATGGCCAGAATGTCGCCGTTGGTCGGATCCAAGGCCACGATGGCGCCGTACTCCCGTCCCAGCAGCTCTTCCGCCAACTTCTGCAACCGGACGTCGATCGTCAAATAGAGATCGTTTCCCGCCTGGGGTTTCTCCACCACGACGGCCTTCTTTTCATGCCCGTGGGCATCGACCTCGATTCGTTTATATCCGGCTTGGCCGCGCACGTACCGGTCGAACGACTTCTCGATCCCGTACTGGCCGACGATACTGCCCTGATGAAGATCGGAAAACTCCGGCTTTTCCAGTTGTTCGGCCGATGCCTCCCCGACGTAGCCCAACACATGAGACGCCGTCACCCCACCGGGATAATTTCGCTGGGATTCGACTTGGATCATGACACCGGGTAAGTCCAGGCGATGCGACTCGATCAGCACGGCGTCGCGAAGCGTCAGTCGATCCTTGATCTTGCGCGGCAGCAGTTTTCCGCCCTTCCCCCCCAATTTCTTACGAATGAACGCCGGATCCAGTTCCAGCAAATCCGACAATTTCTCGATCAACGCCTCCCGATCCCTCACCTCATCCAACGCGACATACAGACTGAAACTCGGAACATTGTTCGCCAGAAGTACGCCGTGCCGATCATAAATCAACCCGCGGGCTGGTTCCATCAAGACTTGTCTGGTTTTGTTGTTCTCTGAGAGATCACGGTAGTAGGCTCCTTCTCGGATCTGCAAATGCCACAACCGCAGCGCCAGCAATGCCACGACCAAGAGCAAGCCTATCCGAAGAAGAATGAGCCGTCGTTGGAAATCGCCGTACTCCGCTTCCGAATAACTTCCCAGCACGAGAACAGCTCCTACGCTCGATATTCCGCCATCCAACGCTCCACGTTGAACCGGCTCCATGCGACCCAGTAGAGCGCACCGCCAACCAGCGCGTCCAGAACCCCTTGGGGCAGTACAACGGTCCGAAGCGTCCACCACAGGTCCTGCTGACCGTTGAGCGTCAGCGAGGATGCCGTCGCCAACCCCGCCGAGCACGAGAAGAAAAAGATCCCCAGCATGAGCATCGGCCACGAGAAGTACACGACGTGACGGCCCGCGAAACCGGCCGCATATCCCACGGCGCCCTTGACCCCCATGGCCACAAGGGGATCAATGGCCGAGAACAGACTCATGACCCATCCCAGCGTCAGACCGGCCAACAACCCATGAAGCTCGCCGCCCAATACACCGGCGAGACAGGCCGCAACCAACGCGATGTCCGGCACCACCCCCGCAATCTTCACGTAAGGCAGCAAAACGGCTTGCAGGGGAACCATCAAGACGATAAGGGCGGACCACACCAGCACGTTCATGATTTGGACTTCACCTTTGGAGTACCAAGACGTTCCCCTTCGCTCGGAACAGCGGGCGATTGAATCACCAGCACTTCTTCGACGTGCTCGCCATCCACCTCCGGAACCAACTCAGCCGACAGAAACAGCCCTCCGTCTTCTTTGTGGATGGCGGTGATAGTTCCAATGGCCACCCCTTTGGGAAATCCTCCCACAAGCCCGGAAGTCACGACCCGATCGCCCGGCCGCGCGTCAGACAACATTGGAATATATTTCAGCCGCGCCGATCCGTTGGACGTTCCTTCGACAATCCCCTCGTCTCTCGTCCGCTGCACCAACCCCGCAATGGCGTTGTTGGGGTCCGTCACCAGCAGCACCACCGACGTCGCGCGCGTAGTCTTGACGATACGCCCCACGACACCGGCCGGTGTCACCACGCCCATGTCCGGACGGAGGCCGTCCGCTTCTCCTTTGTTCAAAATGATCGTTCGATACCAGTTCCCCGTATCACGGCCGATGACCTGCGCCGCAATCGTGGCCACCCCGATTTGCTGCTTGAAATCCAACAAAGCTGCGAGGCGGTCGGTCGCGGCGGCGGCCTCCCGAAGTTGACTGTTCTGCCCTTTGAGATATTCGAGTTCTTTCCGCAGTTCTCTGTTTTCGGCTTCCACCGTCCGCAACGCGACGTACCCGGCCCAGAGATCGGCGATGCCGTCGCTGACGCCGGCTACGGCGCGGAGAGGCCAGCTCACAACCCACCCCACGGGACTCCCGGCTCGTTGGAACAGGCCCTGGAGTTGTGCGGGCAAAAGAAGGAAGCCGACCAGCAGCACGACGGCCAGGAGGATGACCAGCCGCCCTGTATTGTAAGGTGCGCGAAAATTGACCATCCGCATCGCGGGATGGAACCTTACCGGAGATTGTTGGCCTGAGACATGACCGATACCTTTCGGAGGAGATCCAACTCATCCAAAATTTTCCCGACTCCCAATACCACGGACGTCAGAGGATCATCCACCGTAATGATCGGTAAATTCGTTTCTTCACGGAACCGCGTATCCATTCCTTTCAGGAGCGATCCCCCCCCCGTCAAGACGATCCCGCGATCGATAATGTCTCCCGCCAACTCGGGCGGAGTGTTTTCCAACGCGATCTTGATGGCGTTGACGATCGTCGTAATCGGCTCGTGAAGGGCTTCACGGACCTCGGCGTCGTCGATGACCAGGGTGCGGGGAATCCCTGAAATCAAATCGCGGCCCTTGATCATCATGGTCTTTCGATCTTCAAACGGATAGGCGGAGCCGATTTCGAATTTGATCCGTTCCGCCATGTGCTCCCCGATGAGCAGGTTGTACTTCTTTTTGATGTAGTTCATGATGGCTTCGTCCATCCGATCGCCCGCCACCTTCACCGACTCGCTGTAGACGATGCCGCCGAGCGAGATCACCGCGATGTCCGTCGTGCCTCCACCGACGTCGACGACCATGTTGCCGGACGGCTCCGTGATCGGCAGGCCCGAGCCGATCGCCGCGGCGACCGGCTCTTCGATGAGATAGACTTCCCGCGCGCCGGCCAGCTCCGCCGAGTCGCGCACCGCCCGTTGCTCGACCTGAGTAATGCGGGACGGAACCCCGATGATGATCCTCGGACGAACGAAGGCGCTGCGATTGTGGGATTTGCGGATGAAATGTTTGAGCATCTGCTCGGCCATCTCGAAGTCGGCGATCACGCCTTCCTTCATGGGACGCACGGCGACGATGTTGCCCGGCGTCCGGCCCAACATCTTCTTCGCATCGGCCCCCACGGCCAAGACTTTTTCGGTCTTTTTTTCCACCGCCACCACGGACGGCTCATTGAGCACGATGCCTCGCCCACGCACGTACACCAACGTGGTCGCGGTGCCCAAATCGATCGCCAGATCATCAGAGAACCACCCGAATACGTCTTCTGGAAACCCCACGGTGTCTCTCCCTTCATCTCGGCCGGGTGATCCGGCGCCGAACCCGTACTCTTAACATGAGAATCGTCACTCCGGGACCGCCAATTGTCCGGCGTCCAACACCTGCGTCCGCGCCACCTCATCGCCGAGACGACGGCCTTGCTCGTTCCCGATAATCAACAGGCTCTCAAACACCACGATCGCCAACGCCACGAGCCATCCTACCCATGGAATCGCAAGCGCAATCTGCGCGCAACCCAGTGGCACGTTTCGAATGATCGATTCCTTGAACCCGACAGGGCCTTGACCGTCCACTCGAATTGTCTCGAGGCCGACCACCCGCTTGCCGATGCTCTTTCCTCCCGCAAAACCATCCGCAATCAAAAGGTAGGCCAAGCCCGAAAGAAACCCGACCGGGGAAGCCATCTCATTTGCAGCGGCGACAATGAACAGATCGATGAGCTTGGCAATGAACCGGTTCAGAACGTGGGCTTTCGGATAGACCGCCTGTTCCGGAAACTGGGAGGTCAGTCCCTCGCCTGTCAAGAAATCTCCTTTAAACTATCGGCAATATAACAAAAACCGACATCTCGCACAAACAAAGACCGTTCTTTAGGCCCAAACAGCTTGTTCCCATGCCGATTACACGATCGGATTCCGAACCGAGAAGAGCGGCGACATCGATCCCGACGGCCCTTTCTCTTCAGGATTCACCCACATGATCCGAAAAGACCCCACATCGGCACATTTTCATCGTTCACTTCTTCTCCGCTTTTTTGTCGTCTTGTCTTGATCCCCGCCGCGCAAGTACAATGGCCCCGTGACCCTACATGAAAGAGGTTCAGAATGATTAAGACCATACGCGACGCCGCCCACAACTATCCATGGCTTCTCAAATCGATCATGGGTATTTTGGCCATCGCGTTCGTCATCACGATGGGATGGTGGGGGTTCGGCGAACAATCAACCAACGCCGTCGCGACGGTCGGAGAGCTGACCGTCTCGCGCGACGAATTCCGGCGCGCCTATGAGCTGATGTACCGCGCGTACAAGGAAAGAGGCGGCGGAGACTTAAACGACGAAACCTTCAAACAATTGGTGATCGATCAACTGGTGGAGAATCGACTGTGGGTGATCGCCGCTCAGGAGATGGGCATTACCGTGTCCGACACGGACCTTCGGGAAATGATTCTGCAAATTCCCGATTTCCAAAAAAACGGGGCGTTCGATCCAGATCTCTACCGTCGTCTTCTCGCGGCCAATCACTGGACCCCCGCGGCCTTCGAGGCCGCCCAGAAGCAGGAACTCTTGGCCGGCAAGGCGAGGATGGTCGTCCGCAACTCCGTCGCCCTCACCCCCGCCGAGCTGACGGAGGGGCAAGCCTTGACGACGCGAGCCCAAGGGTCCGAGACTCCCGACTTCCTAGGGGGCAGAGACCGCGCCGTGCAAGACATGCTGTTGCAGAAACAACAGCGTGCGTTGTCGGCCTATCAGGACGCCCTCAAAGCCAAGATCCCGGTCAAAATCCGCCGAGAACTGCTCTAGCCGCTTCGGGAACAAAGCTGGTCTCACTCGCTCTCCTGACAAACAAGGAAGCGCCCCTCGCAACCTGCCGACTCGGTCCTTTTCTCAGTCCTCCCAGCCGCTTACCGTAAATCACGCTCTTTCTCCTCCAAGATACGGACCGCCGTCCATCATCATCGGCTAGAGAATCAACATCGCGTCGCCGTAGCTGTAGAAACGGTACCGTTCCTTGACCGCCTCTTCGTAGGCGCGGCGCACCGATTCGACGCCGGCAAAGGCCGAGACCAACATGAGCAAGGTGGTCTTCGGAAGGTGAAAATTGGTCATCAGCGCATCGACGGCTAAAAATCGAAATCCCGGTGTGATAAACAGATGGCTCTCTCCCTCGGCAGGGATGATTCGGCCATGTTCCAACGCC
This sequence comes from Nitrospira sp., assembly GCA_024330945.1. Lineage (GTDB taxonomy): Bacteria > Nitrospirota > Nitrospiria > Nitrospirales > Nitrospiraceae > Nitrospira_D. Next base: position 27,044 of record JANDJJ010000002.1, on the reverse strand, counting down.
ACAGTTTCCAACGTCCGCACGACGGTCGTGCCGACCGCCACGATCCGCCGACCGGCTTGCTTCGCCCGCACGATGGCTTCGGCGGCTTTCTCGCCCACCTTGAATATTTCTCCATTCATTCGATGATCTTCAATTCGCTCCGTCACGACGGGCTTGAAGGTCCCCAGGCCGACATGCAGCGTGACCGTGGCCACGCGAATGGCTCGCTCGGCTAAACGGGCGAGTAGGTCCTCTGTAAAGTGCAAACCGGCCGTCGGAGCCGCAATCGCGCCCTGGTGAGCGGCAAAGACCGTTTGATACCAGCCGTGGTCCTCGCTCCTGGGACGCCGTTTGATATAGGGCGGGAGCGGCATTTCACCGCATGTCCCTAACAGTTGGACGACGGGAATCGGACTCTCCACCTTCACAGCCGTACCCGTGGCATCGCGCTTCAGAATCACCGCCCGGGCTTCTCGATCAAACTCGATCACCTGTCCGACACGGAACGTCCCCTTGACCATCACCTCCCAGACGTTGCCGCCGAGATCCTTGACGAACAACACTTCGACCGACGTGCCGGTCGGCAGTTTTTTGCCCCGCATCCTGGCCGGGAGGACCTTCGTATCGTTCACGACCAACAGATCGCCGGGATCAAGCAAGGATGGAAGATCGGCGACGTGAAGATGAGAGAATCGGCCGGTTTGTCGATCAAGCACCAGCAACCTTGCGCGATCGCGTGGAACGACGGGTTGCGACGCGATGAGCGACGGGTCGAACGGAAAATCGAATTCCGAGAGGTGCATCAAAAATCGGGCGCCGCGACAACCGGAGGGAGGGGGGGAGCCTTGGTCAATGACGCATTGCGCAATTCCGTTCCCGGATAGTAATAACGGAGGATGCTGGAGTACGAATAGCCCAACTCGGCCAATTCCTTGGCCCCCCATTGGCAAAGACCGACCGCGTGCCCGGCGCCGTAGCCGGAAAGGACGATCTCCTCGCCGAACGAATCGATGGTGAACTGCGTGCTGGGCACGACCGTATAGCCTACGGCCTTGCGAAGCTCCTCCCCACGCAGGATCAGCTCGCCTTTGGAATGGACGATCCGTAGCGTAGCCACACGCCCAGAACGGCTGTAGGAGAGAGGCGTCAACGCGACAATCGCCCCGACGTCGAAGCCCTGCCGGCGCAGATTCTGCTCCAACGTTTCGACCTTGAACGAGGCCTTCCATTGAAAATACGGAGATTCGAGGTCGAACGGACATTCCACGCCCTTCAAATACGGCAGGTCTTTCGACCAGACAACCGCGGCGTCTTCCGTGAGGCCGGCGGCCGTCGAAGAAAAAGCCGCATAGATCGGGGCATCTTCGTAAGTGACGACTTCTCCCTTCGTGGAGTCGACCGCCTGCTCGACTCGCGCGTCGACGCCTCGGCGGCCTCGATAGACTTGATCCTGCGTGCCAGCCACCACGTCATAATCGCGCGAACCGCTCAGCATATGGTGATACAGCGCATAGGTCCTGGCCGCGACGGCCTGCGCCTTGAGCATTTCAGGATGCCACGAGGAATTGACTTCTCCGGGAAGGACTCCTTTGACGTACTCTTCGAGGTCGACGTGATTGACGACGAGCAGCCCGTTCCCACGACTGATCACCTGCACCAGCCCCCTGATTTGCCACGCCGGGGGCCCATCGGCAGGACGGGCGGCAGAACGGGAGGACGTCGTGGCGTCATGATCATCCTGCGGCAACCAGATCGCCAGATCCTGTTTCCCCGCGCGCAAGGTCACCTGTTCACCATCGATGCGGGTTCCGTTGACGAACAGCGCAGCACCGCGTCTCTCGATGCGAATCCTTGCGTTGTGATAGGACCGTGCCATGCCGCGCTCATCCGTCACCCACAACAGAGGAGCCGTGTGCACGTCGAGCTGCCGGATCTCCGCCGCCAGCAACACACGGATCGCCGGCGCGGCAGAGGCCGAAGAAGCCGCCATGTCCAGCGCCCCCGCGGCCAGCCCGACAACGCCGATCACGCACGATCGAAACGGTTGTTTCATCGCCGGAAGAACCATCCCAGGATGTAGAACAACAGGCTCACAACCACGCTCAAGACGATGCTGGTGCCCAGGGGGAAATAAAAACTGAAGTTTTCGCGCTTATACGAGATGTCACCGGGTAATTTGCCGAGCCAACCGAACAGGCCTCCAAGCCCGGCAATGCGATCGACGGCAACGAAGAGCACGCCGACCCCCACGATCAGAAGGCCGATCCCGATCATCAGTTTGCCGATCGTCGTCCATTCCGGCATCTCAGGCGGCATGCCTTATCCCTCCTTAGAAGACAGCCACGGCCTCAGCGCACCCATCAGGGTTCCACCGTCATTCCCTCCCCGTGCACCGAGATCCATCGCTCTTCCACAAGGCCGCGTTGAGCCTTGTCAGCGGCCGTTCCCGCCCTTTTGTCACCGAATCAGGCATTCGGCGATTTGAACGGCGTTCAGCGCCGCTCCCTTTCGAAGATTGTCCGACACGACCCAGAGATTGAGCCCGTTCTCTATCGAGCGATCTTCTCGCACTCGGCCGATATACACCTCGTCTTTTCCCGCGGCGTCCAGCGGCATCGGGTAAAGTTTCTTCCCCGGATCGTCGAAGACGACCACGCCCGGCATGGCGGCCAACAGGGCCCTCGCCTCGTTGGCGCTCAACGGTTTCTCCAATTCGACGTTGATCGCTTCGGAGTGGCAGCGCAGCACCGGCACTCGCACGGTCGTCGCCGTCACGCGGAGCGACGGCGCTCCGAGAATTTTTCTGGTTTCCATCACGATCTTCACTTCTTCCGAACAGTCGCCGCCGTCGTTGAACGAGCCGATCTGGGGCAGCACGTTGAAGGCGATCTGATGGGGATAGACCTTCGTTTCCACTTCACGAAAGGCCAACAACGCCTTGGTTTGATCCATCAGCTCGTCCATCGCCGCGGCACCGGTCCCCGAGACGGACTGAAACGTCGTCACCACCACGCGCTTGACGCCCACGGCGTCATGAATCGGTTTAAGCGCCATCACCAGAGGGGTCGTGGTGCAGTTGGGAATCGACACAATGCCTCGCGGCACCACCTCCAACGCACGAGCATTGACTTCGGGCACGACCAATGGGACGTCCGGATCCATTCGAAACACGGCGCTGTCGTCGATCACCACGACGCCGGCGGCGCCGAGCTTTTGGCCGTATTCGCGACTGATCGCGTCGGTCGCCGAGATCAACGCAAGATCAACGCCGGCGAAGGACGACTCAGGCGTCAGTTCCTCGACCTTCCACTCCTTGCCCTGGCACGACAATGTCTCGCCGGCCGACCGTCTGGACGCAAAGAGCCGGAGCGACTCCAGAGGAAACTTCCGCTCTTCCAGAATCTCCAACGTTTCTTTTCCCACGGCGCCGGTCGCCCCAAGGATCGCCATCACGTATGCGGGTTTGTTCTTCAGCATGGAGTCCTTCTCTTTTTTGTATCAGAGTGTCAACGCCCGAATCCGATGATTGAACGTATCGGCGACCACGACCCGTCCATTTTGATCGACCGCGATACCGAACGGATAGTTCAAACCGGCTCGGAGCGCCGATCCGCCGTCGCCGCAGAAAGCCGGAGCCCCCACTCCGGCCGTTCGCTCGATCTTACCCGTCGCTCGGTTCCATCGGCGCACTAGGTGATTGTCAGAATCCGTGATGAACACGTTGCCATCCCCGTCCGCCGCAATGCCGACCGGCCTCGACAAGCTAACCGAAGGCGCCTCATGTTCGCTCTCGTATCGATATTCCCCACCGTCCCCCGCCACCGTTCGAATCAGGCCTGTCATAGGATCGATCGCACGAATCCTGCCGTTGAAGGTATCGGCGATGAAGAGCGTGCCGTCATCGGCGCAGGCCAACCCGCTCGGCCCGGCCAGAGCGGCTTCCGTGGCCGGTCTTTCATCTCCATTGTACAAAGCCGTTCCGTTCCCCGCCACCGTGCGGATCAGCCCGGTTTTGAGATCGATCGCTCGAACGCGGTGGTTGCCTTGGTCGGCCACATACAACACTCCTCTCCCGTCCAAGGCCAAAGCAGCCGGTTCATTGAGCCCCGCGGCGACGGCGGGCCCGCCGTCGCCGCAATATCGAGGCTGGCCCAGTCCGGCAATCGTCGTGATCACCCCGTTGACGGCATCGACCAAACGGATGCGATGATTCAGCGTATCGGCAATGTACATGTTCCCGTGGGCGTCCGCGACAACCGCCGTTGGAAAATTCAACCGGGCACGCGGGGCCGGCCCGCCGTCGCCGCCGAATCGACTCGGCGCCGCCGCTCTCGCCGTAACGTACCGGATCGTTCCGCTGATGTCCGTCTGCTGCCGATAGTTCAGTAACGCCGCTCCCCCCTCGGCAAAGGGGTCTTCCTCCGGCGAACGCCTGGTTTCTTCATCGAGACCAGTGTCCCGCGCCGCTCCTTCCATATCGGCTAGGTCAGCGACGCCGGCGATCGTCGAGATCAGGCCGGTGTCTCGATCGATCCGCCGCACGACATGGTTTTCAGAGTCGGCGATCAGGATGTTCCCAATGGCATCCACCCACACCCCCTTCGGTTCATTCAAGAAGGCAAGGCGCGCGGGACCGCCGTCTCCCCCATAGGCCGGTTCCCCGGTTCCGGCAAGGGTCCGAATGGTCCACGACTCCACGGCCACTGGCATCCTGATCCGCGATCACACTAGCTCAAATTACGAAGGATGACATCCCCCATGTCGGTTGTCCCGACGATCTTGGCGCCGGGGCTTTGGATGTCCTTCGTCCGATACCCCAGATCGAGCGTCTTCACAATCGCCCGCTCAATGGCCTCGGCTTCTTTATCAAGACGAAACGCATAGGACAGCATCATGGCGGCGGACGCGATCATCGCGATCGGATTGGCGACGTTCTTACCGGCGATGTCTGGAGCACTGCCGTGGATGGGCTCGAACAGGCCGACCGCTGCGCCCAGACTCGCGGACGGCAACATGCCGATGGAGCCGGTCAACATCGCGGCTTCGTCGCTCAAGATATCACCGAACATGTTGTTGCAGAGCAGCACATCGAATTGTCTGGGATTGCGCACCAATTGCATGGCGGCATTGTCCACGTACATGTGGGCCAACTCGACGTCGGGATATTCTTTGTGCACCTCGGTGACCACCTTTCGCCACAATTCTGAGGACTCCAAGACGTTCGCTTTGTCCACCGACGTCACTTTCTTGCGGCGTTTCCGCGCCGCCTCGAACGCCACTGTTGCGATGCGCCTGACTTCTTCGGTCGTATAGACTTCCGTATTGATGCCGCGCTCTTCTCCGTTCGGCAATCGCTCGATGCCCTTGGGCTTGCCGAAATAAATGCCGCCCGTGAGTTCCCGAACCACGAGGATATCGATTCCCTCGACGACGTCGCGTTTCAGGGACGAGGCATCCGCGAGGCTGGGATAAACCTTGGCGGGACGAAGATTGGCGTACAACCCCAACGCTTCACGAATACCGAGCAACGCGCGCTCCGGTCTGCGGGCATACTCAAGCCCCTCCCACTTGGGCCCTCCGACGGCTCCCAGCAATACGGCGTCGCTTTGTTTCGCAAGCGACAAGGTCTCCTCCGGCAAGGGGACCCCCACCTTGTCGATCGCCTGGCCGCCGATGTCGGCCGCCACAAACTCAAAAGAATGGTGATAGGCATCCCCGATCGCCTTGAGAATTTTCACCGCCTCCGGGACAATTTCCCGCCCCACACCGTCGCCGGCCAGCACCGCAATCTTCACTTTCACGTCGCGCGCTCCTTCTTCAGAATGACCGATTGTGATGACTCGTCCCTATTCCAGTATCGTTTCGTCCTCGATCCTCCAGGGTGGATCGACCATGCAAAGAAACTCGATATCCTCCGTACCGATATTTTCCAGCGATTGCCTGCCCCCGGGCGGCACATAGACGACCGACCCGGCTTGAACCGAACGAGTCTCCGAATCGATCGTGAAGCGGCCCTCCCCCGCGATGAAGTAGTAGACTTCCGAAGAGGAGAGGACGTGCAACTTCGACCGTTTGCCGGCCCCCAACCGGCCGTGAGCCAGACTGTATCGAAGCGACAGATCCTCTTTTGCGGGATGCAGCAGCTCCCGGAGCACCGTATGGTCTCCGGCCAAAAACTCCCGGCACTCCGCAAGGATCTTCTTGATCATATAAGAAAGAAGAAGCCGCCTCTGAAACCGTTTCAGTCAATCAAAACGCAAAACGGCCGGCACTCTAGTCCAGCCGCTCAGTCAAATCAAGCGGGCCCTCTGCCCATCATCCGCCTGTTTGGGCGTCAAACAGGCCAGCCGATTCAACGCGTTCAGATAAGCCCGGGCCGCAGCCACGATGATATCGGTGTCCGAGCCGTGACCTGACACGGTCCTTCCATTTTCTTGAAGCCTCACCGAGACCTCGCCCTGGGCGTCCGTCCCGCTGGTGAGCGCGTTGACCGCGAACATCACCAACGTGCTTTTCGTCTGAGTCATGGCCGCGATGGTTCGATACACGGCGTCCACCGGTCCATCGCCGGTTCCCGACTGTTTCACCGGCCGGCCGTCGATCTCCAGTTCAACCGTCGCCGTGGGAACTCGATCGGTCCCGGTTTCCAAGTGAAACGACTTGAGCACGATCCGCTCCCCCATCTTGGCCAGTTCTTCCGAAACGATCGCCTCAAGATCTTCCTCGTAAATCTCCTTCTTTTGATCGGCGAGTCGTTTGAACCGTTCAAACGCACGATTGATTTCCTCGTCGCTCAGGCGATAGCCCAGCTCCTCCAACCGCTGCCGAAAGGCGTGCCGGCCTGACAACTTACCCATCACCATCCGACTTTCGATAAGACCGATTGATTCCGGCCGCATGATTTCGTAGGTGGTTTTCTCCTTGAGCAATCCGTCTTGATGAATGCCCGAACTGTGCGCAAACGCGTTGGCCCCGACGACGGCCTTGTTCGGCTGCACCGCCATGCCGGTGATCTTGCTGACGAGACGGCTGGTCTTGGCGATTTCCTCCGTCTTGATCCCGGTGTCGGCCTGGTAGAAATCCCTTCTCGTGCGGAGTCCCATGACGATCTCTTCCAACGCCGTGTTGCCGGCCCGTTCTCCGATCCCGTTGATCGTGCACTCCACCTGCCCCGCTCCGTTGACGACGGCCGCCAGACTGTTGGCTACGGCAAGGCCCAGGTCGTTATGGCAATGGACGGAAATGACCGCCTGCTCGGCATTGGGCACTTTCTCGCAGATTCCCTTAATCAACGCTCCGAACTCCTGCGGAATCGCATATCCCACTGTATCGGGGATATTGACCGTCCCGGCTCCCGCCGCAATAACCGCCTCGATGACTTCGTACAAATAGGCTGGATCGGACCGGCTGGCGTCCATGGGCGAAAATTCCACGTCATCGACGTAGCTCCTCGCCCGCTGGACCATTTCCACCGCTCGCCTCTTGGCTTCCTCGCGCGTCATGCGAAACTGGTATTTCAGATGGATGTCGGAAGTCGATAAAAACGTATGGATGCGGGCCCTCGGCGCCCCCTTGAGCGCCTCCCATGCCCGATCGATGTCTTCCGGGCGGGCGCGGGCCAGGCTGCAGATGATCGGTCCCTCCACCTCTTGAGCAATCCGCCGCACCGCCTCGAAATCGCCGGGAGAACTGTACGCAAAACCGGCTTCAATCACGTCGACGCCCAAACGAGCCAGTTGCTTGGCCACCATCAATTTTTCTTCCACGTTCATGCTGGCCCCGGGCGATTGCTCGCCGTCCCGCAACGTTGTATCGAATATGCGTATCATGCGCGTCATCGTGCCACCCCCATTGCCATCGATCGACGGCCTGTTTTCCGACCGGCGGTGTTTCTCCACCGGGCAGATGAGATGAATTGAGCCGTCAAATAAAAATGCCTTCGCCCCTCTTCGTTGGTCAGGGACGAAGGCTTTACGCGCTCCGTGGTACCACCCTGTTTCGGCGACGGTCAGTTCTCTGATCGGCGCCCTTCATTGCAGCCCGTCACGGGGGCCGGCCGGAACCCGCTACTCGAAGTTCACGGATTCTGGCTCGGAGGCGAGTTCGGCGACGTGTCGATTGGCTCGCACCATCCGCCAACTCTCTCGGACGACACGGCTCGCCTACTACTCCTCGTCACTGCCATTTACGGGACAACGCTTTTTCCCCTTCCCTCTCCTGCCGGTATCCTCTCACACCTTCGGTGGTTCCGGCGCCGGCAGTTCGGTCTTGGCAACGCCCTTCTTGCCGGCCGTCCTCACGATCAATCCCACCAGTTTCTCGACCGGTCCCAACAACGCGTACCCTGCAAAGACCACGAACAACATGACCGGCGGCCACGCCGTCACCATCATTAGCCCGAGAATCCCCCACACGAGATAGGTGATTTGCTGAGGGCCTCTGAATTTCAGGTCCTTGAAACTGCGATACTTGACGGTGCTGACCATGAGAAACGCCAGCATCAGCGTTACGACCAGCACGACGATCGGCTTAGTTTCCGGACCCATTCGAAGCGTGTAATGATCGAAGACGACCAACGAAGCGACGACTCCCGCCGCGGCGGGAATGGCCAAGCCAGTGAAATACTTGCCGTCGGACAACGCCACTGTCGAGTTAAACCGAGCCAAGCGCACCGCCCCCATTGCCACATAAGCAAACATGACGGCCACCCCCAGGGTGCCTTGCCCGCTCAACGCCCAGGAATAAATGAGGAACCCCGGAGCCACTCCGAACGAGACGACGTCGGACAATGAATCGTATTCCAACCCGAAATGGCTCGTGCTGTTGGTCAACCGAGCCGACTTGCCGTCGAGCACGTCGAATACCATCGCGACAAGAACGGCGACGGCCGCCGCCACATACTCCGTATTGAACACCAACAGAATCGCGTACACACCGCAGAACAAGTTGCCGGTTGTAAACAGATTCGGGATCAGATGCATGGCCGCCTTGCGCCGTTTGCCATCTTTGCCGAAGGAGTTTTTTAATCCAGCGGGCTTCATCGCAGCTCCCCCAAAATGGTTTCTCCGCCTTTCACCCTGTCTCCGACGGCCACTCGAAGGCGTGTCCCGATCGGAAGAAAGGTGTCCATCCGAGACCCGAATCGAATCAATCCAAACCGCTCTCCCCGGACGGCTTGATCCCGAGGGGACGCCCAGCAGACGATGCGCCGGGCGATCAACCCGGCAACCTGCACGCACAAGACTTTCAGTCCTTCCACCGTGCGAATCATCAACGCATTCTGCTCGTTTCTCAACGTGGCATCCGGCCTGCTGGCAACCAAGAACGCCCCCGGTTGATATTGCACGTCTTCAATGATTCCGTCACAGGGTATACGATTGATGTGTACATTGAACACGTTCAAAAAAATCGTCACACGCAGCGCGCGATCCTTGAGATAGCGGGGCTCGAATTCCTCTTCGATGGCGATCACCTTGCCATCTCCGGGCGCGACCACGAGGTGCGTGTCCTTGGGAATCACTCTCGCCGGGTTCCTGAAAAACCAGGCGACGAACGCCGTCGCCAGCCCCGCCAGCCCCGCCACTACGACCCATCCCATCCAGCCGGCCAACAGCGTCACGCCAGCGGGAACGGCAATGAAAGGAATGCCCTCCCTCGCGACCGGGAGGCCAACCGCCCGATCGATCACACAACCTCCTCCCTTCTCGGGGAAATCCTTTTTGTCATCGTCTTGATCATGACCTTACGGCTCCGCTCCTTCCAACGTTCTTACGACTATTTTATCCGAAGGACCATCGCTGAACGCGTCAGCTTAACCATCCGGTCGATTGTCCGCTTAATTCTTTGTTCGGTCAACCAACTGATCTTTCTTGAGCCACGGCATCATGGCCCGCAACTTGGCCCCCACAGCCTCGATGGGATGCGCCTCACCCTTGGCCAAGAGAGCGTTGTACACGGGACGATTCGCTTGGTTTTCCAAGACCCATTCCCTGGCGAACCGGCCGCTTTGGATCTCGCCCAAGATCTCCTTCATTTCACGTTTGGTTTGCTCAGTGATGATCCGAGGGCCTCGTGTCACGTCGCCGTACTTCGCCGTCGTACTGATCGAATACCTCATATTGGCAATACCGCCCTGATAAATCAAATCTACGATGAGCTTCACTTCGTGCAGGCATTCAAAATAGGCCATCTCCGGCGAATACCCTGCCTCGACGAGCGTTTCATAGCCGGCTTGAATCAAGGCCGTGAGCCCCCCGCACAACACGGCTTGCTCGCCGAACAAGTCCGTCTCGGTCTCTTCGCGAAAGGTCGTCTCAATGACGCCGGCTCGACCGCCGCCGATAGCACTGGCATAGGCCAGCCCCACCTGCCTGGTCGTACCGCTGGGATCCTGATGAACGGCGAGCAGGCAAGGAACCCCGCTGCCTTTCGTGTACTCAGATCGCACGAGATGGCCGGGCCCTTTCGGCGCCACCATAAAAACGTTAACGGACGCCGGTGGAACGATCTGGCCGAAATGGATGTTGAATCCATGCCCGAACGCCAGATACGAGCCGGTCTTGAGGTTGGGAGCCACATCCTGCCGATAGATCGTTGCTTGAACTTCATCCGGCGCAAGGATCATCACGACGTCGGACGCCTTGACGGCGTCCGCGACCGGCATGACCTTAAGACCGCTCTGCTCCGCTTTTTTCCATGACGCTCCTTCGCGCAACCCGACGACTACGCTTACGCCGCTCTCTTTTAAGTTAAGAGCATGGGCATGGCCCTGACTGCCGTACCCGATGACGGCTACGGCCTTGTTGCGAATATGATGAATGTCCGCGTCCTGGTCATAATAAATCTTCATGCCGAGCTCCTTCACTAAAGACGTCGCGTGTTTTCTTTCGGCTTGACCTGCGCGGCGACACGCGTTACTCGCGCGCGGCTTTTTTGGCCTGTACGACGGCGGGTCGGATCGGTTCACGGGCGACGGCAACCCGCCCTGTTCGAACCAATTCCTTGATTCCCAGCGGCTGCAGTAAATTGATGATCGCCTCAATCTTCCTGGGATCACCCGACACTTCGATCGTATAGGTGCTGGGCGACGAGTCGATGACGTTGGCTCGAAAAATGTCGACAATCCTGAGCGCCTCCGCCCGATCGTCATCCTTGGTGTGCACCTTGATGAGAGCCGTTTCCCGCGCGACGAATTCGGTTTCGTTCAAATCCACGACTTTGATGACGTCGATCAGTTTATTCAGTTGCTTGACGATCTGCTCGATGATCCGATCATCGCCCGAGGTCACCAACGTCATCTGCGACATCGACGGATCAAGGGTGGGGGCGACGGAGAGGCTTTCGATATTGAAGCCTCGACCGCTGAACAGACCCGCAACCCTTGAAAGAACCCCGAATTTGTTCTCAACCGTCACGGAAATGATATGTTCCATATTTCTAGGCGTCGAGATCAACGCGCCGGACACCGACGTGCGGTCATCCGGCGTCGATGCCTCCGAGCCTTCCCTACATCTTAATTCTTACGCCGTTAACACCGTATCCTTGTCTTCCGGCACCGTCTTCCCGACGCCGGTCTGTTTCTTCTTCAATTCCGGGGGATCTTCGAGAATCATTTCGTGATTGCAGCCTCCTGCCGGAATCATCGGGTAACAGTTCTCATACGGATAGGTCGGCACATCCACGATGACGGGCCCGTCCGTTTCCAAGGCCGTTTTCAACACGCCGTCAAGATCCGCCAGGCTCTCGGCCCGCAGCCCGACCGCTCCATAGGCCTCGGCCAGCTTGACAAAGTCAGGCGTGCCGCCCAAATAACTCGAAGCGTACCGCCCGTTGTAGAAGAGATCCTGCCACTGTCGCACCATCCCGTGAAAGCGGTTGTTCAGTACGATGATCTTCACCGGTAATTTACTGACCACCGCGGTCGCCATTTCCTGCATATTCATCTGAACGCTGCCGTCCCCCGCAATACAGAGGACCAGGCGATCCCGAAACGCGGCTTGCGCCCCCATAGCCGCAGGAAACCCGAAGCCCATGGTCCCAAGCCCGCCGGAGGTCAACCATCGGTTCGGTTTCGCCAGTTTGAAATATTGCGCGGCCCACATTTGATGCTGGCCCACGTCGGTCGAGATGATCGGATCTCGATCCTTCGTCAGTTCATAGAGGCGTTTGACGACATGCTGCGGCTTGATCGGCCCATCCGGCTCCTGGTGATAGGTCAACGGGTGCCTCTTCTGCCATTGATGAATTTGATCCCACCAGGGCTTCCGAAGCTCTTTCTGATCGCCGTTCACCGTCACACGGAGAATTTGATTCAACTCGCGCAGCACGGCCTTGCAATCTCCCACGATCGGAATATCGACGTGAATGTTTTTCCGAATCGACGTGGGATCGATGTCGATGTGAATGACCTTTGCGTGCGGACAGAATTCCGACACTTTGCCTGTCACACGATCGTCAAACCTCGCCCCGACGGCGATGACCAGATCGGAGTAGTGAATGGCCATGTTGGCGCAGTAAGTCCCGTGCATGCCCAGCATCCCCAGCGACAACGGATGCTCTCCCGGAAATACGCCGAGCCCCATGAGGGTCATATCGACCGGGATCTGCGTCAGCTCGGCTAATTCAAACAACTCCTGCGAAGCACCGGAAAAGACGACGCCTCCGCCCACATACAACACCGGCTTCTTGGCCTTGGCGATTGCCTCGGCCGCCTGTTTAATTTGCCACTTATTGCCCTCATAGGTCGGGTTGTATCCGCGAATGGAAACGGATGTCGGATAGACGAATTCGGTCTGGTTCTGCGACACGTCCTTCGGAATGTCGACCAACACCGGGCCCGGCCGGCCGGTCGTCGCGATATAAAACGCTTCTTTGATCGTCCGAGCCAAATCATTGACGTCTTTGACCAGAAAATTGTATTTCGTGCAGGGCCTGCTCAAGCCGATATTGTCCGCTTCCTGAAATGCATCGTTTCCGATCAGGCTCGTCGGCACCTGGCCGCTGAAACAGACCACCGGCACGGAATCCATGTAGGCGTCCGCCAACGCCGTAATCACATTGGTCATGCCGGGCCCGGACGTTACCAGACAGACGCCCGCCTTGCCGGTCGCTTTGGCATAGCCTTCGGCCATATGACCGGCCCCCTGCTCATGCCGCGTGAGAACGACCTCGATGTCCTTTTGTTGATGGAGCATATCGAAGATCTTCAAGACCACGCCCCCGGGAAGCGCAAAAAGGGTCTTGACTCCCTCCCGCTTCAGACATTCGATGAAGATCTCGGCTCCGGTGAGTTTCATGTGGATGTCCTCCTCATCACGAGATCGAGGGCACACTAGACAATCGGCGCTCTTCCAGCCCCCGTCCCGTTCGTCTTCATGAAAAACCGACAAGAACGGGTTTCTGCATCGTCATTGGTCATTCGACACTTGTCCTAAAAATACCTGAAAAATCAATGAGAAAGGTTAAAAATCGTACCATTCTCCTCAACGAAGGGTCAAGAGAACTGATCGGCATACTGAGCATCCCGGCCTCGACCTAGGCAATTCAAGACGGTTGCGGAAGAACCTGACGCCAATAGAAAGGCGCAAATGTGAAGGCCTATAAGCCGGATTCTGTGTCCGATCGAGTTCGCTCTCTCGAACGGCGATGATCATTTCTCTGGGATTCGAGTTGCCTCGAACCTCAAGCGGCCTACCCGAAGATCTCGACCGGGCCGGTCGGTGCGCGAAACGCCTTCGAGCGTCCGCGCGGCTCTTCCTATTTGGCCTTGCACCGGGCGACGCTTACCCTGCCGGTGATGTCGCCACCACCGCGGTGGGCCCTTACCCCACCCTTTCACCCTTGCCTGAGCCGCAGCGACCGGATAAGCTCCCATCGCCTCGGCCATCGGCGGTTTGCTTTCTGTGGTGCTGGTGTCGGATCGCTCCGCCTGGGAATTACCCAGCGCCCTGCCCTTGGAGTCCGGACTTTCCTCTCGATACTCTCGCATCGAGCGATCACCCGGCCTTCGCACCTGCGCTGTCGCAGTATAGAGAAGGAGTATGGAGCATGGCAAGGGTACCGCGTGAAGGGACAAATTTCAAAGGATCGGCGGCCACCTCACTGGTTTCCAACGGGCGGCAAGAGCCCATTGGGAGCCGGAGTTCTTTTTTGATAGATGGCCATGGCCTCCGGCATCCAGGCCTTCAATTGCTCGATTCGGGTCCCATGACTGGGATGGGTTGACAAAAATTCGGCCGGCCCTCCGCCGCTCGATAGCTCCGCCATCCGCTCCCACAACCCCACGGACTCGCGCGGGTCGTATCCCGCGTCGGCCGCCAAGAGAATTCCCACGTAATCCGCTTCCGATTCGTGTTTTCGGCTGAAGGGCAACAAGATTCCCACTTGTGCTCCCAATCCGAGCGCCGCCATTGTGGCCTGCCCCAGCAAGGGGTTACCTCCGCTCGCCCCGATCGCCGCCCCCGCCACTTGCAACGCCGCATTGGTCAATTGCCCCTGACTCATCCGCTCCGCTCCGTGACGGGCCAAGGCATGGATCACTTCATGCCCCATGACGGCGGCCAACCCCGCCTCGGTTCTCGCCACGGGGAAAATGCCCGTATACACGGCGATCTTGCCGCCGGGAAGCGCGAACGCGTTCGCCGTCCTGTCGTCCTTGATGACCGTCACTTCCCATTCGAATTGTTTAGCCATCTCGGCATATTTCGATCGCTTCGCCGCCTCGATGATTCTGGCCGCCACCCGTTTGACCGGTTCCACTTCGCGCGGATCCCTCGACAATCGAATGTTGGGGTCGTTTTTCACCTGGGCATAGGCTTGCTCCCCAAGCTGCATTTCCTCTGAGATCGACGTCATCAACAACTGAGATCGCCCCGTGTAGGGGTTGGTCTCACAGCCGGCTATCGTCATTCCTCCTATAAGCAACAAAACGGCCATCCCGACGAAACGAATCACGCATCGGCCCCCTTGCATGGCGTCCCTCCTACCTGTCCCCCCGCCCACCCCTCCGACGTGACACCGGCGCTCTTCCTACTCGCTTTTCCTACCTTTGACGGTCATTTGACCATAGCTCCGCCGTTCAGTAGAGTACCGCTCCTACCGCCGTTTTTCTAGTGGGAGTCGCCCCGTGACAGCAAACCCCATCGAGTCGCCGATCGAGCGCATCGGCATCGACGAGTCCGGAAAGGGCGATTATTTCGGCCCCCTCGTGATCGCCGCGGTCTTCGTGGACGCGACGACCCAGCGCGAGTTGGCCTTGATGCAGGCACGCGACAGCAAAAAGCTATCGGACGGGCGTATCCTCGAAATGGCGCCGGCAATCAAGACCATCTGCCCCCACAGCGTGATTGCGATCGGTCCGCAAAAATATAACGAGCTGTACGCCAAAATCAAAAACCTCAATCGTCTCCTGGCTTGGGGGCACGCCAAGGCGCTGGAGAACCTGCTTGAACAAGTTTCGTGCAAGCGGGCGATTGCCGACCGATTCGGCGATGAGCGGTTGATCGTGAACGCCCTGCAAGAAAAAGGACGAACGATCGTTTTGGAGCAACGGACAAAAGCCGAATCGGATCTGGCGGTGGCTGCCGCCTCCATCCTGGCCCGCGCCGAATTTCTGCGGCGTCTGAAGCGGCTCTCCGATGAAGTCGGCACCACCCTCCCCAAGGGCGTTTCCCCTTCCGTGGAACTGGCGGCAAAAATGATCGTCAAAAAACACGGGCGGGAACGGCTCGGCACCGTGGCGAAACTGCACTTCAAAACCACGCGGGCCGTTTTGAGTTAGATCGACTCGCTCGCCTCAAAATCGCCCGGTTTGGATTCGGACGCGGACGAGGGAGGCGATTCGGCCGCCGGCTCGCCTTCCCAATAAAGAATGCGGCGGCAATACGGGCACACGTGCAGATCTTCGGAGCGCTTTACTTGGGCAATGAGCTGGGGGGGAATTTGCAGGCGGCACCCGAGGCACAGGCCGCCGCGCACGGCCGCCAGCGGCTGATCTTTCCGCGAGGCTTTGACCTGGTTGTATCGTTGAAGAAGATTTTTCTCCACTTTCGCCGCCGCGTCGCGTTGCAAAATTTCGACGTGGGCCAGTTCGTCCGCCAACGCTCGTTCCTGCCCGCTTAAATTCTTTTGTTCTTGAGCAAACGCCGCCTCCAACTCTCTGACTTTCGCCTGGGTCTCGGTCACCGTTCGCTGCAATTGATCGATCCGTTCCATGCACATCAGAATCTTCTCTTCGAACTCTCCGCGCTTTTTATTCGCCAGATCGAGTTCGAAGAGATGCGCTTGATACTCCTTGTTGGTCTTCAAATTCGCCGCGTGCGCTTTCATCCGCTCCATCTGCGCTTCGTGCGCCTCCAGATCCCGCTCGTGCGCGCGTCGTTCCTTGACCGCGGCTTCAACGGCGGACTGCGCCTCCTTCATCTGTTTCAGAGCCTCTTGCAGAGGCGCCTCGGCGGCCTGCAGACGCTCGGGAATCTTTCGGCGGGCTTCCTCGATCTCCATGATCCGGAGATCGAATTTCTGCAGATCGAGAAGTGGCGAAAACTTGCGGGTCAACGCGGATCTTCCTCCCTTGGAGACCGGAGCCGTGACGCCCGGGCACCCCGGCTGGTGGGCCCACTAGGACTTGAACCTAGGACCAACTGATTATGAGTCAGCCGCTCTAACCACCTGAGCTATGGGCCCCATCCGGCAAGCGAACGGTCGTCCCGACTCTTCTCTGTTGCAAGACTCAACGGCTTTCGCCGAACCGGGCTTCCCGCCGCGGTCCGCGACTTCAAAGAATTCTAGGTCGCGCTCGGACGCGGAGTCAAACGGCTTTCTACAAGCTTTCCACGAAACTTCTCAGTTTTTTGCTGCGACTCGGATGCCGCAATTTCCGCAATGCTTTGGCTTCGATCTGCCTGATCCGTTCGCGCGTGACCTCGAAGTCCTGTCCCACTTCCTCGAGTGTGTGGTCGGTGGCCTCGCCGATCCCAAATCGTTTGCGCAGGACTTTTTCTTCCCTCGGCGTCAAGGTCTCCAACGCGCTGTTGATCTGCCGTTGCAAGTCGTACCGGATCGCGGCTTCCAACGGGGAAACGGCCTTTTTGTCTTCGATAAAGTCGCCCAAATGACTGTCTTCTTCTTCTCCGATCGGCGTTTCGAGCGATATCGGCTCCCGTGCGATCTTGAGGATCTTTCGCACTTTGTCCAACGGCAAATCCATGCGCTCGGCGATTTCTTCCGGCAGCGGCTCGCGGCCGAGCTTCTGCACGAGATGGCGCGACGTGCGGACGAGCTTGTTGATCGTCTCAATCATGTGAACGGGGATTCTGATGGTCCGCGCCTGGTCGGCGATGGCCCGTGTAATCGCCTGGCGGATCCACCACGTGGCATAGGTGCTGAACTTGTAGCCGCGCTTGTACTCGAATTTATCCACCGCCTTCATCAATCCGATGTTGCCTTCCTGGATAAGGTCAAGAAATTGGAGCCCTCGATTGGTGTACTTCTTAGCGATGCTGACCACCAGGCGAAGATTCGCTTCGACCAACTCCGCCTTGCCCCGCTTCACTTTTTCTTCGGCGACATCGAGCTGCTTGACGGCCTCCTTGATTTCTTCGGCGGGAACCAGCGCCTCTTCCTCTTCAAGCTGGCGGATTTTGGCCTTGGCCGCCTGATATACCTTTTTGATGTCCAGCAGCGTCTCTTCCGACAGGCCGGTCTTTCGCTTGACCGCCAAAAAATCCTGACGAGTCCGGCATAATCGCTTGAGCAACTCCGCGCCCGCCTCTCCGCCCACGCCGAGCCTCCGCTGGCAATGCACGATTTCGCGCTCCGAAGCGCGAATCTGCGCGGCCAAGTCGCGCACCCGTTGAACCATACGATCTTTCAAGACTCCATGGAGGTTGACGGATTCGATTTTGTCCACGACCTGCTGACGCACGATCTCGAACTGTTTCTTGAATTTCTTCTGTTTCGCCGGATCGCTGCCGATGTGCCTGCCCTTCTCCACCAGCGCCTTCAGTTGCAGCGAGACTTTGCGAACCGCGCTCAAGGCCTCCAACGTCTTGAGGCGCAACTCTTCATAATCCCGCTCCACGGGCTGCTGATCCTCGTCAAATTCTTCCCCCTGTTCTTGGATGGGCACGATCTCTCGGACGTCGATGGTGGCATCTTTGAGTTGATCCCGCAGCGCCAATACGAACTCAATGGTCATCGGCATGCCGTAGATCACCGAGGCGATGTCTTTCTTGCCCTCTTCGATTCGTTTGGCGATCTCGATCTCGCCCTCTCGGCTGAGCAATGCGACGCTGCCCATTTCTTTGAGATAGAGCCTCACCGGATCGTCCGTCCGACTCAGCGCACCTGGCGACAGATCAATCGGCTTCTCGCTCTCCTCCTCGGGCTCCAGTTCCACCTCTTCGTTTTCGTCGCCGATCTCGCCGTTGTCCGGCCGTTTGTGGATCCGATCCCCCTCCGCACCGTCGACGATTTCGATGTCCATCTCGCCAAACATCGTCATGATGTTGCCGAATTGGTCGGAGGACACGAATTCCGCAGGCAGCGTGCTGTTGAGCTCGTCATAGGTCAGGAAGCCCTTTTCCTTTCCGAGCGCGATCAGTTTCTTCACCTCTCCAAGCAGTTCTTGTTTCGGCATGACTACTCCTTCGCCAAGGACACCGCTCCGGCTGGTGGCGCGCCGGCTTTTCGGATCCGCCATTCATTGATTTGCACGTTCAACATCCGCGCTTCCTCCACCTGTCCTGCCCGCTCGGCGGCCTTCAGCCTGACGATCAGATCCCTCAACATTTGATCCGCATATTTCCGATCGAGCACGTCCAAACACGCCTTGACGTGGGCTGGAACATCGTCAAAATGATCGTCGCGGACGGACAATTCCGTAGCCAGAGGGCCGCAGTCCGGATCGTCGGCCGCTTCGCTCACTAAGGCGTCGAGGCCGAGACGCCCTTCGCGGTCCAGATGGGCCAAGGCCATCTGCACAAGTTTCCTGCAAGGGGCGACGGTGAACGCTTCGGGTCTCAATCGCCGAACTTCGGCTGGCGACAATCGGCCGTGCAACAGCAGCAAAACAAGATCCCGTTCTTCCGGCGCTCTTTTGAATGCGGCGGAAAAGGCGATTCCCTGCGCCGCCCGCTCATGAGAGCCCGTACCTTGCGAAGGTCGACTCTGGAGTCTCGGATACCGCTCGATCAATCGGCTTTGGCTGATTCCCAATCGTTCCGCCACGATCTTGATGCGCTCTTCCCGCTCAAGCGGATGCTCGCTTTTCTGTACGACACGCAGGACTTCGTCCACGCTTCTGATCCGGCTCTCCAATGAACCGTTTTCCGCCAGCCGGATCGTATGGTCCAGCACATAATCCAGAAGGCTCGGGGCGGCGGCCTCCAACGAAGCAAACGCCGTCACGCCCGCTTTTCGCACGAACGTATCGGGGTCGTCTCCGGCCGGCAACGTGACCACCTTGACGTCCAATCCGCTGTTGACGAAGAGATCCAATCCCCTCAGTGCGGCCCGTACCCCTGCGGCATCGGGATCGAAAACCAACACGATATGATCGGCGAACCGCCGCAAGGCTTGGACATGTTCCGGCGTCAGCGCCGTACCCAACGTCGCGACCGCGTGCGTCAACCCGGCCTGATGAAGCGCGATCGCGTCAAAATATCCCTCGACAACGATGGCGGTCTTCGTCCGAACGATCGCCTCCCGCGCCTGATCGAGCGCAAACAAGGTGTGCCCTTTTTTGAACAGCGGGGTATCGGGGGAATTCAGATACTTGGGCACGGCGTCGTCCAACACCCGCCCGCCGAATCCGACCACGCGCTTTCGCAGGTCGGTGATCGCGAACATGATTCGTCCGCGAAACCGATCATAAAAGCCGCTTCCCCCCTCCCGCGCCACCAACAGGCCGGCGCTCGCGACATCGGCCGGAGCAAATCCCTGCTTGGTCAATGCTTTGAACAAGCCGTCCCACTCGGGAGGGGCCACGCCGATTCCAAACCGATCGATGACGCTCGACTGGATGCCGCGATTCTCCAGATACGCCCTTCCAGCGGCGCCGAGCTTGGCGTCGCGCAGATTGTGCCTGAACCAGGCGGCAGCGGCTTGATTGAGGCGTTCGATCCGCCGGGTCTGCTCCGCATGATTGCCCGAAACGGCGGGCGCCTCCGCAACCTCGACCCCGACCTTTTGCCCCAATTCCCGAACCACCTCCGGAAAATTCGCGCCGGTGAGCCTGGTCAAAAAAGTAAAGACGTTTCCACCGGCTCCGCAGCCGAAACAATGGAAAATTTGCCGGGACGGATTGACGATGAACGAGGGAGTTTTTTCTTGGTGGAACGGACACAACCCTTTGAAATTCTGACCCGTTTTTGTCAAGGCCACGTGGTGGCTCACGATATCGACAATATCGACTCGATCTTTGATCCGGTCGATGATGTTATCCGAAATCAAACCGTGACCCACCGGAGTCGCAGCTCCCAAATCTTTTCGCCACCCTCGATTTGGATAAGGCGGCCACAATTGTCTGGAAAAATCGACCGAGCAGGATAACAGACGGTTTGAAAATCTGTCAAATTTGGAGAAACCCGCGACTAGCCAGGCGGCCAACTCATCCGGCGCCCACCGGTGACATGAAAGTGCAGGTGAAACACCGTTTGCCCCCCGTCTTTGCCTGTGTTCGTGACGATTCGATAGCCCGATTCGGCTACGCCCTTCAGTTGCGCCACTTTTGCACAGGTCAATAGAAGCCGCCCCAACAAGACCTGATCCTGCTCCTCACAGTCCCGAACGGCCGCGATGTGCTTCTTCGGAATGACCAGCGTATGGACAGGCGCCTGAGGGTGGATATCGTCAAAAGCCAAAATCTGGTCGTCTTCATGAACGACCTTGGCCGGAATCTGTTTTGCTACAATCTTGCAAAAAAGACAGTCGCTCATCGTCGCCTCGACTTCCCACATAATGAACAGCGGCCCACCCAAACCAGTTGATTTTGCCGGCCCCGACGGCCTGTCTATTCCTCCCTCACGCCGGATCGGCCGAACCGCCTCCCTAACTCGGTATACATATCCTGAAGCGCCACGTCGTGGTACCCCAATACCATCAAGGTGTGAAACACCAAGTCCGCCGTTTCATAGATAATCTCCTCTTTCTTCCCCCCCTTGGAGGCCAAGAGCACCTCTCCTGCCTCTTCCACCACTTTTTTCAGAATTCGATCCTGTCCCCCTTCAAACAGCTTCGTCGTATAAGATCCGGCCCGTGGATGGGCCCTGCGCTCACGGATCGTCCGCAGAATCGCTTCGAGAATCCCGCCCGCCGCGTCTTGCGTCGGAGACGCGGCGACCCGTCCCCGATCGTCAAGCCTTGAAAAAAAACACGCCCGCTCCCCCGTATGACAGACCGGCCCTTCCGCCTGCACCTTGACCAAAATCGTGTCACGATCGCAATCAATGAACAAATCCTTCACGCGAAGCTTGTGACCGGACGTTTCGCCCTTCTCCCATAGCCTCTGGCGAGACCGGCTCCAGAAGTGGACGCCCTTGGTCTCAAGCGTCTTAGCGATGGCCTCCTGATTCATATAGCCCACCATCAACACGGACCCGTCAAGCCAGTCCTGCACGACGGCCGGAAGAAGGCCTTTCTCATCGAGTTTCAATTGATTTGCCGGTTCATCGCTCATGGGTTCACGCCGCCCGCACCAAGAAATCCGATCGCACGGGGATGCCGCGTTCTTTCAAAAACGCCTTCGCCTGCGAGATCGTAAACTTTCTGAAGTGAAAGATGGACGCGGCCAAAACCGCATCCGCCTTGCCCTTGACGAATCCGTCGTACAGATGTTCCAACGTTCCGACTCCGCCTGACGCGATCACGGGGATCGATACCTGCTCCGACACGGCGGCCGTCAGCTCAAGATCGTACCCGTTCTGCCGACCATCCTCGTCCATGCTGGTCACTAACAGCTCGCCCGCTCCATAGTCTTCCATTCGCTTCGCCCATTCCACGACGTCCAGTCCCGCCGGCTTGCGCCCTCCGTGGGTGAAGACCTGCCAACCGCCCGTCATGGATCCTCGCTTGGCGTCAATGGCCACGACGATGCACTGCGTGCCGAATCGCCGGGCCGCCTCCTTTACGAACTCGGGCCGCTCCACCGCGGCCGTGTTGATGCTCACCTTGTCCGCCCCCGCGTTCAACAACCTCCGAATATCGTCGAGCCCGCGCACGCCGCCGCCCACCGTCACAGGCATAAAGACGCAGCCCGCCGTCCGTTCGACCACGTCGATGATGGTATTTCGGTTCTCATGCGACGCCGTAATGTCCAGAAAGCAGAGCTCGTCCGCGCCTTCGCGGTCGTAGAGCGCCGCCGCCTCGACCGGATCGCCCGCATCCCGAAGGCCTACAAAGCCGACCCCCTTGACCACGCGACCGTCTTTGACGTCCAGGCAGGGAATGATGCGCTTGGTCAACATGACAATCCGTGAAAAGTGAACCGCAAAGGGTCAAGTCTGACGGCGAAAACCGGCTCCTCCCTTCTCCTTCACTCCTCAACTCCTTACCGAACTGAGGGCTGCCACGGCGGCCCGATAATCCAACATTCCATCATACAGAGCTTTGCCCACGATCGCCCCTTCCACCCGAGGTCCGATCGACCGAACCGCCAACAGATCGTCGATTTTGCTGATCCCGCCCGACGCGATCACCGGAAACGGCGAAGAAGCGACGATCTCTTCCAAGGCTGGAATGTTCGGCCCGCTCAACATACCGTCGCGCGAAATATCCGTATAGATCACGGCCCCGAGCGCGAAACCGGACAACTCTTTCAGCAGATCGACCGCCCTCACGTCCGACATCTCCGTCCAGCCTTTCATCGCCACGTTGCCGTTTCGCGCGTCGAGCCCCAACACAACACGCCGCGGAAATTCCCGACATGCCCGTTCGAGAAACGCCCGATCCGTCAGGGCGGCCGTGCCAAGCACGACGCGCGACACTCCGGCGCATAGATACTGCCGAACCGTCTCAATCGACCGAATGCCTCCTCCCACCTGGATGTTGACGCCGACCGCTTTCACAACGGCTTCGATCTGGGGCAGGTTGCGCGGCTTCCCGTCCACCGCCCCGTTCAGATCCACGACGTGAATCAGGCCCGCTCCCTGCTCCTGCCACCTTCCGGCCACGGCTCGGACATCATCCGAGTAGACGGTTTCCGCCGCCATATCACCTTGGCGCAACCGCACACAACGGCCGTCTTTCAAATCAATCGCCGGGATGACAAGCACGTGCCCTCCATAGCCCCGTCAGAACGGGAATTCCTTCAACATCGCATCAACGCCGTACTCCGCCAATTCGTCGGCCGTCACGAACATCCCGAACCGTTGCACAAAGCCGAGGAAATCCTCTGTCAACGGACGCTGCCGTTCATAATAATTCCCCGCCCACAGCACCCGCCCGTCCGTCGCCACGACCTTGACTTCAAACCCGACCGACGCCGCCGGATTCGCCCCGAGACGGCTTCCGACCCGTTCCTGATACATCGACACAAGACCAATCATGACCGCATCCGCGTTCAGCTTTCTCGCCACCGCTGCGGCGGCGATTTCCGGCCGAGTTGTGGGGGAGGTCGTCTCGGAGACCACGGAGGCCAAGACTTGAGCCGAGTCGCCCGGCGGTATCAGCCGCAATCCTCCCCTTGATTGCAGGCGCTTCCAAAACAACTGCGTGACGCGCTCCGCCGCGTAGTCGGGCACCACGGAGACTTGCCTGGGCCTCGGCTCCACGTCGGAGGCCACCGCCACCGACATATCCTGCTGCCGAAGACTTTGAGGAGTCGAGAAAAAGAAGTCGCCCTGATCGCGCATCTGCGGGGTGGTCATCGCGGTAAAAGGAATCAGCGCAAGGGTTCGAACGGTGTAGCGGGGAAGGAGATCGGACGAGGCCGTTGTGACCTTCCACCCGCTGCACCCGGCAACGGTCCAGACTAGCACCACGGGGATCACGGCGCGAATGACGAGGCCGGCGCCAAACGAAGGTACTTGCGTCCCTCTGATTTCGACAAATTGTTTAGACATGCCACGCTCCGAAATTTTTGATCAATCGCAGCCCTACGGCTTGACTCTTTTCCGGATGGAACTGGCACGCCACGACGTTGTCCTTCCAAATGCTCGAGACGAATGAACCGCCGTATGTCGTCGTCGAGGCGGCGAGTCGTTTGTCGCAGGGATCGACGAAATACGAGTGCACGAAATACCAATCCGCGCCGTCGGCGATGCCGTCGAACAGGGGACACATCCCTTGAAAATGGACCTGGTTCCATCCCATATGCGGCACCTTCAGCCCGGGCCCCGCCACAAATCGCCGCACCGTGCCGTGAACAATGTCGAGCCCCTTGTGCGGGCCGAACTCTTCGCTCTCGGAGAACAACACTTGCAGCCCCAGGCAAATCCCCAGAAACGGTTTGCCCGATCGAATCGACGCGCGAATCGGCTCCACCAGCCCATATCGCTCGATATTGGCCATGCAATCGCCGAAGGCTCCGACTCCTGGCAGAACGACATGGCTCGCATCGCCGATGACCCGTGCATCGCGCGTCACCACCGCCCGGTGCCCCACCGCTTCGAAGGCCTTGTGGACACTGCGCAGGTTGCCCATGTCGTAGTCGATGATCGCGATCATACAAACAGACTACCCGGCCGCATAGGGGGGTAACAATACCGTATCCCGGGATGTCATGCCACTACCAAATCTGATGAGAATGGCCAAAGCCAAAGATTGACGGGACATGGATGAGCCGGTAGCCTGGGCCGGTCGTCACATAAGCTCGACATGGATGATAAGAGATTGATCGAATACGTCCGACGAGCGATTCCCGGCCTCGTCGCGCTTTATCGGTTCGGCTCACAGGCGAAGAGAGAGACCCGCTCGGACGGCGACGCAGACCTCGCCGTGCTTGCGCGCGATCCGATTCTCAACCTGCGGCGCTTTGAACTTGCCCAGGAATTGGCAGTACAACTGTATTGCGATATGGACCTTGTTGACCTACGCACTACCTCGACGATCAAGCGGATGCACGGGATCTCGACCGGGAATGCCCGGATGCGCCGGACAAATACGCAGGGAACGAGCGCAACCTCGTTGCAAACCGGACCAAGCAGGACGCCATCATCCTCAATCTGCAGCGAGCCTGTGAAACGGCTATCGATCTTGCCATGTACGTCGCGAGCCAGCGAAAGCTTGGTGTACCGCAGGACAGCCATGACGCATTCTCCCTTCTCCACACTGCAGGCATCCTCCTGGAAGATCCCGCAGCTCACATGCAACGCATGGTCGGCTTCCCTCACGTGGCGACTCACGAATACGCCCGACTGAATCTGGAATTTGATCGGTACTGACGGGCGCCTCACCCCCTGAAACAAAACAGAGGCGGGTTCCTTTTTCAGAAGCCCGCCTCTGTTCATAATCCCCCCTCGCTATCTTTCCGCCTTCGAGATTTACAGCACCCCCTTGGTCGAGAGGACTTTGCCGGCCAGCCGTTCTTCCGGCATGGTCGCCTGATCGAGCGCCTTGGCCAGCGCCTTGAAGACGGCTTCCACGATGTGGTGCGGGTTACGGCCGTACATGAGATTCACGTGCAGATTAAGTCCGCCGTGGGTGACGAAGGCCTGGAAAAAATCTTCGAACAAGCCGAGATCGAACGCCTTGATCTTCCGATCCGGCAAAGCGACATTGTAGACGAGGAACGGCCGGCCGCTGAGATCCACGGTCACCTGCGCCAGCGTTTCATCGAGCGGAACCGAGGCGAAGCCGAATCGTCTGATCCCGGCTTTCTCGCCCAGAGCCCGATGCAACGCCTGCCCCATGACGATGCCGACGTCTTCGACCGTATGGTGTTCGTCGATATCGATGTCGCCTTTGGCTTGAACCGTCAAATCGAAGAAACCGTGCTTCGCCAACAACTCCAGCATATGGTCGAAGAAGCGGATGCCCGTCTCGATCTTCCCTTGCCCCGCGCCGTCCAGCGCCCATTCGACGCGGACGTCGGTTTCTTTCGTCGCGCGATGGACGATGGCCTTCCGTGGCGAGGCGCCGTCGGTGTTCATGAAAACCTGCTCTGGGCCGACTTGGCGTGCGCGTCGAATCCTTCGATGTGGGCAAGTCGTAACAAGGAATCCTTCACCTTCGCCAATTCCTGTTTCGTGTAGTGCACCAGATTGCTGACCTTCACGTAGTCGTTCACCGAGAGCGGCGAGAAAAACCGGGCGCTGCTCCCCGTCGGCAGCACGTGATTGGGTCCGGCCACGTAATCCGCCACCGACGGCGGTGTGTACCGGCCCAAGAACAGCGCGCCGGCATGGCGGATTTTTTCGAGATAGTCAAAGGGGTTGTCTACGGACAACGTGACGTGCTCGGCGGCGATTTGATTGGCCACGTCAATCGCGTCGTCCATCGTCGGGACAACGAACGCGACGGAGTGACGCGCCACCGCCTTCGAGGCGATCTTTTCCCGCTGAAGCCCTTTCAACCGTTGTTCGATCAACTTGGACACATCTTTAGCCAGCCGTTCCGACGTCGTCACCAGAAACACCTGCGCGTCTTCGTCGTGCTCGGCCTCGCACAATAAATCAGCCGCGACGTGGGCGGGATCGGCCTGGTCGTCCGCCACCACCAACAACTCGCTGGGACCAGCGATCATATCGATGCCGACGGTTCCATAGAGCAGGCGCTTGGCGGTTGCGACGTAGATGTTGCCGGGACCGACGATTTTATCCACCTTCTCGATCGTCTTCGTTCCATACGCCAGCGCCGCCACCGCCTGGACTCCGCCGACTCGATAAATTTCGGTCACGCCCGCAATATCGGCAGCGACCAGAAGATAGGGATTGATTCCCCCTTTTTGCGGCGGCGTGACCATCACGACGCGCCGCACGCCGGCGACCTTGGCCGGAATGGCGCACATCAAAACCGACGACGGATAGACGGCCTTCCCGCCCGGTACGTATATGCCGACGGCGTCGACCGGCGTGACGAGCTGCCCCAACGTGGCGTCGCCGTCTTGATACATCCAGGTTTTCGTGCGT
>JANDJJ010000029.1 GCA_024330945.1 Nitrospira sp. | reverse complement strand
GGTGGCCCAGATGAGTTACGATCTCTTGAAACCCATCGAATTCGATTGCCTGGGCGGTCTCGAGATCGGGGCGATCGCCATCGCCACTTCCATTTCAGACTATGCGTGGACCGCCCACCCTCCAAGAGCATGGCGGACGTTCGTTGTGCGGAAACAGGCCAAGGACCATGGCCTGGGCAAGTTGATCGAGGGGGCCGTTCGCCCCGGAGACCGCGCGGTCATCGTCGATGACGTGCTGACCAGCGGCGGATCCTTGTTGAAGGCCGTCGCCGCGGCAAGGGGAGCGGGACTGACCGTCACACACGCGCTGGTGATTGTGGATCGGAACGAACAGGAAGGGAAACGCAACGTCGAACAGGAGGGGGTGACGCTGCTCAGTTTGTTGAACGTCCACGACTTGATGGGTCAACCACGCCCCCCATCGGCACGTTAGAGACAGCGAACTGACTCTCTATCTGCATTGAAACTGAATGCCCCATCGTCGTTCTTGGATCACTTCTTCCTGGCCTTCGATGGGGCTGACGACGCGGGCTCGTCCCTTGGCCTCTCCTTCGCGGAGGATGTCGTAGGATCGATCCCCGCACTTTCGACGGATGACGGCGAGCGCCTCAGCCCGAAAGGAAGAAAGCAAGGGCCCTTGTCCTTCTTTGAAGGGATAGACGACCACCCCGCCGTTCTCCTGTTCTTGAACGAGTTTCACGCCATCGGCACAACCGACGAGGAGGGCGAAGAGGGCGAGCACGGCCGTCGCTCCGACTCTTGACCGGACTTTCGTCCCGCTTTTATGATGAAACCGAGACCCACCTGTTTTGGACATGACACGGAAGGAGTCACGAGAATGAGACGTGCCGTCGTGAACCTGCTGGGCTGTCTGCTGATCGTCGTTTTCGTGGTCGGCGACTTCGCGTTTGGGCAACATTCCTATCTCCTCACCGTGCAACAGCTCCATTCCGCCCTCTCCAAGGGACTCTCCAAAGAAGAGAAGGGATTCATCCTGGTGGACGTCCGGACGCCCGAGGAACATCGGGCGGGAATGATCCCGGGCACCGACCTCAATATCGACTTTCGCGAGATTAAGGCTCGCCATCGTGAAATCGGAGCGCAACTCGACGACCACATTGTGGTCTATTGCCAATCAGGACGCCGCAGCAACATCGCCGCGGAAACGCTTGCCGAGCTGGGTTATCGTCATGTGTACAATGTCGCCGGCAGCATGAACGCGTGGGTCGAGGCGGGATTCCCTGTCGAGCGTCCCAAACGATAGGCTCCATCCCTGTCGTTCATCCATGCCCCCATGGGATCGCTCAGCGCACCTCCCCTCGCACAGCTCTGCGGGCCCGTAACCAATCCTTTCTCCACCTTCTCTTTTTTCACATCATCGCGGGCTGACTCCGATCACGGTCGGCAAGGAGATATGGGTGCTTGTCTTGCCGCCGAACAACGCCTTCCAGGAGACACGACCGGCGGTCTTCCGGTCGTCTCGCCAGAGCGACTCCACGACCAACACATCCGACGACGCCCCCCCATCCATCACCATGGCTTGGCGAACCCACGGCGCGGCGTCGCGCAGACACTGCGCGAGATCGTAGAGGGTGGTGACCTCCCGGCTTTTCATGATGACGATGTGCCCCGCTTCCGTTTCGGCCACAATGGTTTGATAGGCCTCTTTCCCGGACCGACGCACGCGAATCATCCGCCGACTGTCGAGCAACATCAACGACTGGGCGGCTTCTCGGTACGGAGGCCGATCCTCATCAAAACTCTCCATGGCCAGATCCAGGACCCTCGCCTTTCTGAGCCCTTTGTGAACGGGTTCGGCCGCGAACAGTCCCTGCCAGGTTCCATGTCTGCGATTTCCCAAAGCCCTCCCGTCCTTGTACAGTAACCCGAGATATGAAAAATTTTCACGAAACAGCCCCGCGTTAAACAACACGGGATGTCCCGTCAGTTTTTGCCATTGATCGATGGGAATCGGCTGTGTGAGCTTCTCATCGGCGTAGTAATGAATGGAGAATCTGGCCCGATCGGGATCGACATCGATCGCCAGCAAATCCGGCACGACAGGACAGGAGGAGCCGGGTGTCCATACCGAGACCGCCAGCCCATCCGTCAGCGGTTCCCACTGAATGTTCGTCGCGGCCACGGGAAGCGGCGCCAAGGTCAGCACCGCCAGCACAGACCCGATTCGGACGATGCCGCACCCCTTTCTTCTCCACCGTCTCCTCAATGGAAGGCTCGACGTCAATGAATGGATCTCGTGCGACCGACATCGCTCCGGTTGATGGCCGAACCCTGCCCGAGCGAGACCGTACGTCATGATTCCCGAAGGAGGGCGTTCGTCGATCCACCGGCTTTCCCGTCGAGCAGCTCGCGGATCGTCCGCGCCAACGTTTCCGGTGTAAATGGTTTCTGTACGTAGGCGCTCGCCTGATCGTTCGCGCCGATGCCCGCATCGTCGGGATAGCCCGATATAAACAGGAGTTTTAAATCCGGCTTGATGACGCGAAGACGCCGGGCCACTTCGATCCCGCTCATCCCCGGCATCACGACGTCGGTCAGTAGGAGATCGATCCCGCCGATTTGCTGAGTCCCGATAAGACAAGCTTCCACACCGTTTCTGACCGCGCATACCCGATACCCCAATTTCTTGAGCAAATCATGGATCAACTCGCGGACGCCGCTGTCGTCCTCCGCCAACAAGATCATCTCATGCCCTTCGACGGATTGATGAGACGACGATCGGCTCGCCTCATCTTTCATCTCACCGACAGCGCTCGGAAGATAGACGTCGAACCGCGTGCCTTTCCCGATCGCGCTCGTTACGTCGATTCCCCCGCCGCTTTGCGCCACGATGCCGAACACCGTCGAGAGCCCCAGCCCCGTGCCCTTGCCTTCTCCTTTGGTCGTAAAAAACGGCTCGAACATGTGCGCCTGGACGTGCTCGGACATCCCGCAACCGGTATCCGACACGGACAGCTTCACGTAGGCGCCCGGCATCAACGGCCTCAAAGAATACATCGGCACGCGACGGAGATCGGCTTCGCCGGTTTCAATCGTCAACGTTCCGCCTTTCGGCATGGCGTCTCTGGCGTTGATGACGAGATTCATCACAATTTGCTCGATCTGTGAACGATCGGCCTTGATATGGAGCGGATCGGAGCTCGATTTCACATTCAGATGGATGTCCTCTCCGATCAATCGTCTCAGCATGATTTCGATGTTGCTCACAATGCCGTTCAGGTCGAGCACCTTGGGTTCGGACGGCTGCTTTCTGCTGAACGCCAACAGTTGCCGAATGAGAACGGCCGCCCGTTCGCCGGCTCCATGGATTTCTTCTATTTTGCTTCGCAAGGGATCTCCCGCCTTCAGCTCACCCAGCAAGACCTGGCTTTGCCCCATGATGACGGTGAGCAGATTGTTGAAATCGTGGGCCAATCCGCCGGCAAGCCGCCCCACCGCCTCCATTTTCTGCGACTGCCGGAGCTGCAGTTCGCTCTGGCGCAAAGCCTCTTCGACCTTCCTCCGCTCCGCTCGGTCATGGGCCTCGCGCAACGCGCGTTGAACGGACGGGACAAGACGGCCCAGCCGCTGCTTCAAAATATAGTCCGTGGCGCCTCGGTGCATCATGTCGATGGCGAGGTCCTCGCCGATGGTCGCGGAGACGAACAGGAAGGGGATATCCGGCGCCAGGTGCCTGGCCAGATCAAGGGCCGCTTCTCCGTTAAAACCGGGGAGAGAATAGTCGGCCAAAATCATATCGACCCGGCCTTC
This sequence comes from Nitrospira sp., assembly GCA_024330945.1. Lineage (GTDB taxonomy): Bacteria > Nitrospirota > Nitrospiria > Nitrospirales > Nitrospiraceae > Nitrospira_D. The sequence continues at coordinate 18,016 of JANDJJ010000029.1, read as the reverse complement.
CCGAAGGGCGGCCACAAATGCGTCGCGGCTGTCGACGCGCCGCGCCGTGCACATGATTCCTGCTTCGACCAACAGAGCGACGATCAGGTCGGCGTCGATTGGATTATCCTCCAGCAGGAGGAGACGAAGCGGAGCCGTCACGGAACCTCGTTGGTTAATCGACGTTAACCGTGGAATCGAACAATGGCCTTCTGGATCCCCCGCTGACCAGCGATTGAGCGACAGGCTCTACGTCTTGGGCGGCAATGGATCCGGCGGGGGCTCATTGATGATGCCCCAGAACATACTCAGTTCTTTGACGGCGGAGACGAATCGGCAAAACTCGACCGGCTTGACGACGTACGCGTTGGCCCCCAGCGCATAGCTTTCCCGCAGGTCCCGCTCTTCGCGCGATGATGTCAGTATGACCACCGGAATGGACCGCAGACTCGCATCCGACTTCATCGCCCGCAAGACTTCCAGCCCGTCGACTTTCGGCATTTTGAGATCAAGAAACACCACGGCGGGGTTCCCTCTCTGGCGCGACGCGAACACGCCCCGGCAATACAGATAATCGAGCGCCTCCGCGCCGTCGTGGCACACAACCACCTTGTCGGAGATGTGATGCTCCTCCATCGCGGCCAAGGCCAACTCCGCGTCCCGTGGATTGTCCTCCGCCAAGAGAATCGGTTTTGCGGGACTCATCGAGTCTTCTCCTCCACCGGAAGCGCCACATAAAACGTCGCCCCTTGATCCGGCGCTCCCTCCGCCCATGCCCGCCCCCCGTGACGATGCACGATTCGGCGCACATTGGCAAGTCCGATCCCGGTCCCCTCGAATTGATCGGCCCGATGCAGCCGCTGAAATACCCCGAACAACTTCGACGCGTACCGCATGTCGAATCCCACCCCGTTGTCGCGCACGAAGATCACGACCTCCGTCGGCGTCCGCCGATCGACGCCGATCGCGATCTCTGCCGCCGGTCTGGTGCTCGTGAACTTCACGGCGTTTGCGATCAAATTCATGAACACCTGCCGGAGCATGGCCGGATCGCCCGGCACGCTGGGCAGCGCCCCGATTGTCCAGGATATCGTTCTCCCATGCAAGTCAAGACGCAAGTCGTCACGGACCGCCGACACCAACTGAGCGAGATCGACGGTCGTCCGAAACATTTCCTGACGTCCCATCCTGGAAAACACCAGGAGGTCGTCGATCAACTGCCCCATCTGCTTCGCGGACGCGGAAATCGTGTCCAAGTATCTCGCGGCCTTCTCGTTCATCGCATCGGCCATCGCCTTGCGTAAGAGAGCCGCGTAGCCGTCGATATGCCGCAGTGGCGCCCTGAGATCGTGCGAGACCGAATAGCTGAACGATTCGAGTTCTTTATTGGCCGCTTCCAGCAACGCGCCGTGCCGTTTGAGCTCGGCCGCCACGCGCCGTCGCTCTGTAATATCATGTCGAATCAAGTAGTACACGGACGTCAGGAGGACCAGTTGGAGAAGAGCTCCAGCGGCGAGCAGCGCGATAGTTTTCTCGGTTTCGGCCGCCGACTGCATCACCCGCATGTGCATGGTTTCCCGTTCGTGTTGATCCATCGCTGCGACGATCCGGTGAATCTCCGCGATTTCCCGCTTCGCCGGACCGTCGAGCGCCGTCTTTTTGACGGCCCTGATCCCTCCCTCGGTCAATTTGGCGATGGCGGCGGCTTGCGCCGTAAACTGTCGATCCATGACTTGGCTCAGCCGCTCGGCGCGTTCTTCCTGGTCCACCGATCCCCTGACGAGATCTTTCACGTATGTGACGAGGGTCGTTTTCTGTTTCACGACTTCCCGATAGTTGCCGAGATAGATCGGCTCGCCCGTGACAAGATACCGGCGGAGGTGCTTTTCTGCCTCGTCCGTCGCAACATCGACATCTCGCAGCGTCTGAATCAATTCATAGCTTCTGGTGTCGCGGCCGCTGTTGTCGAGCAGCAGTCTGGTATTCCCGTAGGAGATCACGCAAATAAAAAGAATGCCGATAAAGACGAGGCTGAATCCGAACAAGATCCGCCGCTCGATGGTCAGAGATCGAAACCACGGGACCCGGGTCGGCCCCAAAGAATCCGGCTCTGGCGCGGCTACACCGGGGTCGACCCCGCCGGTTTCCACGGGAGGAACGCGAGGTTCTTCATTCTTCGACGGTTCCATAAACGGGCATGTCGCGCAGCGGGCGCGCCGACCGACGTTCGAAGCCGCCTCCGGACGTCCGGACGGACGGTCGCGTCATTCTAGCAGAACGACCGGCCTGAACCGGAATGACTACCCGCCGAACGGAGGGAGAGATGGGGTGACGACGGCCGAGGGACCAACCATGTTCGAGAACATCAGGGTGGCGTCGACGACCCACTCGATGACCGGCTGAGGATAAATGCCGATCACCAACGTGCCGGCCAAGCCGATATAGACCACGGCCTTCATGGGGCCGGAAATACTGACTGGCGACGGATCGGTCGGTTCATTGATGTACATCTTTTTCACGACGACCAAGTAATAGTACATCGAGATCACGATGTTGATCAGCCCGACCGCAATCAGCGTATACAAACCTTCCTTCACGGCGGCGATGAAAATATAGAGCTTGCCGATGAATCCGGCCAGCGGCGGAACTCCGGCCAACGAAAGCAAAAACAGCAACATCGCAAAGGCCAAGAACGGCGACCGTCTGTTCAAACCGCTGTAGTCGTCGATCTCTTCGCTGCCGATGGCTTGCGCGACCGCGATCACGACGGCGAACGCGCCGATATTCGCAAACAGGTAGGTGAGGAGGTAAAACAAAATGGCGTCGCTCCCCATTTTCGTTCCGGCCGCCAAGCCGATGAGCACGTTTCCGACCTGCGCGATTCCAGAGTAAGCCAACAGGCGCTTGATGTTCCGCTGCGCGATGGCCACGATGTTTCCGTACGTCATCGACAAGATGGACACCGCCACCAACAGCAACACCCATATGGGCTTGAAGGACGCCAGCGCGACGAAGAACAGCCGGATCAGGATGGCGAACGCGGCGCCTTTCGGAGCAATCGACAGGAACGCCGTCACCGGCGTCGGTGCGCCGTGATAGGTGTCCGGGATCCACGCATGAAACGGCACCGCTCCGATTTTGAATCCCAGCGCGGCGAAAATGAGCAAAAATCCGATCATGGTGCCCGTCGTGTGCGTCGGCGTCATCTCTGAAAAGACCAGCTTGCCCGTTTCGCCGTACACGAGGCTGATGCCGTAGGCAAGGAGGCCCGCTGCGAACACGCCGAGCACGAAAAACTTGAGCCCCGCCTCGTTCGAGGTGAGATCCTCGCGCAGATAACCGACGAGGATATAAAACCCCAACGTTGAAAACTCGATGCTGACGAAAAGCGACAACATGTCGTTCGCCGACGCCATAAACATCATGCCCAACGCCGACATCACAACCAGAAAGTAATATTCCCCCCGGAACAACGTGAAGCGATCGACGTACTGCATCGACGCCAAAATGACGAGCGCCGTGGACCCGACGATGAACATCTTGAAGAAGATGGCCATGCGGTCCAAGACGAACATGTTGCCGAACAACGAACCGGACACGTGAGCCACGTCAAACCATGCGAGACAGACCAGCGTGGCAGCCAAGCCGATCACGCTGAGGAAGGCGAGTCGCGTATGGGGCAGGCGCGGACAGGAAAAATCGACGACCAAGACCACGCAGAGCCAGCAGGTCAGGAAAATCTCCGGCAGCAACAGCAGCAGATCGGCAACCGATATGGTCAGATCGAAGGTCATTCGTGCTCCCGCGAGGCGTCAGGCGTACGCGACGGGGGATGGGTCGCCAGCAGTGGAGGCCGGTCCGCTCCCGGAGCCGGATCCCGACCGATCCCCCCGGTTTTATCATCGGTCAGGGCAACCGGCGCGACGTAGGTGATCTTGGCGACCAACGGATCCACGCCGGAGCGAACCACGTCGTATAACTGCACCGGGAAAATCCCGAAGCCGACGCTGACGGCGATCATCACCAACAGCGGCAGCCGGTCCACCGTGGCCACCGCGTCATGCGTATGGCTGTACTTTTGGCTCATCGGTCCATAGAACACGGCCCGCATCATGTTGAAGAGATACGCCATCGTCAGCACGATGCCGAGCACGGCGACGATGACCTGAAGCGGGTATTTGTTCCAACTGCCGACGATGATCATCACTTCGGCGATAAAGTTCACCGTGCCGGGCATGCCGATCGACGCCATGCAGCCGACCACGAAGCATCCGGCGATGAACGGCATTTTGTTCGAGAGTCCGCCCAGAGAGGGCAGATCGCGCGTATGGGTCTGGTCATACACCCACCCCGCCATGGCGAAGAGCATGCCCGTCGCCATCGCGTGTGCGAACATATAGATGACCGCGCCGCTCAAACTGATGTAATTCAGCGCCGCCATGCCGAGAAACACGTAGCCCATGTGGCTGGAACTCGAATAGCCGATCACGTACTTGGTGTCCTTGGCGTAAAACGCCACGAGCCCCCCGTAGACGATGCTGAACACGCAGAGTACGGCGGCGATCGGCATCAACTCCCTGGTCGTATCGGGAAGAATTTCGAACGCGACCCGGATGATCGAGAAATGCCCCAGCTTCATGAGCACCCCTGCGTGCAGCATGCTGGTGGCCGCCGGAGCTGCGGCGTGCCCGACGGGCGACCAGGAGTGCAAGGGCCAAATCGGCGCGATCGAGGCGAACCCGAAGAACACCAGAATCCAAATGATCTTATCCAGCGTCGTCCCCAGCGCGGGAATGTTCATCAGATTGGCCTGTTCGCGAAGCACCAGGATGTCGAATGTGTTCAGGCCGGAATATTTGTAGATGAGCAGAATCCCCATCAGCGCCACCACCGCAAAGGCCGACAAGAAAAGAACCAGTTTCATCGCCGCGTACTCTTTGCTGTTGGCGCCGAAATTGAAGATGAAGCCGACGGAATCCCTGAGCTTGACCCCCTCCGGATCCGTCATCTCCAAGTACTTCTTGGTGTGGCTGCCCCACATGCCCAGCAGCAAATACATGGGGATCACGGACATCTCGTAGAAGAAGTACAGGAAAAACAGATCCAACGACATAAAGACGCCGATCGTGGCCGCCGCCAGGATCAGCAACCAAATATAAAACTCCTTGGTGCGATCCGTGATGTGCCAGGACACGAAAACGCCCGTAAAGAGCAAGACGGCCGAGGCCAACACGAGCGGAGTCCCGATTCCATCGACGCCCAAGTGCAGCGCAATCCCCAGTTCTTTGGACCATTGAAACTTCTGGACGAATTGAAATCCGCCTTTCACCGGATCGTAGGCGTAAAACAGATACACCGCCGCGACCAAACAGACGAAGGTCGAGGCCACCGCGATGCCCCTGACCAGCATGGGTTGGCGGTTCGACACGAAGATCAGCGCCAACGCTCCGGCGAAGGGGGCAAAGAGGATGTACAGCAGGATGTATTCGACCATAAATTTAAGGTTCGTTTTCACCGGCAGGGGGTTCGAACGCCGCCACGGTCCCGTGATTCAACCGATCGACCAGCGCCTGCACCGATCCGTTCATGATTCGAAGAAACGGGGACGGGTAAAGTCCGATCCACACGATCATCACGGACAGGGCCGAAGCGATGATGATCTCGCGAAACTGGAGGTCGCTCATCGTGCTCTTCACGGCCTTCCCCGCGGGGCCGAGCATGGCGCGTTCGTAGTACCAAAGAACATACGCCGCTCCGAAAATCACGCCCAGGACGGCGATCGCCCCGATCCACCACCTCGCCTTGAACGCTCCCATGAGGATCAGAAACTCTCCCACGAAGCCGTTCGTGCCCGGCAGCCCGATCGAGGCGAGTCCGATGATCAAGAAAAACGTGGCCAAGAGCGGAACCTGTTTGGCCATGCCTCCGAACGAAGACAACTGCGTCGTCTGTTGCCGTGAATAGAGGAACCCAGCGATGAAGAAGAGCCCCGCGGTGCTGAAGCCAAGATTGATCATGGTCAACAGGCTTCCTTGAAGGCCCTGGTAGTTCAACGCGAAGAGTCCCACCACGACGAATCCCAGATGGCTGATGCTGCTGTAGGCCAACAGCCGCCTCAAATCGTGCTGAATCAGCGCGATCCAGGCTCCATAGAGAATGGCGCAGAGACCGAGGAACACCACTGCCATGACGACCGCTTCGCTCTTGGACGCGTCGGGAAGAAGCGGGATGCTGAACCGTATGAAGCCGAACGTTCCGAGCTTGACGCCCGCCAAGACCACCGCCATTCCGATCGGCCCCTCCAGCAACGCATCAGGAAGCCACGTATGGAACGGAAAGAGCGGCGCCTTGAACGCAAACCCCATGAACATCAGCCAAAAGATGAGCACCTGCTGGTTGTACGGCACCGGGACCGACAGCAGTTCCAACAAATCAAAGGAGTAGGCCTGCTCCGCATGATGCAACGAGGCCCACTGATGGAAATTGATGTTCAGAAGGGCGATGCCGACCAGCAGGAAGACGCTGCCCAGGAGGGTGTAGAGCACGAACTTCAATGCCGCGTAATGACGCTCGGCTCCGCCGCCCCAGAGTTTGATCAGAAAGTAACTGGGGATCAACATCAGTTCCCAAAAGACGAAGAACAGGACGAGATCGAGGGAGACGAAGACTCCCATCGTCGTCGTCTCCAGCGCCAACAGGCACATCATGTACAACTTGAGTTGATAGCGGACGGTGTCCCAGGAATAGATCACCACCAACACGGTGAGAAACGCCGTCAGCCCGACGAAGAGCGCGCTGATGCCGTCCACGCCGAGATGATAGCTGATGCCCAGGGCGGGAACCCATTGGACCCGCTCCACGAACTGCATCGCGGCCGATTCCGGGACAAACCGAAGCAGCACGAACACGGTGAGCGCAAGCTCGATCAAGGAGACCGCCAAGGCCGAGGTCCGCACCAGATCTTCATCCTCGATCAGCCACAGAAGGATCGCGCCCGCCAGCGGCAGAAAGAGAATGCAGGAGAGAATCGGGAAACCGGCCGTGAGTTCTTCCAGCATGATAAACGACGTCCGAGTCGGTTCGTCCTAGCGTTGGATGATGACTTGCACCACCAACGCGATCAGAAAAATTCCCGCCACGAGCAGAGCGGCGTAATGGTGGACCATGCCGCTCTGGATTTTTCTTCCCTCGCGCGCGGCGAGATGATTGCCATATCCGATCAAGTTCAATCCGGCGTAAATCACGTGCTTTTCGATCCAGGTGGATCCGGCCGACCCCCAGTCGGCCAGACGTCCCACGCCCCGCACCATGCCGTCGATGACGGTCCGATCGAACCAGTCGAGGAATTCCCCCAGTCGTTTCGTCGGCTCGACGAACGCCACGTCGTAAAACTCGTCCACGTAATACTTGTTCAACAAGGTCGTATAGACGCCGGAGAATCTCGCGGTCCAGCCCTCGGCGGTCTGCGGGCTGACATGATAGAGAAAGTGGGCCAGCCCCCATCCGAGCAGCGCAATGGCGGTGGCTCCGCTCATCAGGAGGAGCGTCAATCCCAGACCAGCATCGTGGTCCGTCGGAAGATCGACGACCGGTTCCAGAAAGTGATGCAACCAGCCGTGCTCCGGAGGAAACCCCAACAGCAGCCCGCCGACCAGCGACAACAGCCCCAGCGCCATCAAGGGACCGACCATCACCATCGGCGACTCGTGCACGTGTTCTTCGGTGTGACGGTCCATTCTGGACGATCCGTAGAACGTCAGATAAGTCAGCCGAAACATGTAGAACGACGTGAGAAAGGCGCCGATCGCCGCCACGCCGTAGAGCAGGTAGTGATCGCGGACGAAGGCGTGCGCCATGATTTCGTCCTTGCTCCAAAACCCGGCGAGGGGCGGCAGGCCGGCGATCGCCACGGTGCCGATCAGGAAGAGGCGATAGGTCCAGGGAATTTTCTTGCTCAAGCCGCCCATTTTGCGGATGTCCTGCTCGCCCGCGAGGGCATGAATCACCGACCCGGCCGACAAGAACAACAGCGCCTTGAAGAACGCGTGCGTGATGACGTGGAACACGGCGGCCGCATAGGCGCCGATCCCGCAACCGAGAAACATGTATCCAAGCTGACTCACGGTCGAGTAGGCCAACACCCGCTTGATATCGGTTTGAACCAGGCCGATCGTCGCGGCGAACAGGGCGGTTCCTCCGCCGACGAACGCCACGACGGACATCGCGACGGGCGAGAGATCGAAAATGACGTGATTGCGGACGATCATATAGACGCCGGCCGTCACCATCGTGGCCGCGTGAATCAGCGCGCTGACCGGCGTGGGCCCCTCCATCGCATCGGGCAACCAGGTGTACAGAGGGATCTGCGCCGATTTCCCCACCGCGCCCACCAGCAAACAGAGGGCGATGGCCGTGGCCATTTCCGGCGAAAGCGAGCCGGCCTGCGCGAACACGCCGGTATAGTCGAGCGTATTGAAATTGACGAACACGAGAAAGATGGCCAAGAGGAATCCCGCGTCGCCGATGCGGTTCACAACGAAGGCCTTGGTCGCGGCCTTCGCCGCCGACACACGCTCATAGTAGTAGCCGATGAGCAGATAGGAGCAGAGGCCGACGCCTTCCCAGCCGATGAACAGCACCACGTAGTTGTTCCCCATCACCAACAGCAGCATGGAAACCATGAACAGGTTCATGTAGGTGAAGAAGCGCGTGAACCCCGGTTCTCCATGCATGTATCCGACGGAATAGACGTGGATGAGAAATCCCACACCGGTGACGACCAGCAGCCAGGCGCAGGTCAACGGATCGATCAGGTAGGCCAAGTTGATCGTCAGGTCCCCGCCGAAAATCCATCGATAGACGACCACTTCATGGACGATCCCCGTCCTCCATACCTCGATGGAAACGCCGATCGCGCAGAGAAACGACAAGCCGACCGATCCCCACGCCAATCGATGAGCCACGCCGGTCGAATACCGGCTTCCGAACAGGCCGTTAGAGATGACGGCCAAGAGGGGAAGCACCGGAATGAGCTTGATGAGCAGATCGGTCACGTCCATCGTGTTCACCACTTCAACAAGTTCATTTCATCCACGTTCGTCGCGACCTTGCCGCGGAAGACGACGATGATGATCGCCAGCCCGACGGCGGCTTCCCCGGCGGCGATGGCGATGACGAACAACGCGACCAGTTGCCCGGCCATGGACTCCAGATAGTGCGAAAACGCGACCAGATTGATGTTGGCGGCGTTCAGCATGATCTCGACGGCCATCAGCACGATGATGAAGTTGCGTCTGATCAACACGCCCAACAGGCCCGTGATGAAGAGGATCGCGCTAACGGCGACGTATGCGCTCAATGGAACCATGCCTCGCTCCAGACTCTAGCGATTGCTTCGCCGCTCGCTTCCATCCATCGGCTTGGGCATCGGCTTGGGCGTCTTTGCCAGCACGATCGCCCCGATGATGGCGCCCAGCAGAAAGACGCCCACGATTTCAAATTGCAACAGATGGTCGCTGAACATTTTGATGCCCACCGCATACGTATCCCCGTGTTCGAGCACGACCGACGCGGGTGTGTTGCCCTTCGCCCCCTCATACGGCGACTGAATCAGCAGGAAGAGGACGTAGCCGGCTCCTGCGACGGCCGGACCGAGGAAGTACAGATATGACGAATGGAGATAGCGTTCGTCGGTTTTGAGATTCAACAGCATCAAGACGAACAGGTACAACACCAAAATGGCGCCCGCATAGACGATGACCTGGACAGCCCAGAGAAATTCGGCGTTCAGCAGCACGAAGAGGCCGGACACATGCATCAACAGAGCCAGCAGGGCAAGCCCGCAATGAACCGGATTTCTGAGCGACACCGTCAGCACGGCGGCGACAATACTGACCACTGCAAAATACGCAAAAAACACCGCGATCATGTCGATGGCTCAGCTCAGATGCTTCGGAGGCGGTTGCGTGGATCGGAGCACGGACTGTGGAAAGTAATACCGATACTCGCGGCTCTCCTCGACGTTCTGTTCCTGATTATGGGCGTAGAGATATTTCTTGCCGTCTTCCAGATGACGCTCGCCGATTTCATACAGTTTCTTTTTGTCGAACAGCAAAGCCCGTTTATCATGGGTCGAAAATTCGTACATCTTCGTCATCGCGAGCGCGTTCACCGGACAGGCCTCGACGCAATAGCCGCAAAACACGCATTTGGTGATGTCGATGTAGAATTCGACCGCATACCGCTGGAGGGGACGGGCCTTGTCCTCCGCGCTGATCACCTTGATGCAGCGCGAGGGGCACGCCGCCTCGCAGAGATCACACCCCACGCATCGTTCACGCCCGTCATCGTAACGGAGAAGCCCCAGGGCGCCCCGATGGGTATCGGGAATCGTCCTCTGCTCGCGCGGATATTGAAAGGTGATCGGACGGTGGAACATGTGGCGAAACGTCACTTTCATCGCCGTCCAAATCTCATGGAACAGAGCCGCTTGCACAATCTTTTTCGTCAAGGCGCCCACGCTCATCGTCGTCTCCTACTCCGTCGCCATCGGGCTGCTCACGTTTGATTTGATCCCGCCGGCTCAATACTGACCCGGCACTGCTTGAACGCAGGCACGCCGGTCACGGCGTCGACCGACACGGTCATCAGATCTTTCACGGGCGGTTCGTTGAAATGCTCCGGAAAGAAACAGGTCCCCGGGGCGACGGATTGATCCGGCTCGACGCCGATCTGGAGGGAACCACGTTCGGACGTGACGCGGACCTTGGACCCGTCCCGCACTTTCATTCGCTCCATGTCAAGAGGATTCATGCGTAGTTTCCCTGTGTTGGGGGCGATCTTCATCAGACCGGGAGCTTCGGTCGACAGCTTGCCCGAATGGGTGAGCACCTGCCCCATCTGCAACGAGAAGGGACGGCCGCCCTCTCCGGGATCGGCCCCCGCCGCATAGCGAGCACGGACGTCCGCGGCATACCCGTTCGCAAGGTAGTCATCCGGCAGCGGCTCGACCCTGCGGGGCTGACCCAGGTTGTAATAGCCGGGCACCAACTTTCTGACCTCGGCCTGAATGTCGTTGACGGATTGATATTCCCACTGACACCCCATCGCGTTGGCCAGCGCCGTCATGATATGCCAATCCGGCAGGCTCTCTCCGATCGGGTCCAGCGCCTGACGAACGCGGAGCACGCGGCCCTCCAAGTTCGTAAACGTGCCGTCCTTCTCCGCGTAGGTACAGGCGGGGAGCACGACGTGCGCCATCCTGCCTGTCTCGGTAAGAAACGGATCCTGCACCACCAGCAATTCGAGCTTCTCCAAGGCTGACCGTATCTCCATGGAAGCCGGAAGAGTCGCCAACGGATTTTCTCCCACCACGTACAGCGCCTTGATCGTGCCCGTCTTGCATCCCTGAAGAATGTCAACGAGGCGCAAGCCAGATGCGGGGGCGGGGAGCGACGCGCTCCAGGCCTTCTCAAAACGTTCGCGCGCGATCGGATCATCGAACCGAGCCTGGCCGGGCAAGAACTCGGGAGCTGCTCCCATATCGACGACACCCTGTTCGTTCGGCTCCTCCGTGACGGTATTCACGCCACATCCCGGGCGACCAAGTTTGCCGGTGATCCAAGCCAAGTCGACAAGCTTCAACACGTTGCGGTACCCGTCGGCCTTTCTGACGATGCCCTCGGCACAGAGAATGATCGATCGCGGCGCCTCGGCGAAGATCCGCGCGATCTCGTGAAACGCCTCGACGGATATACCCGTTCTTGCGGCAATCTCTTCGAGCGACAGATCGGCGACGGCCGCCCTCAACGCACCGAACGCCTCGGGGTACTTGCGCACGACCTCCTCGTCGATCAAATCCTGATCGATCACAGTCTTCACCAGCCCGTCGATCACCAGCCCCTCCGTACCCGGCTTGATCAAGAACGGATGGGAGGCCAGCTTGGCCATGTTCGTGACGGCGGAATCGATCGTCACTACCTGGGCTTTGTACACACGGATGGCTTCCTTGATCCGCACCGACGTCAAGGGATTGGTCTCGGTCACGTTCGAACCGATCAAAAGAACGGCCTTGGCTTTGGTGAACTCCTCCCAGCCGTTGAGCGACCGTCCAATTCCGACCGCGCGCTTCATCGCGTGCACGAAATTCATATGGCCGTAGCGGGCGCTGCTGTCGAGATGATTGCTCCCGAATCCCACCCGCATGAGCTTTTGAAACAAATACGCTTCTTCGTTCGTACACCGCGCCGTGATCAGACCGGCGATGGCGCCGGGACTATGTTTCCGCTTGATCTCAGTAAGCCGATCGACGAGCAGATGCATCGTCTCCAGCCACGGTTTCTCGACGAGCCGATCGCCTTCACGAACGAGCGGCTGCTTAAGCCGCGCCTTGCTGTCGATGAACTCGAATCCGAAGCGGCCCCTGACGCACAGTCCCCCGTGACCCTTCGCCGTTTCCGCCCGATCGCCCCACTTGTTCTTCCATGACAAGGGCGAGGTGACGCGGATAACTTCCTCGTCTTTCGTTTCCAAATACAACTGGCAGCCGTCCCCGCAATAGTTGCAGGTCGTGGCCGTCTTCTTCATCTGCCATGGTTTGTACAAATACTTGGAGAATTTGTTCGTGATGGCGCCGACGGGGCAGACCGCGAGACAATCCCCGCAAAACTCGCACTGAAGCGCCACGTCGCCTTTAGGGACGACCTGATTGAATCCTCCCTTTTTCATGAACTGCAGCGCATCGATCATCAACACGTCTTTGCACATGTTGATGCACTCGGCGCAGGCGATGCACCGGTTCATGTTGAAGTCCAGCACCAAACTGCGGGTGTCTTCGGGAATAAATTTCTGCTTGGCGTTGGGGAGGTTCGTGACACCGTGCTCGAACGCCATGTCTTGTAGCTCGCAGTGGCCGTCCGCGTCGCAAACCGGACAATCCAACGGATGGACGGACAGATGTTTTTCAACGGCCTTCTTACGGGCGAGAAAGAGGTCCTCTCCTTCTGTGCGGATGACCATGCCGGCTGCCGCCTTGGCGGTGCATGATCGAACGGGAGCCTTCTTCCCCTCCTGCATGACGAGGCACATCCCGCAGGAGCCGAAGGGATCGAAGGTGTAGTGGTAACACATGGCTGGGATGATCTTCCCCGTCATGGCAATGACGTCGTACAGCGACACCCCGTCTTTTGCGACGACACGATTGCCGTCGATCGTCAGCTCGATCGTCGCCGCTTCGACATCGGGATTGGTGGCCGGTTTCAGTCCCATGGTGTTCCCCCGCGCCCCATCACTGCTTCGCCCGCTCGCAAGTCTTTGTTGACACAACCCACCGAACTTTGCCCCACAACCATCCGATTCCTATCCCGATTCCGATCGCCGACTCCTCTATCGATCGCACTCACCCATGACGATATCGTAGGTTCCGAAAATCGTACAGGCGTCGGAAATCATGTAGCCCCTGGCCATGTGATCGAACGCCCCCATGTGAATGAACGACGGAGCGCGGATTTTCAGCCGATAGGGTTTACCGCCTCCCGTGCTGACGATATAGAAACCGAGCTCCCCCTTGTGCGCTTCGGTTCCGCAATAGATTTCACCGGGGGGCGCCTTGAACCCCTGCGAGAAGAGCTTGAACTGCTGGATCATCGACTCGAGGTTCGTGAACACCCTTTGCTTCGGCGGGAAGGTCACACTGGGAACCTCCGCCATGACGGGGCCCTCCTCCATCTGCTCCAAACACTGCTTGATGATTTTCACGCTTTCGTACAGCTCCATCATGCGGATCCAGTATCGGTCGTAGGTATCGCCGTTTTTCCCGACCGGCACGCTGAACTCGCACTTCGGATAGGCGCTGTAGGGCTCATACTTGCGCAGATCGTAGTCCACGCCAGACCCACGCAGCGTCGGCCCGCTCAACCCGAAATTGACGGCGTCCTCGGCCGAAATGACGGCGATGCCCTTGGTGCGGGCGAGCCAAATGCGGTTCTTTTCCAGAAAGACCTGATACTCATCGATCTTGGGCGGAAAATAGTCGAGAAACGCCTTCAGTTTCGAGATCAACGACGGCGTCAAGTCCCGCTCGACCCCTCCGATACGATACCAACTGGTCGTGAGACGAGCGCCACAGAGTTCATCAAACCAATCCAACAGGATTTCCCGATCACGGAAGCAATAAAAGAAGACCGTCATGGCGCCGATATCCAGCGCCTGGGCGCTCAGCCAAAAGAGATGCCCGATGATGCGCTGAACCTCCGCCACGATGGTCCGCAGGTACTCGGCGCGGTCCGGCACCTTGAGGTCCAACAGCTTTTCCACGGCACGGCAATAGGCGAAGTTGTTGTACATGGCGCAGACGTAGTCGAGCCGGTCTGTGTGGGGGATAAATTGATGATAGGTGCCGTCCTCGGCCAGCTTTTCGACTCCGCGGTGCAGATACCCCATGACCGGCGTGGACTTCACCACCCGCTCCCCCTCCAGCTCCATGATGACCTTCAGCACCCCGTGCGTGCTGGGGTGCTGAGGTCCCATGTTCAAGAGCAGTTCCTCCGTTCGCAACGCGGGAAGCGTCTCGCTCTCCGGATGTTCCGGATCGACTTTATAGACCGTGGTTCTTTGATCTTCGAACGCCATGACCCCTCGTCCCCCTCTCAGGGCTGCTCGTCCAGAAACTCAAAGGTATCGCGCCACCCCTTGCCCCGGAGCGGGAAATCCTTCCGCAACGGATAGCCTTCGGCAAAATCGTCCGGCAAGAGAATCCGCCGGAGGTCCGGATGGTTTCGAAATCGAATCCCCATCATGTCGTAGACTTCACGTTCCATGAAATCCGCTCCCTTCCACAGGTCCGTCAGGGAGTCCACGACACAATCGGACTCCGGCACTCTGGTCTTCAATCGCAGGCGGTGCCGCTTCCGAATCGAGTAGAATTCCCACACCACTTCGAACCGCTCCTCGTCGTCCGGCCAGTCCACCGAACTCACGTGGACGATGTAATCAAAAGCCATCCCCGGATCGTCGCGGAGAAACTCGGCGATGTCATGAACCTTGTCTCTCGTGACGGTGACGGCCACGTCCCCGCGCCATTCCGACGCGCTGACGAACCCGCTCGTGAACGACTCCTGAATCCGCTTGGCCAATTGGTGCACGGAAACCGCCGGGGCTTTTATACTTTCAGACCGATCTTCACTTCTTTGGGCTGCGTGGTGAACACACGCCGCTGCATGATGCGCTCTTGCAGCTTCAAGATACCATCCAACAGGGCTTCCGGTGTCGGCGGACAGCCCGGCACATACATATCCACCGGAATAAATCGATCGACCCCCTGCACGACACTGTAGCTGTCATAAATATTGCCGGACGTGGCGCATGAGCCCATCGCGATCACGTATTTCGGCTCCGGCATCTGATCGTAAATTTTTCTGATCACCGGCGCCATCCGACGGCAGACCGTCCCCGCCACGATCATCAGGTCCGACTGCCTCGGCGAGCCGCGAAACACGCCGGCCCCGAACCGATCCATGTCGTACCGCGACGAGACGGCGGCCATCATTTCAATGGCGCAACAGGCGAGCCCGAAGGTCATGGGCCATAGAGACCCTTTGCGCGCCCAATTTACCGCCTTTTCCAGAGAACCGACGAAGACGTCCGGCGTGCCGTCTTTCTCATGCCGACCCAGTTGGATCAGTCCCATTCCAACGCCCCCTTTCGCCAGGCATACACGTACGCCACGACGAACAGACCGATGAAGATCAACATTTCAATCAATCCGATGATCCCGATGTTGCGAAACACCACCGCCCAGGGATACAAGAAAATCACTTCGATGTCGAAAATGACGAACAGCACGGCAAAGACATAGTACCGGACCGGAAACGGCATCCGGGCGTCGGAAAAGGGCTCCGAGCCGCACTCATACACCGACAGTTTTTCCGGCTCCGGATACTTGGGCTGGACCAAATAACTCACCACCAACGTCCCAATCCCAAAGGTGAGCGCGGCAAAAATAAACAGCAGAATAGGAAGGAATTTCGTCAGGTATTGGACAAGATCCGGCTCGACCATTGTCTTCGACTCGCAAGATATTGACTTGAAAAAGAAGTTATGGATCTTAGATAGAAGGTTCGCAAGATAGCAAGCGAGCAAAGGACCTAATTCGGTCAGACCCGAAAGTCCTACCCCCAGTCCGTTAAGAGGACGAGACCGTTGATGACCTCCGGCTCGACGCAAAACGTCCTCCTCCTTGTCTTGCTCATCGCAAACAATCTCATCAACTTATTTATTTAAGGAAGAAGAAAGGCCGGATCCGCCTCTTTCTATTCGAGAGGCTCCTCCGTCATCGGCTGGTCTGCGGAGGGCATCATTTTCAGCCGGCTCGGTGGTTCTGCTCGTGAAGCATCCCACTCCGATTCCATTGAACCGGAGGCCGGAGCGGCCCGGCGCCGATGGATCTGAGTCTCAATCCGTTTCTTCTTAGAAGAACGTGCGGGAATCTGAAGAGGGATCTGAAATTGATCGGCCATGCGTCCGGACTCCCTTCCGCCCGCCTCCTCCTACCCCCTGCACGGAAGATCTATAACACCGCACGAAAACGGCCGTCAAACCCAAACCAACCGGTTCCAAATTCTTGACAAGTCAAGATGATTTGCTATGGTTTTTGCAATATCCCTTCTCGCTCACGCCTTACGTGAAGGAACCGCTATGATGAAGACGTTGACGACCTGTGCCCTGATTCTCTCTCTCGGCTTGCCCCTGTGTCTGGAGGACGCGATCGCACAAATTCAAGACCCCCGTGTCGTTCGTTACGGCGAGGCGGCCGTCGCCTTTGCGAGCGGGGCAATCCAGAAAGTCACTCCTCGCGACGGGATGGTGAATTTGATCACCGGAGACAATCAATCCTCCGGCAACCGAATGCTCCTCGGAACCCGCGATGTCCTCTATCTCAAACTCGACAACCCGGCAGCGGCGGCGATCGGAGATCTCTTTACCGTCTATCGACGCGTTCGCAAGGTCTTCCACCCGCTCACCAGAGAATACCTTGGCTCGGTCATCATCCGCGTGGCGGTCGTCAAGGTCACCGACATCGAACACGAGTTGACGACCGCTGAAACGGTCGTCGGCTATGGGCCCATCGCGCCCGGAGATCTCGTGATGCGCTTCGTCGCTCCACCCGCCGGAGATGTCGGAAACGCAAACCGAGCCGCGGACGTCGAGGGCGAGGGAATGATCGTCGAGATCCAGGCCGACAAACCCATGACCATGGTTTCGCAATGGAACGTGGTATATGTGGATCGCGGGAGCGCAGACGGACTTCAAGTCGGCGATGTCTTGGATCTTTATCGCCACAGTGTCGGGCTTCCGGTCCGAAAAATCGGCCAGATCAAAGTCTTGTCCACAGAAGACCATACGGCAACGGCGCGAGTGATAAAAGCGACCACCCGCGTGTTCAAAGGAGACCGGGTCAAACGCATCGGAGGACGAGAGTCGCGAGAACCGATGGCTCAATCGTGGGAAACCGCCCTCTCACCGGCAACGGCCTCGAAAGGGGAGACGGCTCCGAGCGATCTCATCGCGAAGCAATTGACGACGCGGAAGGCATCCGGAGAAAGCCGGATCACCCTCGGCGATTTATCCAACATCCTGTATTACGAATCGGGACAAGCCGCCATTAAACCCGAAGGCCATCATGTGCTGGATCAATTGATCGCTTATCTCATCAACAGCGGCGACTCTCGGCTCATTCGAGTGGAGGGACACACAGACAACGTGGAGATCGGTCCCTCATTGCGAGCCCGCTACGCGAGCAACGTGGATCTTTCAAACGCCCGCGCGGACAGCGTCGTCCGCTACCTCGTTGAGCGGGGAGGATTGGATCCGGCCAGACTGACGGCCGTCGGATACGGAGACGGGAGACCCACCGCGACCAACGCCAATGAGCAAGGCCGCAGCAAAAATCGCCGCGTGGAAATCGTGCTCTATGAACCAAGCCCCTCGGCATCCTCCGGTAATAACGCGCCCGGCCGGACACAAAACGACTCCGCCCCCA
>JANDJJ010000028.1 GCA_024330945.1 Nitrospira sp. | reverse complement strand
TCTTCTGGCAGCCAAGAACCATGAAGAGAAGGCTTAAGAGACCGAAGACGTGCAGAAGGAAAAGATCGTGTTTCACGACGGGCGGTCGATCGAAGCCGGTTCAGAATCCCTTGGCCACGACTTGCTTCCAGAAGCTCCGCACGTACTGCCAACCAGACAGATAGCCGAGCACAAGAGACAGGTAGAGCGTGGCGGTGCCGACGAGATAGACGTTGCCGAATTCGGCGAGCCAGGTTCCATCCAAGATCAACAGCACGATCGCCACCACTTGAAGGGCCATCTTGTACTTACCCATCGTCTGCGCCGCGATGATCATCCGTTCGCCGGCGGCCATGGCGCGGATGCCCGTCACGGTCAATTCCCGCGCGATGATGAGGATCGCCACGAGCGCGCCGACTCGATCCACGTTCACGAGCAGAATGAGCGCCGACAACACCAGCAGTTTGTCGGCAATGGGGTCGAGCAGCTTCCCGAGCTTCGTAATCTGACCGGTGCGGCGGGCGATGTATCCGTCCAGCAGATCGGTCACGGCTGCGGCGGTGAAGATCACGGCGGCGAGTAACGACCGATCCGGCGTCGGGTCCATGAAGATGAGCACAAAGATCGGGATCAACAGAATCCGCCCCAGCGTGAGCACGTTGGGCAGATTGAGAGAATCTTGCCCGATCTCTTTCCATGTTTCGAGGACGCGGTTCATACGATCCCGTTTTTGAGTAGATCGTGCAGATGGATCACGCCCAGGATGCGGCGGTCTCCGGCCGTCACGACGAGCGTGGTGATCGAAAACCGTTCCATGATTTCGACCGCTTTCGCCGCCAAATCATCAGGCCCGATCGTTTTGGGACTCCCCGTGCCTAAATCCTTTGCGGTCGCACCGACGATATCACCTCCCCGCTGGAGGAACCGTCGCACGTCGCCGTCGGTGATGACGCCGACCAGTTCGTCATGTTCGTCCACGACGGTGGTCATACCGAGCTTCTTCTCCGTCATTTCCAAAATGGCGGCCATGCCCGCCGTGGATTCCTTGACCTTCGGGACGGCCGATCCGGCGTGCATGAGATCCTTGACCGTGACGAGCAGTCGCCGGCCGAGCGTCCCGCCCGGATGAAACAGCGCAAAATCCTCCCGTTTGAAGCCCCGCCTCTGCAGCAGCGCGACGGCGAGCGCATCACCCATGGCGAGGGTGGCGGTGGTGCTGGCGGTGGGGGCCAATCCCAACGGACAGGCCTCTTCCGCCACCGACACGTCCAACGCCACGTCGGCGTGTTTGGCCAGCGTGGAATTCATCCGCCCCGTCAGCGCGATCACCGGCATCCCCATCCGTTCGACATACGGCAGCACTTGAAGCAATTCCTGCGTCTCTCCGCTGTTGGAAATGGCGATCAGCGCATCCCCCCGTGCCAACATGCCGAGATCCCCATGCACCCCTTCGGCCGGGTGGACGAAGAACGAGGGCGTGCCGGTGCTGGCGAGCGTCGCGGCGATCTTTTGACCGATGAGGCCGGATTTGCCCATGCCGCAGACCACGACCTTGCCCTCGCACCGCTCCAGCACATCGACGGCCCGGACGAACGTTTCATCCAGCCGATCGATGAGGGCAAGCACGGCGCGGGCCTCGATCTCGAGCACGCGCTTGCCTTCTTCAAGACCCTCCGGACGCCCGCTCTCGCTCGACACCGACGACGAGACCGACATGGTGGATGATCCTAGTTTGCCCGATTTGCCGCGTTCCATACCCGCAGGACCCGCTCCAACAGCGTTTTCAATTGATGCAACGACACCATGTTCGGTCCATCCGACAAAGCGCGATCAGGATCGGGATGCACTTCCATGAAAAACCCATCGACTCCCGCACCGGCGGCTGCACAGGCAAGCGGCTCCACAAACTCACGCTGACCGCTCGATTTGGTGCCGCCACCGCCGGGCAACTGGACACTATGAGTCGCATCGAACACGACGGGATACCCAAACCGCCGCATGATTGGAAAAGACCGCATGTCCACCACGAGGTTGTTGTACCCGAACGACGACCCTCGCTCGGTCAGCAGCAAGCGGCGGCTGCCGCATTCCTCGACTTTTTTTACCACGTTTTCCATTTCGGCGGGGGAAAGAAACTGCCCCTTCTTCACGTTGACCACTTTGCCGGTGTTCGCCGCCGCGATCAACAGATCGGTTTGCCGGCACAAGAACGCCGGAATTTGGAGCACGTCCACGATCGTCCCCGCCTCCGTCGCCTGTTGTTCGGTGTGCACGTCCGTCAAGACGGGAACGCCGATCTCCGCCTTCACTCGCGCCAAAACGGCCAGCCCCTTTTCCAATCCGGGCCCGCGGAACGACGCAATCGACGTGCGATTGGCCTTGTCGAACGACGACTTGAATACGTACGGCATCTCCAGCGATCGGGCGATCTCCGCCACACGTCCTGCCGTATCCATCGCCAACTGTTCGCTTTCGATCACGCAGGGACCGGCGATTAAGAAAGGCGGCCGCCCTGGCCCGACCGTGATAGAACCGATTTCAACGAGGTGCGCCATGGCGGTAATGCTCCGGCTTCGGTCGCGGTGGAACGGGGCGGAACGTCGTCCGCTTCTGACCGGCGTCACGGTCTCGGCCCCGACTTTCGTTCTAGCGCCCCAGTTTTCTCTGCAACGCCGCGCCCACGAATCCGCTGAACAGCGGGTGGGGGCGATGGGGACGAGAATTATATTCCGGATGGAACTGGGTTCCCAAGAACCAGGGATGGTCCTTCAATTCGATGATCTCGACCAGCCGACCGTCAGGAGACAAGCCGCTCAGCACGAGCCCTTTCGCCGTCAACCGCTCGCGATAGGCATTGTTGAACTCGTACCGATGGCGGTGACGTTCGCGCACTTCTTCCGTTCCGTACATTTTCTGCGCGAGCGTGCCCTCGCCGAGTTTGCACGGATACGCGCCCAGGCGCATCGTGCCGCCCTTGTCGCTGATTCCATGCTGAGCGGGCATCAAATGCACGACCGGATAAGGAGTGTGCTCATCGAACTCGGCGCTGTTGGCGCCGGTCAGCCCGGCCACGTTGCGGGCGAACTCGATCGCCGCGCACTGCATGCCCAGACATAAGCCGAGAAACGGGATCTTTCGTTCCCGCGCATAGGTGATCGCCGCGACCTTGCCCTCGATGCCGCGCGTCCCGAACCCTCCGGGAATGAGAATGCCGTCGGCCTCGCGCAGCAGCCGTTCCGTTCCCGATCGCTCAACGTCTTCGGACTCGATCCAAGCGACATTGACTTTCGTCTCGTGATCGATCCCTCCATGAACAAGTGCTTCCCCCAGGCTCTTGTAACATTCCTTCAGCCCCACGTACTTGCCCACCAGCGCGATCGAGACCTCGTGTTTGGGCCGTTTGATCTTCTGAACCATCGCGTCCCACTCGCGGAGGTTCGGCTGCCCCGCTTCCAGATGCAGGAGGCGAACGATCAATTCATCCAGTCCTTCCTTCCGAAAGACGATGGGGACTTCATAAATCGTTTCGACGTCCTTGGCGGTGATGACGGCGTCTTTTTCCACGTTGCAGAACAGGGCGATCTTGCTCTTCAGTTCCGGCGGCAGGTACCGATCGGTCCGGCAAAGCAGAATGTTGGGTTGGATACCGATTTCGCGCAGTTTGTTGACCGAGTGTTGGGTCGGCTTGGTCTTCAGTTCACCAGCGGCGCTGATGTAAGGCACCAGCGTGAGGTGGACGTATAGCACGTTGTCACGCCCCACGTCATAGGGCAACTGACGAATGGCCTCGAGAAACGGCAGGCTCTCGATGTCACCTACAGTGCCGCCGATCTCGACGATGGTGACGTCCTTGTCTTCGGCGATGCGGGTGATCGCGTGTTTGATCTCGTCGGTCACGTGCGGCACCACTTGCACCGTGCCGCCAAGATAATCTCCGCGCCGTTCCTTCGTAATGACCGAATGATAGATCCGCCCGGTTGTGTAATTGTTCTCCTTCGTGAGCGACAGCGAGGTAAACCGCTCATAGTGGCCCAAATCCAGATCGGTTTCGGCCCCGTCGTCCGTCACGTACACTTCGCCGTGCTGATAGGGATTCATCGTCCCCGGATCGATGTTGATGTACGGATCGAGCTTCAAAAACGTGATCTTGAGCCCGCGGCTTTCGAGCAGATTGCCGATGGACGCCGACGCCAATCCCTTCCCCAACGAGGATACCACCCCGCCCGTCACAAAAATAAATTTGCTCATGGCTGCCTCCCTCGCCGCTCCGGCTGCGGGCACCCCTCTTTCATTCACACCGATTCACGCGGGATTTCTCAATTGAATTTCCCGCTTGATGATCTCGAATTCGTGCAGTCTCTCGGCGACCATGACCACGTCGTCCGGCCGATCAACCCGCAACGACGCGTGTTTGGTTTCCCACACTCTGATGCGGATCCCGTGTTCCAAAGCCCGCAACTGTTCCAGTTTCTCGGCGTCTTCCAAAGAACCGGTCGGCAACGACGCCAGCCTGAACAGCGTTTCTCGCTTATACATGTAGAGCCCCAGATGAACATAATGCAGCCCGCCGACGACCCGACGATCCGGATCATCCCGCACAAGAGGAATCGGCGCCCGAGAGAAATAGAGGGCGTCGCCGCGCGAATCCGTCACCACCTTGACCACGGCCGGGTTGTGCAGATCGTTCGTCGTATCCATCACCCGCTTCAAGGTGCCCATCTCGACGTTGCTTCGGACGAACGGATCGATCAGGTCGTTCAGCAGTTTGGGACTCAAGAGGATCTCATCGCCTTGCAGGTTCACAAACAGGTCGCCCGCGAACATACGCGCCACCGCCGCGACTCGATCGGTGCCCGTGCGGTAGTCTCCGCTCGTCATGACCACGCGTCCGCTGAACCGCTCGACCGCCTGTTTGATCCGTTCATCGTCTGTCGCCACCATGACGTCGGATACGAGGTCGCAAGCCGCCGCCTGTTCATAGACGTGTTGGATCAGCGGCTTGCCGTTGAGCGAGATCAGCGGTTTGCCTGGAAATCGTGACGAGCCGTACCGCGCCGGAATGACGACGGTGACGGGACGCGCATTACCCATGTTCCACCGCTTCCATGAGTTGCTCCGGCGAAACCGTCGCGGTCCCGACCATCCCCACCACGATACCGGCCGCATGGTTCGCCAACATAGCCCCGTGCCTGACGCTCGCGCCGACGGACAACGCCAACGCCAGCGTGCCGATGACCGTGTCGCCGGCGCCGGTGACGTCGTAGACCTGCTTGGCCTTGGTCGGCAAATGCCACGAGGCACCGTCGCCTTCGTACAAACTCATGCCCTTTTCGCCGCGCGTGATCAACACGGACTGACAACCAAGTCGTTGCCGAATCACGGCGCCGGCTTCGTTGATCGCCTGATCGTCGTCGCGGTGCAATCCAGACGCCTGAACGGCCTCAAGGTGATTCGGCGTCACGACCGTCACGCCCTTATAAAACCCGAAATGTTCGACCTTCGGATCGACGATGACGGGAACCCTTCGCAACGCAGCCAGCCTCGTCAGCTCGGACATCAGAGAAGCCGAGACGACGCCCTTGGCATAGTCGGACACCACCAGACACGACAGTTCCCGCAACCGCGATTCGACATAGCGCAGAAGCCTCCGTTGGAGCGGCGCCGTGAGTTCACGACGCGCCTCGATATCATATCGGACGACCTGTTGGTTATGGGCGATGACCCGGCTTTTTCTGGTGGTAGGGCGGTCCTGATCGATCACCACCCCTCCGCGTCCGGACCGTTTCCCCCCGAGTTCTTTCAGCAAGAGCCGCCCGCTTTCATCCGCTCCGATCACGCCGCAGATGTCGGCCTTTCCTCCCAACGTCAGGATATTGTTGAACACGTTGGCGGCGCCTCCCAGGCGAACGGACTCGGATTCCACATGGACGACGGGAACCGGCGCTTCGGGGGAGATGCGGCTGACCTTGCCGATGACGTAATGGTCGAGAATCAGGTCCCCTACGACGAGAACGGAAGCCTGAGGAAATCGTTGAATGTACCGGCGAAGCATCCGTGGTGTCGGCTCTTTATCGTCGCTCGCTTCCATCGTCCTCACCATCCCTTCTGACCGCCCCTATCGAATAGCTTTGCCCAATCGATCCCATCGGACCCATTCGGTCCAATTTCCCTGCCCGTTCCACGACCAATAGATACGGAAGGCCTTGCCCCGAATTTTCTCCTCCCGCACGTACCCCCAGAACCGGCTGTCGAGGCTCTGATCACGGTTATCGCCCATGACGAAGTAAGATCCTTCGGGAACCGTCACGGGACCGAAATTGTCGCGCGGATTCATCGTGCCGTCGATAATACTGGGGTCGACCCGCTGGGTAAAGGCCCTGTCGTCGAGCGGCTGACCGTTGACGAGCACGACCTTGTTGCGAATCTGCACCGTATCGCCCGGGAGCCCGACGATGCGTTTGATGAAATCTTTTTCTTCGTCTTCAGGAAACCGAAACACGATGATGTCGCCGCGCTGCGGCTTGCCGAACTCGACCAACGTCCGGGACGTATAGCAATTGATGGGGGGGATGTTCCATTGCAGCTTGCAGTCCGACGGCCACTGAAGGCCGTACGAGAGCTTGCTCACCAAAATGTGGTCGCCGATCAGCAAGGTCGGGATCATTGAGCCGGACGGAATCTTGAACGCCTGTACCACGAAGACCCGGATCGTAAACGCGAGCAGCATGGCGACGATGATCGCTTCGGTGTACTCGCGGATGATCGACTTGTGACCGGCGCGATCCGTTCCGTGCTCCGTCGCCTTGGCCGCTGGAAGAGGCGGATCGCCGTTCGTGGAGCCGGACATTTTATCGACGTCGGCCTGATTGCGATCGGCACTCATTCGTCCCCGACTCGAAGAATCGCCAGAAAGGCTTCCTGTGGCACTTCCACGCTCCCGACGGCCTTCATCCGTTTTTTGCCCTCTTTTTGCTTTTCCAGCAACTTGCGTTTCCGCGTGATGTCTCCGCCGTAGCACTTGGCCGTGACGTTCTTTTTCATGGCGCCGATGGTTTCCCGCGCGATGATCTTGTTGCCGATGGCCGCCTGAACGGCGATTTCGAACATCTGGCGGGGAATCAGCTCTTTCATCTTTTCCACCAACTGCCGGCCTCGAGGATAGGCTCGCTCTCGATGCGTAATGAACGACAAGGCGTCCACAGCTTCTCCGTTCAACAAAATGTCGAGCTTGACCAGATCGGATTCCCGATAGCCCAACATCTCGTAGTCCAGCGAGGCGTAGCCTTGCGTGCGGGATTTCAGCTTGTCGTAGAAATCCAAAATGACTTCGTTCAGCGGCAGCTCGTAGCCGATCATCACGCGGGTCGGGTCGAGAAACTGCATGCTTCGCTGAATCCCACGCCGCTCCTGGCAGAGTTGGAGAATGGCGCCCATATACCGTTCCGGCGTGATGATCGTGACCAAAATGAACGGCTCTTCGAATCGTTCGATCAGATGGGGAGGAGGCAATTCGGCGGGATTGTCGATCTCCAGCACCTGTCCCTTCGTCGTCGTCACCCGATAGACCACGGTCGGCGCCGTGGTGATGAGCGATAGCCCGTACTCCCGTTCAAGACGCTCCTGGATGATCTCCATGTGGAGCAGCCCCAAAAACCCGCATCGAAACCCGAATCCCAGCGCCAGCGAGGTTTCCGGTTCATACACGAACGACGAATCATTGAGCCGCAACTTCAGCAACGCGTCGCGCAAATCCTCATACTTCGCCGTATCGGTCGAATACAGCCCGCAAAAGACCAGCGGCTTGACCTCTTTGTAACCAGGCAGCGGCTCCGCAGCCGGTCTCGCCGCGTCGGCGATGGTGTCGCCGATCTTGACGTCCGCCACTTCCTTCATGTTGGCGCACAAATACCCGACTTCCCCCGTCAAGAGTTCAGACTTCTTGACCCGCTTGGGAGTAAACTGACCGACCTCCGTTACCTCGAACAAGCGACCGTTCGACATGACTTTGATCTTCATGCCGGGGCGCACGGAGCCGTCCATGACGCGAATCAGGACGATGACGCCTTGATAGTTGTCGAACCACGAGTCGAAAATCAGCGCCTTCAGAGGACCGTCCGGATCGCCTGACGGGGGAGGAATCCGTTCGATGATCGCCTCCAACACCTCCGGCACTCCACGACCTTCTTTGGCGCTGATCGGAATGGCTTCGGCCGAGTCCAGCATCAAGACCTCGGAAATGGACTGTTTGGTGCCCTCGACGTCCGCACTGGCCAGGTCGATTTTGTTGATCACGGGAATGATGACATGTCTGTTCGCCATGGCCAAATTGACGTTGGCGATCGTCTGCGCCTGTACCCCTTGCGTCGCGTCGATCAGTAGTAAAGACCCTTCGCAGGCCGCCAGGCTTCTGGATACCTCGTACGTGAAATCGACATGGCCTGGCGTATCGATCAAATGCAGCGCGTAGATCTTCCCATCCTTGGCTTTATACCGGATCGCCACCGCGTGCGCCTTGATCGTAATGCCACGTTCCCGCTCCAGATCCATGGCATCGAGAATCTGCTCTTTGGCCTCTCGGGCCGTCACTGCGCCTGTGGCTTCGAGGAACCGGTCAGCGAGGGTTGATTTGCCGTGATCGATATGGGCGATAATCGAGAAATTGCGTATAAGGCTTTGCAAATCCCATCTCGTTTTTGTGAAGCGGCTGTATTATAGAGGGTGCCCGGCAGGTTGTCAAAACAACGCGGGCCCCGTATAATCCGCGCCGCGCACGTCCGATAGTCCGTCATGCGTCACTCAGAATCAGAGTCTGTTCCGCATTTGGGCGTTTGACGGCTCCTGCACGAGGGGGCTTCCTTCTCTCATCCATATACGATACGAATCGTGAAACGACCTCCCTCCGCCCGACAGCTCTCGCAATGGGATCGCCGATACGTCTGGCACCCCTTCACGCAAATGCAGGAGTGGGAACAGGACGATCCGCTCATCATCGAACGTGGCCGCGGCTCGTTCGTGATCGATACGGCAGGCCGTCGCTATCTTGACGGAACATCGTCCATCTGGGTCAACCTTCACGGTCACCGCCACCCCGCTCTCGACCGGGCGCTCAAACGGCAACTCGACAAGATCGCCCATTCGACGTTCTTAGGACTCTCCAACCAGCCGGCGATCGAACTGGCGCGCGAGCTGATCAAAATCGCGCCTCGCGGGCTGACCCGCGTCTTTTACTCGGACAACGGTTCGACGGCGGTTGAAGTGGCCTTGAAAATGGCCGTCCAATACTGGCAGCAACGGCATCCGGACGCGGGCCCCAAACGGAGTTTTCTCCACTTGAAACTGGCGTATCACGGGGACACCATCGGGGCCGTCAGCGTCGGCAACATCGATCTGTTCCATGCCAGGTTTAAACCGCTTCTTTTCCCCACTGTCGAGGCCGACCCTCCTCATTGTTATCGCTGCCCGCTCGCACTTACGTACCCATCATGCAATCTGGCCTGTATCGCCCCCATCGAACGGCTGCTCAAGACCCGTCATCGTGAGTTGGCCGGTTTCGTCATCGAGCCGTTGGTCCAAGCGGCGGCCGGCATGATCACCCATCCGCCCGGCTATCTCAAACGAATCCGCGAACTCTGCACGACATACAACGTCCTCCTGATCGCCGACGAAGTCGCCACCGGCTTCGGCAGAACCGGGAAGATGTTCGCCTGCCAACACGAAGCCGTCACCCCGGATCTCATGGCGATCAGCAAAGGCATGACCGGCGGTTACATGCCCCTGGCCGCCACCATGACCACGGAAGAGATTTATCAAGGGTTTCTCGGCAAGTACGAAGAGTTCAAGACCTTTTTTCACGGCCACAGTTACACCGGTAATCCGCTCGGCTGCGCGGTGGCCCTTGAAAACCTTCGTATTTTTCGAAGAGAGCGGACTCTGAGCCGACTCAGGCCGAAGCTCTTGGCCTTGACGACCCTCCTTGCGCCCTTGGCCCGCCACCCGCATGTGGGCGACCTTCGACGAGTAGGAATGATGGTGGGCATTGAATTGGTTCGGGATCGTCCCACCAAAGAACCGTATCCCATCACAGCGAGGATCGGTCACCGAGTCGCCGACGAGGCGAGACGGAACGGCCTGTTGCTCCGTCCGCTGGGCAACGTCATCGTGCTCATCCCGCCGCTGAGTGTATCCCTTTCGGAGTTGAAGCGAATGGTCACAATCGTCCGTTCAGCCATTGAAACGGTCACCGAACGTTGGCTGGGTGGAACCGATGAAACAAAACCGGTTGGAAAGCCCGCTCATTCTTCCAATCGATCCCGCTCACCGGCTAATGATCGATCACTCAAGAACGAACCGGGCAGGCTTCTCTCGCGGGGCGAGAGTCGAACTTCGTCGCCAAGGCCAAGGCGCAAGTGAAGCGCGGCACTGCGCTCTCGGAGAAACACTTCGACGTGACCGTTGCTGTTGATCAAGGCTTTGGGGATTTCATACGACCCCTCGTCATAGCTGGCGACAAGCCCGTCGATCGCCCAAGCCCCGATTCGAATCAGAACTCCGGATCGCCGAGATCTGGCCTCCACGGTATCGACGTCTTCCCGGCGCAGATTCGAGATGAGATTGCCGAAGTGATCGACGCAGACGATCCGCCCCAACAGCGATTCCTCCTGCCACGCCGGGCGCACCAGAAAGCGGCGGACCGGATCGTGAATCACAGGGCCGAACAATTCCTTCGGCACCCCCGTGCTCAACCAGGCGGCGGCCGGCGCGAACACATCGCGGCCGTCGAACGTTGAACCGGCCGTCTCCAGCCAATAGTCGCGATTGTCGATTTTCCGCACCTCGGCCCTCGGATGTTGATCGAGGATTTCGCTGAACAAGCCGTTGTCCGGCCCGATAAAAAACGAGACTCCCGTGGAGATCAACAGCGGCCGCCGGCTTGTTCCGACCCCGGGATCGACCACCGCGACATGGATGGTCCCTTCGGGAAAATAGCGAATGCAGGACGCAAGAAAAAATCCCGCCTCTTCGATCCGATGAGGCGTAATCTCATGCGACAAATCCACGATCGAGACGGCGGGATTGATCCTTAAAATCACCCCCTTCATGCTCGGCACAAACCAGTCTCGGGCGCCGAAATCCGACAGAAGGGTGATAAGGGGCCGCGTCGGCGGCACGCTAGACGTCCTCGAATGTGATCTCCACCACCTCGTATTCGACCGTCTTCGTCGGGGCCTTCACCTCCACGAAATCGCCCACCCGTTTCCCGATGAGCGCACGGCCGACCGGGGATTGGACGGAAATCTTGTTGAACTTCAGATCGGCTTCATCCTGGCCCACGAGCGTATACCGTTTTTTCTCCTGCGACTCCTGCTCGATCACCATCACGGTCGCGCCGAACACCACCGTGTCGCTGTTTCGCCCCGTGATTTCGACGACGCGGGCGTCGGCCAGCTTGGTTTCGATCTCGGAAATTCGCGATTCAATGAATGCCTGACGCTCTTTGGCCGCGTCGTATTCGGCGTTTTCGCTCAGATCGCCGTGCGCGCGGGCTTCCGCGATCGCCTCTATCACCTTGGGGCGCTCGATTTTTCGCAGCCGGTCCAACTCGGCCTTCAACGCATCGTATCCCTTTTTAGTAATCGGTGTCGGCATCTGCGCCTCACTCCCGGCCAAAGTACGGCCGATGATACTCCTGCAACGAACGGATGGATAGCCCTTTCTTCACGATCGCCTCGATGCCAAGGACGGCGGCCATCGCGCCTCGCATGGTCGTATAATACGACAGCCCCTTTTGCAAGGCCTCCCTGCGAATGGAAATGGAATCGGAATGGGCCGAGGCGGTCTGAACCGTGTTGACCACGAGCGCCACTTCTCCGTTTTTGATGTGATCCACGATGTGCGGCCGGCCTTCGCTCACTTTATTGACCGTGGCTGCTTCGACCCCATGCTCTCGTAGATAGTGCGCCGTGCCGGTCGTTGCCTGAATGTGAAAGCCGACGGCTCTGAGACGCCTGGCCACTTCCAAGGCCGCGGGCCGATCTCCCGCCTTGACGCTGATAAAGGCGGTGCCCGACTTGGGCAGCGCGGCTCCGGCTCCGGCCTGGGATTTTGCGAAGGCCCAGCCGAAGTCCTCATCGATGCCCATCACTTCCCCGGTCGATTTCATCTCCGGCCCCAAAAGCACGTCCACGCCGGCAAATTTCGTGAACGGAAAGACCGCTTCCTTGACGGACATGTGGGCCGGTTGCGGCGGCGACGTGAAGCCGAGTTCATCGAGCGTGCGCCCCAGCATCACTTTCATGGCCAACTTCGTCAAGGGCACTCCGATCGCTTTGCTGACGAAGGGCACCGTCCGCGATCCCCGCGGATTGACCTCGAGGATATAGACGGTTCCGTTCTTCACGGCGAATTGGGCGTTCATCAGCCCGACCACCCCCAATGTCCTGGCCAAGAGTTTCATCTGCCGTTCAATCTCGCGCACGAGGGCCTTATCCAGCGTATAGACCGGCAGCGAACAGGCCGAGTCGCCGGAATGGACGCCGGCCTCTTCGATATGCTCCATGATGCCGGCCACGACGACCGTCTTCCCGTCTGAAATCGCATCGGCGTCGACTTCGATGGCATCGGACAAATACTTGTCGATCAGGACGGGGTGGTCGGGAGACGCTTTGACGGCGGACTTCATGTACTCCATCAACCCGGCGTGGTCATAGACGATCTGCATCGACCGCCCGCCGAGCACATAGGAAGGCCGCACCATCACCGGATAGCCGAGAGCCTCCGCCGCCCGAACCGCCTCGTCGAGGGAACGTGCCATGCCGCTTTCGGCCTGACGCAGACCCAGCTTCATCAACAGATCCCGAAACCGCTCGCGATCCTCGGCCAAATCGATGGCGTCCGGGCTGGTGCCCAAGATTCTGACGCCGGCCCTGGACAGGGGAAGCGCCAGTTTCAACGGTGTCTGCCCGCCGAACTGGAGCACCACGCCCATCGGTTGTTCAGTGCGCACGATATTCAACACGTCTTCCTCGGTCAACGGCTCAAAGTAAAGCCGGTCCGACGTGTCATAGTCCGTGCTGACCGTCTCGGGATTGCAGTTAACCATGATCGTCTCAATCCCCTCTTCCCTGAGCGCCATGGCCGCGTGGACGCAACAATAGTCAAACTCGATCCCCTGCCCGATCCGGTTGGGTCCCCCGCCAAGAATCATCACCTTCTTCCGATCGGACGGTCTGGCCTCGCACTCGCTTCCGTAGGTGGAATACAGATACGGCGTATGGGCTTCAAACTCCGCCGCGCAGGTATCGACCCGCTTGTACGTGACGGACCGGCGATCGGCCGAGGCCGGCGTTTCTTTTTTCTCTCCCATGCGTGCCCGGCGGACGGAAGCTGCGTCGACCCCCAACAGCCGACCGATCCGGTCGTCGGAGAATCCCAGTCGCTTGGCTTCCCACAGCCACCCGTTCATCGCCGTATTGAGACCGGCCGCCAGCTCTTCCGCCCTGTCGACGAGTCCCCGCTCGAATTCCACCAATTCCCGCACCTGCTCGATGAACCAGGGATCGATTTTGGTGATGGCGAAAAGTTCCTCTGAACCGAGTCCCAACCGAATGCCGTCGGCGAGATACCACAGCCGTTCCGCGAGCGGCGCGCGCAACAGACGACGGACGTTCGCGATCATCTCGTCACGATTCGCCCCAGCGGGAAGCCCCCGATCGATTCCCATGCGCGAGGCCAATCCGTTCAGCTCCAGCTCCAACGATCGAATCGCCTTCTGCAACGCTTCCTTGAACGTCCGCCCGATCGCCATGGCTTCCCCGACCGACTTCATCTGCGTCGTGAGCGTCGGATCGGCGCCTTTGAACTTCTGAAAAGCGAACCGAGGAATTTTCACGACCACGTAGTCGATCGCGGGCTCGAACGACGCCTTCGTGACGCCGGTGATGTCGTTCGTGATTTCATCCAGCGTGTAGCCGACCGCCAGTTTGGCGGCGATCTTGGCGATCGGAAATCCGGTCGCCTTCGACGCCAACGCCGAGCTTCGGGAAACGCGGGGATTCATCTCGATGACGACCATGTCGCCGTTCTCGGGATTCACACCGAACTGGATGTTCGAGCCGCCCGTTTCGACGCCGATTTCCCGGATGATCGTGAGCGCCGCATCCCGCATCCGCTGATATTCCTTGTCGGTCAACGTCATGGCCGGCGCGACGGTGATGCTGTCTCCGGTATGAACGCCCATGGGATCGAGATTTTCGATCGGACAGACGATCACGACGTTGTCTTTGAGATCGCGCATCACCTCCAGCTCGTATTCCTTCCATCCGATGACCGACTCTTCGATCAACACTTGACTCACGGGGCTCATGGCCAACGCCCAATCGATCAGTTTGACGAACTCCTCGCGATTGTAGGCGATATTGCCGCCGGTTCCGCCCATCGTAAACGAAGGCCGGATGATGGCGGGAAACCCGACCGTTTCCAACAGCGCCATCGCCTCCGCGCGGCTGTGAGCCGTGCCGCTCTTGGGCACGCGCAGCCCGACCCGTTGCATCGCCGCCTTGAAGGCTTCGCGATCTTCCGCCTTGTGAATGGCCTCGGCCGACGCACCGATCAGCTTGACGCCGTATTTGTCCGGCACCCCTTTTTTGACCAATCCCATGGTCACGTTGAGCGCCGTCTGCCCGCCCATCGTCGGCAGCAACGCGTCGGGCCGTTCCCGCTCGATCACGGCTTCGACGACGTCCACGGTGATCGGTTCCACGTAGGTGCGGTCGGCCATTTCCGGGTCGGTCATAATCGTCGCGGGGTTGCTGTTGATGAGGATGACCCGATAGCCTTCTTCCTTGAGCGCCTTGCACGCCTGCGTGCCGGAATAGTCGAACTCGCAGGCCTGGCCGATGACGATCGGTCCGGAGCCGATGATCAGAATGGAGCGGATGTCTGTGCGTTTCGGCATAGTGTTCCTTGTGAACCAGCGTCGGTCGTCAGGACGGTTGCGGCGGCCCGATCGCCGGACGATACGGCTGAGCCGGCGGCGGTTCCTGCCGCTCCGAGCCTTGATAATGCTTGAGCGCGTCCGGCAACCAGGCCTCAATTTGGTTGAGCCGCGTCGAATCGGACGGGTGCGTCGACAAGAACTCCGGAATATTTTGTTGTGCTCGAAAACAGGCCTTGCCGATCAATTGCCTGGGACACCCGCTCATCCGTTCCCAAAACGGCACCGCTTCGCGGGGATCATAACCAGCCCGGGCCATCAGTCGGAGCCCGATAAAATCGGCCTCGGATTCCTGACTTCGTCCGAACGGCAGAGACACGCCCACGCCGTAGGCGCTCATCGCCGCCACCGCCGCATCCGGCCGGCCGGCCGCGGCTCCCGCGGCCAACGCGCCAACTTGGGCGATCGTCTCCAAGATGCCTCTGCTATACCGTTCGGCGCCGTGGCGTTGCAGCACGTGCGCGACCTCATGGCCCATGACCGTCGCCAACCCGTTTTCGTTTTGCGTGAATTTGAGGATGCCGGTAAAGACGGCGACCTTGCCGCCCGGCAGGGCGAAGGCATTGACGGTGCGATCGTCCTGAATGACGACGAATTCCCATTGATACTCCGGTTTGTTCGCCGCGGCAGCAATACGGCCTCCCACTCGATTGACCATCTCGTTGATCTCCAAATCCTCGCTCAACCGGGCCTTGCGCAGGATCTCGTGAAAGGCGCTGACTCCCATGGCCATTTCTTTTTCTTCGGAGATGGTGATGAATTGATCGCGTGCGGTCCCCGGCGCGCGATAGCAACCGGTCGCCGCGGAGACGAACCACCCGGCCATGCCGAACCCCATGAGCCCCTGCAAGCCGACGACAAACCGCACTCCCCTCCGGAGCAGCGCGCGGCGCTCGATTGACAGGGAAAACATCTTCTCGATCGGAGAATCGCTGGGACGGGCCATCGGACGTTCGAGCCTCTCGGACCAATCGGCGGATCGATCTCGATAGATAACCTTACGGCTGACTATGGCATCCACAAATACATGAATTGCGGCGCGCTTCCCCGCAGAAATGTCATCAAGTCAAGATCGCCGATGGCCGCCACCGGGCCCGGCGCCAGCAGCCGCGAATAGACGTTGTTCACGTATTCGCCGGGCCGTTGATAGGTGACGACACGGGCCTCGGTGAGCTTGGCTTTTTTCTTCGCCAGCTCGATGGCGTCATCCAAGTAGCCGATTTCGTCCACCAACCCGACCGCCTTCGCCTGGTCGCCTGCATAGACCCGTCCATCGGCCAGTTGTTTGATCCGGTCCATCTGCAAGTGCGGGCGGCCTTCCTGCACGACGGACAAAAACCGCTGATAGAATGAATCGATCAGCCCTTGAAAAATCGTCCGCTCCTCCGGCGTCATCACGCGAAACGGCGACCCCATGTCCTTCCTTGGCCCGGACGTCACCGCCGTCGCTTCCAATCCGACCTTTTCCATCAACCCCCGGGCGTTGATCGTCAGCATGATGACACCGATGCTGCCGGTCACCGAGGACGGGTGCGCCAACACCGCGTCCGCGGCTGAGGCGACGTAGTAGCCGCCGGACGTTCCCAGGTCCATGATCGAGGCGACGATCGGAACTTTCTTGGACGCCTTGAACGACTTGATCTCGTGATAGATGATGTCCGACGCCGTCACCGTGCCGCCCGGCGTGTTGATGCGGAGGACGACCGCCTTCACGTTATCGTCTTGGGCGGCCTTCAACAACTGTTCCTTGATCCGCGCGACAGGGCTGGGGGCCGGCGTGAGCCCCTCCTTTTCCTGCGAGCTGATCAGGCCGGAGACATCGATGAGCAAGACCTTGGCTGATCCGCTTCCGCTCACCTGGGTCTCCTTGAGCGGCCCCTGCGCGGGAAACAAAGTAAAGTTGAACGAGCAGCCCGACAATGACAATCCCATCGACAATCCAATCAGGATGGCCGCGACCAATCGGTTACACATGAGAGATCTCCATGAGTCTGACGAATTCCTCGAAGAGATAGGCGGAATCATGGGGGCCCGGCGAGGCCTCCGGGTGATATTGCACGGAAAACAGCCGGCGGCCGGGGCAGGCCATCCCTTCGATCGAACGATCGTTCAGGCTGAGATGCGTGATCGACAACGGTCCATAGTCGGTCTCGACGATCGGCGGACCGTCGGGAACCTCACGCAGCGGCGCGGAAACGGCCACGGCGAAATTGTGATTTTGCGACGTGATCTCCACCTTTCTGGTCCGGAGATCGATGACCGGATGGTTGGCGCCATGGTGGCCGAATTTCAACTTGTAGGTCTTGAGGCCAAGCGCCAATCCCAAAATTTGATGGCCGAGACAGATGCCGAAGATCGGATAGCGGCCGATCAATCTCTTCACTTCATCAGCGGCATAGGGCACGCCCTCCGGATCGCCCGGGCCGTTCGACAGGAACACTCCGTCCGGCCGTCGAGCCTCGACCTCGGCCGCCGTCGTCGAAGCCGGCACTACGGTGACACGACAGCCGGCATCGGCCAATCGATGAAGGATATTCCGCTTGATGCCGAAGTCGTAGGCGACCACGTGCCATGGACGCCCATCGGGACGAAGCCGGGGGCCCTGATCGCCGCCGGGCGCCCATGCGCCGGACCCCATTTCCCACTCGTACGGCCGCTCGCAGGTGACCGTTCCGGCTAAATCGCGCCCCACGATGCTCGGCGCCTGCCGCGCCTTGGCCACTGCACCGACCGTATCAAGCCCGCCGTGTGTGATGACCCCCTGTTGGGACCCCTGTTCCCGCAAGTGTCTCGTCAACGCCCTGGTATCGATTCCTTCGATCGCCACGACCTTCGCTTCCGTCAAATATTCGTGAATCGTTTGTTTGCTCCGCCAATTGCTCGCCAAGCGACTGGCTTCCACGATCACGAACCCTTCGGCCCACACGCTCCGTGATTCGACATCTTCCGGAGTCGTCCCGTAGTTCCCGATGTGCGGGCAGGTCATGGTAATGATCTGCCCCTTGTAGGACGGATCGGTCAAAATTTCTTGATAGCCCGTCATCGCCGTGTTGAACACGACCTCCCCGATTGCCTCTCCATCGTAGCCGAGCGCCCGCCCTTCGAAACAGGTGCCGTCCGCCAACGCCAGCAACGCTTTCTTCATCGGGAGCCTCCGACGCTTAGAAGAAACGCCGTACTTTGATCACCATCAACACCACGCCCAACGTCAGCGTAACGGTGTACAAAGCGCGGATCGGTGTCAATACCCGAAACAGCGCCTCGAAGGCCGCCTTTTTAGCCTCCTCGCCCTGCGCGGCAAACGCCTGTTCCTGCAAAGAGACAGCCTGCGGATGCAGCACCAACACAATGACGCCCACGCTCGCGACCATCACGGCTACGATCGCCGTCTCGCCCCATCCGACCGTCACCGCCGCTTCTCCGCTCCACCAACGATACAGAAGCCCGGCGCAGAGCGTCGCGGCGGCGCCCAGGAGAAACCGCTGATAGTTCTCAAAGGCCTTGGTCAAAAGCAAGCCTCCGACGTCTTGCCCGCCGAATGTATTGAACACTGCCGGAATCACCCCTCCGATCATCACGGCCAACCCTCCCACCCACAAGCTCAGCGCCACCCATTCCAACGTCAGACACCCGATCAAGCTCCAGCGCCGGACGCCCCGCATAGTCATTCGAATTCTATGGCGCCGACCCGTACACCACACGCCCGCCCACAATCGTTGTTTTCACGAGCCCCTTGACCTTCCAACCGGCGAACGGTGTGTTGCGACTCTTTGATCGAAACCGGCTCGGATCGACTTCCCATTGCGCGTGTCGATCGACGATCGTGACGTCGGCATCGGCACCCACCGCCAAGGTGCCCTTCCGAAGGCCGAAAGCGGCCGCTGGAGCGGAAGTCAATTTCGTCACTGCCTGCTCCAACGACAAAACGCCTTCGTCCACCAGACCGAGCGTCAAGGGGAGGGCAGTTTCGAGCCCGACGATGCCGAACGGCGCTTCGGTAAAGTCCTGTTGCTTTTCCTGGGCGGCGTGCGGCGCGTGGTCGGTGGCGATCACGTCGATCGTCCCATCGCGCAAGCCATCCTTAATCGCGCGAACGTCCTCGCCTGTGCGTAGGGGCGGATTCATCTTGGCATGGGTATTGTACCCGTGAACCATGGCTTCGGTCAGTGTGAAATGATGCGGACAGGCTTCCGCCGTCACCCTGATACCGCGGGCCTTGGCCTCCCTTACCATCCGCACCGATCCGGCCGTGCTGATATGGGCTAGGTGAAGTCGCGCCCCCGTCAGCTCTGACAACAACAGATTGCGAGCCACCATCACGTCCTCGGCGGCCGCCGGGATGCCGGGGAGCCCCAATTCCGTCGAGACCAACCCTTCGTTCATGCAGCCGCCTTCGGCCAAATTCAGATCCTCGCAATGGTCCACCACCGTAAGGTCGAACGCCAACGCGTATTCCATCGCCCGACGCATCACCAAACTGTTCATCACTGGCTTGCCATCATCCGAAATCGCCACGCAACCGGATCGGTGAAGATCGCCGATCTCCGCCAGCTCTTTCCCTTCAGATCGTTTTGTAATGGCTCCGATCGGCAACACGTTCGCCAGACCGGCCTCTCGGCCTCGTTCGACAATGAACTCGGTCACCGCCTGATTGTCGTTGATCGGGTTCGTATTCGGCATGCAACAGACCGTTGTGAACCCCCCGGCGACGGCTGCTGCACTGCCGCTTTGAATCGTTTCTTTGTATTCGAAGCCGGGCTCTCGAAAATGAACGTGCAGATCGACCAATCCCGGCAGTACAAGCAACCCCCGTGCGTCAATGACGTCGCAGCCGGGAGACGCCGGCAGATCACGGCCGACTGCGGCGATTTTCCCCCCGTCGATCAGCACATCCCCCATGCCGACGTATCGGCCCGGATCAATCACCTGCCCGCCTTTGATCAGCAACGCCACCGCTGTTTTTCCTCCTTTTCCGTGCGCCTTTATCCCGCTTCCGACATGAGATACAAGACCCCCATACGCACCGCCACGCCGTTGGCCACCTGATCAAGGATCACGGAGGAAAGGCTGTCCGCCACGTCCGGCGCGATTTCCACCCCGCGATTGATCGGCCCCGGATGCATGACGATGGCCCCCGGATCCGCCAATTCGACCCGCTCGGCCGTCAATCCGTAGAGTCTCGCATACTCGCGGATGGTGGGGAAAAGGGCCCGCCCCTGCCGCTCCAATTGAAGACGGAGCATCATGATCACGTGCACGCCGCGCAACCCTTCATCCATGTCGTGGTAGACCGTCGCCCCCAGCCGATCGACGCCGGACGGCATCATGGTCGCCGGGCCCACCAAACGGACTTCGGCGCCGAGTTTGGTCAACGCATAGAGGTTCGACCTGGCGACGCGGCTGTGCGCCACATCGCCGACGACCGCGACGCGCAATCCCTTGAATTCCAGTCCCCGCTGTCGAATGGTATACAGATCGAGCAAGGCCTGTGTGGGATGCTCGTGCCACCCGTCCCCAGCGTTGATGACGGAAGACTTCACGCCTCGCGCCAACGTGTCCGCGGCGCCGGCCGACGAATGTCGCAACACGATGATGTCCGCCTGCATCGCCTCAATATTACGGGCCGTGTCCAGGAGTGTCTCCCCCTTGACGACGCTGCTCGTGGATGGGGAAAAATTGATCACGTCCGCGCTCAACCGCTTCGCCGCCAACTCGAACGACGTGCGGGTTCTCGTGCTTGGCTCGAAGAAGAGGTTGACGACGGTTTTTCCCCGCAGCGCGGGCACTTTCTTGATTTCCCGTCCGGTCACCTCTTTGAACGAGTCCGCGGTATCGAGAATCAGCCTGATCTCGTCCGTTGACAGAGAAGCCAGACCGAGCAGATCTTTGCGTTTGAGGCCCATACCGTCTCTCAAGTCTGAGGTTTGACGATGACCACCCGATCGTCCTCGCCAAGCTCTTCGAGCAGAACTCTGACTGTTTCCTCGCGGGAGGTGGGAAGATTTTTGCCGATGTAATTGGCCTTGATCGGTAACTGGCGATGACCTCGATCGACCAACACCGCCAACTGGATCTCCTCCGGCCGTCCCAAATCCATCAGGCCGTCCATCGCGGCCCGGATCGTCCGTCCCGTAAACAGCACATCGTCCACCAGCACCACGACCTTGCCGGCAATATCAAAGGGGACGGAAGTTTTCCGCAACACCGGCTGATTCTTGCGAAGCGCAAGATCGTCGCGGTAGAGCGTGATGTCCAATTCACCGATCGGAACACGAACCCCTTCGATGGCTTGAATACGCTCGATCAGTCGATGAGCCAAATGGACGCCGCCCGTTCGAATGCCGATCAGGGCCACGTTTTTGACCCCTTTGTTGCGCTCGACGATCTCGTGAGCGATGCGAGTCAGGGCGCGGGTGATGTCACCGGCATCCATGATCAGCTTTTCGTTCGATCGATCGGCTTTGCCGTTGTGCCTTTCGCTCATCTCACTCCGCTCCGACCGATCTAAAACCGGTATCGCGTTTCCGTCGGCCGGCCTGCCCGTTTTCAGGTAAAAAAAAACCTCCTCACCCGTGACGTGAGAAGGTTGAGTCGCCGATCCCCCAGCCGATTGGCACGGCTTTCATCTTGTTGCTCCTTGCTCACCTCGCGGGATGAGCCTTAAAGGTAAGGGGATGGTACCGGGCCGACGTTTCGGTGTCAAGCCCGCCTCTTGTTCATGAAAATCGAACCGGGTCCTCGCGACATCGTCGGAGAGATCGCACAAAACATTCCTTTGCCTTTCGTGATCGTGGTGAATTCAAGAAGGGGGAATGGGTAGCGGTCCATCGGCTTATTGTTTGACGGAACGTTTGAGCCGTTTTTCAATCGACGCGACTTTGCTCTGCAACCGACCTGCATGTCCCTTGCGGTAATCGACTTTGATCGTGCAGGAAATGCGGTTGCAGTCTTTTTTCATGCGCTCATAGCATCGGCGCACGACGTCAAAGACGTCGTCCCATTCCCCTTCCAACACCGTTCCCATCGGATTCAAACGGTATGGAATGCCGCTTTTATCGATGATGTCCAACGACCTGGCGACATACTTCCCAACGCTTTCCCCTTTGCCCAAGGGGGACATGCTGAATTCCAACAAAACCATCTTGCCTCCCATGAAGAGGGCCTCTGTCAACAGCCGACACGAGGCCCTGTTGAAATAGATGGACCGTTACCCTCCCCTGCGGGCTCGGTCGCCTGTCTGCGTGCGGC
>JANDJJ010000027.1 GCA_024330945.1 Nitrospira sp. | reverse complement strand
GATACCCGCTGTCCGATCTGCGTTGAACGGCGATTCTCAGCCATGCCTGCTCTTCTTCTTCACGTTCGGCTTTCGGCCTTCCGGTCTCGCTTCTGGCGTTTTCGCCGATGCGGACGCGGAATCATCGCCGCCACCGGCCGTTACCCACTCGTCCACCTCCGAGAGCTTGAACCGAAGGAGGCGGCCCACCCGGTGAGCCGGAAAGCCCTTGGAATCGATCCACCGGTAGATCGACTCCTTGGCCACCCGCAGGTGGGCGGCCACGTCTTCCACACCGACCCAGCCTTCTTCAGAAGCCATTTGTGCAAGCACCTCGTCGAGACGATGAGCGTCCGTTCGCGTCCATGAGATGTCACGAAGGTATACGAAAATCACCCCGCCCTTGTCAAAGAACCGTTCGGGCCGTTCGGGCGGTCGTGAGGTCCTGCCCAAGCAAGGCCCGGTCAGGGTTCCCCGCCTGCCTGCCGCGACGCATCGCGGCGCGGGCAGGTGAGGGGCTTAGGCGCTGAGGGCAGGGCGCAGGCGGTTCGAGGCGGAGACCTTGACGCCGAACTCTGCAACGAGAAGGTTCGGGACCTGCGCGTCCGGATGGGGGAACTGGAGGCCGAGAAGCGGGATCTCGAGGCGCGGCGGGAGAGGCTGGAGCTGCCGGCTGTCGACCGGGAGATGCTGGTGGCCCTCGTGGAGAACTTCGAGCAGGTCATGGCCGAGGGGCCGGCCCCTCGAAGGAAACACCTCCTCCACCGACTGGTGAAGAAGGTGCTGATCCAGGATCGTCGAACCGTGGAGGTCTGGTACGGGTTACCAAACCCCAGCGGTTCGAAGATTGAAACAAATGGCTCCCCGGGCAGGACTCGAACCTGCGACCAGCCGGTTAACAGCCGGCTGCTCTACCAACTGAGCTACCGGGGAACGAGTGTTCAGAACAGAGGTGCTGCATTCTAACAAATGTGGGGGGCAGAGGGGAACGAAATTTTAGACGTTAAAGTCCTCGGTTTCGTCCTCGTCGGTCGAAGCGTCGGAGTTGCCTTCCGCCAGGGCGGCGTAGTGTCTGGCCCACGTAAGGTAGAGGTTTCCACTGTCGCGCATCGTCTGGGCGGCCATGATCAGTTTTTCAACCAACTCCGGGTCTTTGCCGGTGGACTGGATGACCGCGGCTCGTCGTTCAATAGCTCTTGGATATTCATTCAGCAAGGCGCCGATCTCGCTGAGCAGTTCGTCGAGGACGTTGTCTTCGTCGTGCATCCTGATTCCCTCAGATTGAGCGCTCGCAGGGGCCAAACAAAAAACCCCATAGCGCGGGTGCCATGGGGTCTTCTGATGACGTGCAGAAGCTCTCAGCCTTGATAGGCTTGTCCCAAGGCGGCAGACTCTCCCTTCCTTGACAATAATTGGCCACTCGCGCTGACGGCCTGCATCACGATGGCGTGGTGCTTGGCCGCGTCACACACCACCACGCAGAGTTCACACCCCTTGCAGCGGTCGATATTGACCTCGGCCACCATCTTGGTGACGTTCAAATCCAAGCAGTTGGCCTCGGGGCAATACATGATGCACAGGCGGCAGCCCTTCTTGGCCGTGCATTTTTCTTCGATGACTTGGGCTACGTTATACATGCCACGTGTTTCCTTTTGTTAGGCCGCGATGGCGGGATTGCCGACTCGCAACTCGACCTTGTTCTTCTCCGCCCACTCGCTGGCCATCTCATAGGCCCGCTTGACGGTGGCCAGGTTCTTGGCCAGCAACATTTCTTTCTTGGCAAATTTCTTCTTGATCGCTTCGTCCAGCGAAGCGGTTCCGCCCGACGCGACGAATTTCTTGCCGAACCGTTCTTGCAAGGCACCGTCTAAGGCTTCCAGCGACACACACTTGGTGATGCCGGCGACGGAACCGATCATGGTCATATTCGTGGATAACTCGGTGCCGGCAATTTCGATGGCGAGTTCGGTGCCAGCGATATAGAAAACGGCCACGTTCAAATCTTTCAACCGTTGGACGTCTTCCTCGGACAAGAGAGGTTGGTCGGAATTGATGATGACGACCCCGCCCTCCTTGATTCCGGAGTAAAAGGGCATGGTGTAACTTTTCCCCATGGTGATGACTTGGGGGTGGAAGACTTCAATGACGTCGGGGAACACCAGCTCGCCGCGGTCATAGATCCGTTCGATGCCGATGCGGCAGTAGCTCTCCGCCGGCGCCATGCGTTTTTCGGCGCCGAAGAACGGATTGGAGATGGAAAACTTACCGTCTCGGTTCGCGGCCATGGCCATGACGTGCGCCGCCGTGACGGCGCCCTGTCCGCCCAGTCCCGACATTCTGATATTGAGTCGTTTCTTGATCATGGTGGTCCTCGCCGGGTTGGTTCAGGCCTGCGCCTGGCCTGCCAGTTGTTTGGCCGCCGCCTTCCGTTCTTTCTCTTTCGCCGCCAATTCGGCCAGCAGTTGCTTGGCCGGCTCGCTGATAAATTCTTTATAGGCGAACCGCTCGGTCGGCTTCTCCGAGTCACGCATTTCTTGCAGCCCTTCCATGCTGTTTTTCCCGATTTCCAGAATGCAGGGGGTGTAGAGCTGCAGATATGTCGGCCCGATCTCGCGGGCAACGTGGACGGCGTTGCGAATAACTTTCTCGATCAACGACGGCTTGCTGACCGTGCACTGGACGACGTAGTGGCAGCCGGATTCTCTGGCGATTTCCGGAAGACGGACTTTCTCGAACTGTTTGCCAAGCGGCGCCATCTTGGCGACAAAGCCTTTCTGCATGAAGCCGCTCTCTTGGCCGCCGGTGTTGGCATACAGCTCGTTGTCGAAGCAGATGGTCGTGAATTTTTCCTGTCGAAACCAGGCTTGGAGGGTCATATCCAGCCCGATATCGACGGTTGCGCCGTCTCCGGCCAATACCACGACGTCCTTGATCCGTCCTGGAAAACGGACGCTCAACGCTCGCTTCAAACCGGACGCGATGGCGTTTTGGTTGCCGAAGAGAGAATGGATGTTATGAACGGCCACCATCGGAAACACGAGACTGGTGCAACCGGTCGAACCGACCATCACGGTGTCTTCCGGATTGGGCAACGAGGCCATGATGTATCGGAACGCCATGGACTCCGGACAGCCGGCGCACAGTGAATGTTGTTCGATCAATTCCTTCGAGGTGCCGATGTCTTTCCACCCTCGGTCGTCCTTCCCGTAAGTGGCGCTCTTGACGAGATCCTGATAGTCCGACGGCATGATGTCAT
Source organism: Nitrospira sp. (assembly GCA_024330945.1). Taxonomy (GTDB): domain Bacteria; phylum Nitrospirota; class Nitrospiria; order Nitrospirales; family Nitrospiraceae; genus Nitrospira_D. The sequence continues at coordinate 19,513 of JANDJJ010000027.1, read as the reverse complement.
ACAGGGCTTCTGAAATTTTGATGCGTTCTTTGCTCATGGGGCTCCTTCTTTCTTGCGGAAGACCGGCTTTCTCGATCCAACCGCCATGAGGTCGTTAACTGCCTCGCGTTTCCCTCTGCTGCTCCACGCCGATTATGCTCGATCAGCTTCCGCGGCCGGCCAGGGAGAAGGTCTTCATCCCAAGGGCCGTCTTGATTTCCGAGACGATGATCTCCGGCGGCATGGTCATGCCTCCGCAGACGTGCGGGCCGGCATGGACGCGATGGTGATCGGGGATCGTGGCTCGGATTTCCTTGGCCAACCATCCGGTGACGTTGAACTCCGGCACGAAAATATGTTTGGCGTGTTTGGTGGCCTCCCTGATTTCTTCTTCCGGCCAGGGGCGCAGGGTTTTGACCTTCACGAGGCCGCAACGCACCCCTTCGTCTTCCAACATGCGAATCGCTTCACGGCCTTGTGACACGGCGGTCCCTGAAGCCACGATCATGATCTCCGCGTCGGTGTTTTCCGTGTCGATCAGGCCGTTCAACCAATGGATCGTATGTTTGCGGGACCGCTCGACGGCCGCCCAAACTTCCTGCTGCCAACTCGCGTGTGTGGCGTAGCTGATGTAGTTGCTTTTCATGATGAACGGGTCTCGCATCATCCGAACCGGGGGACATTCCATGTCCATGCAGGGAACCGGCGAGCGATAGGGGTCATAGGGCGGCAGGCACATGTCGGCCGGCGTAAGCTGAACGACGTCCTTGGTGTGCGTGACGAAGAATCCGTCGCAACAGAGGGCCAAAGGCAAGTGGACGTCCGGTTCTTCCGACACGATGAATCCTTTGAGAATCCAGTCAAAGAAGTCCTGCGCCGTCTCCGCGTGCCAGACCAACATACCGGTGTTCAAGAGGTATGAAATCTCCAACGTGTCCGGTTGGATCGACAGCGGTGAGTTGATGCCTCGGCAGGTGACGATCATCTGGATCGGCAACCGCGCGCCAGCCCACATGGGGAAGTTTTCCATGGCGCGCATGGTTCCGGGACCGGCCGTTGTGGTGAACACTCGCGCGCCGCCGAACGATGCGCCGGCGCATTGCGACATGACGGCAAATTCGCTCTCGCCGCGGAAGTAATCGCCCACGTAGCCTTCCGCAAACAATTCTCCGATCAACGCGGCTGCCTCGGATTGTGGCGTGATCGGATAAGCGATCATGATGTCACAGCTCGCCCGGCGGATGGCCTCCTTGATGACCTCGGAGCCGGTGAAAAACGACGGCGTTCTCGGCGCTTCATTGAGCATTTTCCAAGGGTCGGTATATGTCTGGCCCTTTTTATTTTGTGTTCCTATGAGAGACTTTGTTTCCGCCATGGGTCCAGCCTCCTTTTCGCACGGATGAGGGCACACTATCCCGGCAGCTTAATTCTTCGCGGCGCTCAGGCGAGGTTGCACGGTCCCTTTCAGCCGCTTGACCGTTTCCGCGAGTTTCATGATCTTCTCGACGGAAGCGTCCCGAAACGACAGCATCGCGTCTTCGTGACCGGCCTGGGCGCACATGGCGATCGTATAGCAGGAAGTTCCGCCGCGGATGATTTTCAACGACAAATTGGCTTGATGACAGTGCACGCCGATGAACATGCAGCAGTCGATCTTGTTGTGCCAAATCGTCAGGTTCGGGTGGTTCGGATTGATTTCGATTTCGGGGTTAATCTTAGGATACTTGGGCCGATAATCCGGCATCGGGATCAGCATCGGCTTTTGACCAGGCTGGACGCATTCTTTTAATGTCTCGAAGAGATGCCTGATCGCCGTCGCTTTTTTAGCCGCTTTTTCATTCCACGCCCATAAGACCAAAGGGCCGGGGAAAATCGTGGGGACTTTGGCCATCAGGAATTGCCGTGCCGCCTCCTCGTAGGCCTGATCCTCTGGCACGATGACGCCGTTAATGTGGGCTTCGCCTGGATTCGGCAATCGAATCCCCATGCTGGCCGCCGCCGGGGGAAGAAAGTGCTCAGGCCCTGGAAGAACACGATACGCGCTCATCACCGCCTACACTCCTGAACTTAAGGTTAAAAGGGCTTTGAATGATGCTCCAGCTTCACTGACTCGTCGCACTGTATGCGTTCTTCTCGTCTTTCTGCAACCTCACAGAGGGCCTACCATGGCGAGCTTTTGGGCTACCGGGCAATCGAGGTTTAGGCCTATGGAACTACTGTGCCATGCAAGAGTGCTTTTGTAAGAGTGCTGTCCGGTTTAAGGAAACTGAAAACTGCAGCGGCATTATAGATTTCCGTCTTTTAGGTTGTCAAATGATGCCGAGGTGGGTGATCGAACACGAGTCGAAGCGGCAACGAGAAATTACCGCGCACACCGCCGCGCGGCCTCAACCGGACGGAAAAAGCCGCGCAGCTTGTGTTGGGTCGCGATGGGAACGAACTCGATGGGAAAAGACGTCGTCCTCGCTGGTATGCAGTTTTTATTATGATGAGACAATCACCTCGAGGCGGCGGTTTTTCGCCCGTCCCTCCGGCGTGTCGTTCGTGGCGATGGGGTTGCCATCTCCGTGGCCTTCCGCCGAAACCGCGCCGCTGAAGCCGCCCTTTTGCAAAGCTTCCACCGCGTTTCTGGCTCGAGCGTCCGATAATTCCTTATTGGATGGAAACTTCTTCTGCAGCGCCCCGCGAATGGGAGCGGCGTCAGTGTGGCCGATCACCCGTACTTGCCTTTCAGGGAAGTCCTTGAGCACGGAGCCCACGCGCTTCAATGCGTCTTCTCCACCCGCCTGGAGCCGGTCTTGCCCTGGAGCAAACAAGAAGGCGGAGTTTAAGTTGATCATGAGTCCGTCATTGGATGGGACGATCGACACCGTGCCCCGCGCGATCTCGGGTTGGAGAGCAAGAAGCAAATCCTTCTCCACTTTTGCCAAGTTCATCTGGTTTTGAAGGTGGGCTTGGTTCTCGGAGATGCGCGCAATGAGTTGGTTGGCGGCGGCCAGTTGGTCTTTCAGCGATTGGATCTCGGTCTTCAAGTCGGCGATCTCGCGTTGCGCGTCCGCGACGCCATAGGGCGGCGCGGGCGGTTCACAGGGCCGTTGCCAGTAGCCGTACCATCCGTCACGGCACACGGCGTTGACTTTGACAAGGGCGGGGTTGAGGTCTGCGCAACCGGTCAACAGGATCATGGGGGTCCAGGCCGCGAGCAAGGTGATGGACAATGACCTCATAAGATTTCCTCCATCAAGAAAAGAATCATGGCAATCAGCTCGCCGCTCCAAGAGCGATGAGCGCGTCCGTTGGATAAGGGGGCTTGTCGCGCAAGGTTATGTGACCGTTAATACTTTCACGGCGACAGCGACCTCCCCGTTTTTTCGCTCTCCGTTTTTTAGAAATGCGAAGCGTTCAACCGAAATAGGCGAAATAGGATAGAACGGTCATAACCCAACCCCATTTTCTGCGTCAAGTCTCTGGAGAGGGGTACCGTCGGGGAGGATCTGACGCTTGCTTCGACAGGACAATCAAACTGATGCTGCGCCGGCCGAAAGACTTGCGCACCGGCTCTGTGCGTTTCGTGTAGCAGTGCTCGATTGCCTGATGGCAAGTCCCCCTTTCGGCGGCTACGGATGCGCCGTCCGCCAGTTTTTGCCGACGCCGAGATCGACCTTCAACGGAACCGAGAGGCCGAGTTGTTGTCCCACCGCTTCCATTTCGTGTTTCACCAGCCGCTTGGCTTCGTTCAGATCATGGTCGGGCGCCTCGAAGATCAACTCGTCGTGGACTTGGAGGATCATCTTCACATGCGGAAGCTCTCGATGAAGGGTTCGATGGACGTTGATCATCGCTACTTTGATCAGGTCCGCCGCCGACCCTTGGATGGGACTGTTGACCGCCATCCGCTCGCCGAAGCCACGTTGGACGGGATCGGTGCTCTGGAGTTCCGGAATCGGCCGTCGACGTCCCAGGATAGTCGTGGTGTAGCCCTTGTCCCTCGCTTCGGCGATGTTGCGGTCCATCAATGCGCGGACGGCGGGAAACTTTTCAAAGAAGGTATCGATGTACCGTTTGGCCTCGGCCTGGGAGACGCCGATGTTCTGCGACAAGCCGAACGGGCTGATGCCGTAGACGATGCCGAAGACGACGGTTTTCGCCGCGCGCCGCATCTCGCGGGTGATCTGCTCGGCCGGCCGGTCGAAGATCTCCATGGCCGTCGCCATATGGATGTCTTCCCCTGTGGCGAAGACGGCGAGCAAACGGGGATCTTGCGACAAGTGGGCCAGGATGCGCGGTTCGATTTGGCTGTAGTCGGCGCAGAGGAGGTGGTGATTCTTTGGCGCGATGAAGGCTTCCCGGATGCGCAGGCCGTACTCGCCCTTGACGGGGATGTTTTGGAGGTTTGGCTCGGTGGAGGACAGTCGTCCCGTGGCCGCGACGGTTTGGTTGAGCGAGGTATGCAACCGTTTCGTTTCCGGATGGATCAATTCGGGCAGGGCATCCACATAGGTGGACTTGAGTTTGCTCAGGCTGCGGTAGTTCAGGATCTGTGCGGGCAGTTCATGCTGGGTGGCAAGCTGCGTGAGCGTGTCTTCGTCGGTGGAATAGCCGGTTTTCGTTTTGCGGATCGGCTTGAGTCCCAGCTTGTCGAAGAGAACCGCCGCCAACTGTTTGGGCGAATTGATGTTGAACTCGCCGCCCGCGAGACCGGCGATCGTGTGCATCATGCGGTCGAGTTCCCGTTCCAGCTCCTGGCTCAGCGACCGCAAGGCTTCGACATCGACCAAGAAACCGTTCCGCTCGATCTCAACCAACACCGGCACCAGGGGCATTTCGACGTTCTCGAAGAGCGTCAGACTGCCTTGTTCTTTCAATTGATCCAGCAGGATCGGCGTGATCTTGGCGATGACCGACGCACTCTCCGCCGCCTGTTCGCTCGATCCGGCGGCGTGCTCGAAGAGCGACGCGGGCTCGGCCTGTTTCTTCTCGACTCCGCCCAGTCGGTGGTTCAACAGTTCCATTGCCAAGGTGTCGAGTTGGTGGTCGCGGCGATTGGGATGCAACAGGTAATCGGCCACCATGGTGTCGAAATAGGGGGGGGACAGCGTGATGCCGATGCGGTGGAAGGCGAGCAGGGCGGCCTTCAGATCGTGGGCCGCCTTGATCCTGGTCGGCTCATGAAGGAGCGCCATGATGGGTCTCATGTATTCGTGAACGTCGAGAGGGATGTACGCCGTGTGGTCGCCGGTGGAGAGCGCAATTCCTTGCACGTCGGCGTGCCAGGGCGATCCGCCCGCCGGCAGACAGTGGACGGCCAGTGGTGCTCCGACGGGCAAGGATTCCACGAAGGTCCGCGCCGCCCGTTCGCTTTCAATCAGCGTGGTGGTGGCGCGCTTCGCCCCGGATGACTCGTCCGATGCCTGGATCGACTTGAGCAGCGAGGTGAATTCCAATTCACGAAGCAGCTCGTTCAGTCGGTCCGTATGAGGCGGTTTCACCCGGAGTGCGGCCTGGTCGAAGTCGATGGGGCAGTCGGTCTTGATCGTGGCGAGGCTTCGACTGAGCCGCGCTTGCTCGGCCTGCTCGATGAGTAGGGTTTTTGTCCGTGCCGGTGTGACTTCGTCGATGCGGCTCAACAGCCCGTCGATGGTGCCGAATCGCGCGATCAGCTTCATGGCGGTTTTTTCGCCGATACCCTTCACGCCAGGGATGTTGTCCGTGGCATCGCCCATCAGCCCCATGATCTCGACCACGCGCGCCGGTTCGACGCCGAATCGCTCGATGCACTCCGCCTCGCCGAACCATTTGTCCTTCACGGGATCGTAGATGCGGACGTGCGGGGAAAGGAGCTGGAACATGTCCTTGTCGCCGGTGACGATGACGACGTCATAGCCGGCTTGTTCGGCCTTCCGCGCGAGCGTGCCGATCACGTCGTCGGCCTCGTAGCCCGGTTGCCGCAGGACCGGGATGGCGAGGGCCTCGACCACACGGTGGATGTATGGAATCTGCGCCTGCATGGCATCGGGCATCGGGGGGCGTTGGGCCTTGTACTCCTTGAATTCTTCGTGCCGGAGCGTCGGTCCCTTTTCATCGAACGCCACGGCGACGTCGTCGGGCTGCCGCTCGCGAAGGATCTTGAGCAGCATCGTCGTGAAACCGTAGATCGCGTTGGTTTGGAGGCCCTTGGAGTTGTTCAAGGGCGGCAGCGCGAAGAACGCGCGGTAGATGTAGGCGCTGCCGTCGATCAGATACAGCGTGGGACGTGTGTCGGTGGGCGGCGTCATGAGATCACGACGAGATCATGGGTCCGGCGCGACGACCAACGGCGGCTTACCGAATTTTTCGCGCATGGCATTGATGGTGTTGAGGACGGTCGGCCGTCCGATCAACAGGGCCTCGAGTTTGCGTTTGCCGGGGAAATCCAGCATGGAAATGCCGATCAACATGGTCAGAATGCCTTGCCCAGGCAGAAAGAGCATCAGGAAGCCTACGAAGCAAAAGATTGCGCCGATCGTGTTCTTGACCGCATGGCCGAGTATCCGAAGGACCGGATGATGATCTTTCATCCAGGAACGCGGGACGCGGACATCAAAATAATCGGCCGGCAGGCGGACGAGGATGAAGGGGATCGCGATGAGCGACCCGATAAAAAATACGATGGAGAAGATCGTCAGCAGCACCAATGTTTCGGTCGATACATACTGTTCAACGATCGCCAGCAAACGGTCCATTGCGCAGGCATCCTAGCATGACCTCCGAGGCCCCTCAAGGCGAGGGGTAGACAATCCGCTGTTTACGCCGTCTTGGATCGGAGACTATAATGCCCGACATGGAGTTTGACCATGCGAAGTCTTCTGCGTGGCTCGGCGCTCGGCGGGATCATCTTCCTGTGCCTTGCGCTGGTGCCGGCCGTCGGCCGAGCGCAAGGGGAACCGGCGTCGGGCGACAATCTGCATATCGAGATCACCAAGAAGGGGATTGGCAAGCAGGTGGTCATTACGCAGGGAACGAAAGAGTGGTTTCTGCTGGTCGACGTGACGCCGGAGCACTCCGTGGTTGTACGGCAGGAAAAAGACGGCGATCACTACCTGGTGGATGAAACCGAAACCCATGATCGCCCGATGACCGAGGGCGAAGTGGAGGCCGCCGTCGAAGATTACATCAACAGCGTCAAAGTGCGACTCAACCGGCAGTAAGCCATGACACAGTCTCCCCGATTCGTCATCTTCGCCCACAACGCCACGTACGACAAGCTGCATCAGACGGCCACCCTCGGCCTGACGGCCGCCGCCATGGGCAAGGATGTGATCGTCGTCTTGCTGTTTTGGACAATCAAAAAACTGGCCGATGGCAAGATGGATCAACTGGACTTTCCTCCGGAATACGGGGCGTCCGCCGACGAAGTGGCCAGGCTGCTGAAAGAGAAAAAAGTCCCCACCATTTCCGAGATGTTTCAAGACGCCAAGCGCGTCGGCAAATTTCGATTGATCGCCTGCAGCGCCGGCTTGGAATACATGGGCGTGGACAGTCAGGCGGTCGAACAACAGGTCGATGAAATTCTCGGCCTGCCCGCCATCCTCAAGTTAACCGAAGAAGCGGAAACCAAACTGTTCATTTGATTGCTGTCGTTCCTAGTTGGAACTCTCTGCCGTGATGTCTTATTCGTTCCGTCGTGTGACCATCCATGAGGCCTAGCGATGTTTGGTCACGCCTCTGCGGTCGCAATAGGGGGTGAGCTTGCACTGGCTGCACAGAGGAGAGACCGGCAGACAGAGGTTCTGACCGTAGGGGACGAGCAGGTCGTTGTAGGTGATCCAATAACGCCGCGGGAGGATGCGCCGGAGCGCCTGTTCGCTTTCTTCCGGCGTCTTGGTTTTGATGTAGCCCCAGCGGTTGCTGATGCGATGGACGTGGATGTCGACGCAAATGCCGGGTTTGCCGTAGCCCACCGTCACCACCAGGTTGGCCGTCTTTCGTCCGACTCCCGGCAACGTGAGGAGGCCGTCGATGGAGTCAGGCACCCGCCCTTCATACTTGGTAAGGAGCAAGCTGCAGATCCGGTGAATCGATGTGGCCTTGGTGCGGTAGAAGCCGACCGGATAGATGGCTCGTTCGATGGTTTTGAGAGGCAGTTTGAGCATGGCCGCCGGCGTGCGGGCCAAGGCGAAAAGTCGATCGCCGGCCTCTTGAGTCGTCTTGTCCTTGGTTCGCAGGCTCAAAAGGCAAGAGATGAGGATGAGAAAGGGATCGCGATTCGATTCCCGAGCGACGACGCCGACGACCGGCTCCCGCCACCGGCGAACCTCACGCCGTACGATCCGAATCGCCGCGTGGATCTCGTCCTGGCGCATGGGGTATGGGGTATCGAGACGTGAAGCGAAAACGATGACGGCGGGACGATCAAAAAAAGGCGAGCAGAGAGCGGTCGTCTTAGTCCGGCTTCCGTTTCGCCAGCCATTTTTGGCGGCGCCGTTGGGCTTCACGTTGCTTGGCTTTCCGCCGAACGCTGGGTTTCTCGTAAAAGCGGCGACGCTTCAGTTCGCGAAACAGCCCTTCTCCCGCCAATTTCTTTTTGGCGACTTTGAGCGCCTTTTCGACATTGTTATTGAAGACTTTAATTTCCATCTGTTTTTCTTGTCCCTCTCGTGCGCGATCGTACCGCTTGAGCCGCTTCTCAACTAGGGGGCGGAGTGTAACACAGCACCTTGAGTTCCTCAAGGTTTTGTTCGGCCCTTGCGATCCGACCGGCTTCAGACTCTCTAATGCTTTGATTTCGTTGACGATTTATGTTTTCTCTTGCAGTCACAATGGCTGAGGCTGCCGCTGCGACGGCCATCTGGATGCCGACGGTCAGGTCCGAGCGAACGAGCGGTTTGGCCGATCGGCCGATCTCGTGAAGCGACCGGCAGACTTGGCAGGACAGTTCGGCGATTTCGAGCGGGATTTCGGTCGCTTGATGGAGCGCGTCGGCAATGGCTTGTTGCCGGTTCGGATCGTGTTTGGGAATGTTGCAGGCCTCCATCAGCTTGCCGTAGGCGTCGGCATCCGATTGGACAAGCCGGTAAAGCCGCTGTTGCAAGTGTGTCAGATCTTGTTCCTTGTCCCGATGCCCGCCGAGACGCGCTCCCATCATGCCCAATGAGGCCGCCAATGCCCCGACATAGGCCGCGACGCTTCCTCCGCCCGGTGTCGGCCGGGGCGCGGCAATCGCATCAAGGAAACCGAGCACGGTCTGGTCTTGTTGCTGCGCTTCTGCTGTGGAAAGGGCGGTTTCCAGGACGTGGGACTCATCAAATTCTTCGAGCCGCAAGGCACCGGCCATTGCTTGGGTCACCGCTGCTCGGGGGATCAGGCCGATGATCTCACTGCTCGCGATGCTGACACCGCGTTGAGTCGCTTCGGCCGCTACGGCTTGAAATGCTCGGTCGAGCGGCGTGACGTGATGGTCGGTCACGTTCATGGCCACTTGCACCCAGCCTCGGCTGGTCAGCGGGACGCCGATCGCTTTGAGGCAGGGGAAGCCGCCGTTTGATTCTCGGACGGACCGCGCGATGTCCTTTGCGACGGATAGGTCGGTGGTTGCGAGGTTGACATTAAAGGCGATCAGCGGCCGTCGCGCGCCGATCACGATGGCCCCGGCCGTTTCATGCAGGCGGGGCGGGCCGAAATCGGGCGACCAGGCCGAGTCCTGTTCCATCCTCGACGCCAATCCCTTCAGCCCTCCTTTGCGAATCGCTTCCAGCCTGCGCCGAGCTTCGATTGAGGCCGCCTCTTCATAGAGAAAGACGGGAATCCCTAGGCGCGTTCCTACCGCTTGACCGATCATGCGGGCCAATCGAATGCACTCGTCCATGCCGGTGTCCTGAAGCGGGACGAACGGCACCACGTCCGTCGCTCCGATGCGAGGGTGAACGCCCTCGTGTTGCCGAAGGTCGATCAGTTCCGTCGCCTTGGCGATGACGCGCCAGGCGGCCTCGCCGACGGCATCGGGAGGTCCGGCGAAGGTCAAGACCGATCGATGGTGATCGGGGTCCATGGTCTGGTGCAGAAGCCGCACGGCCGGCACGGAGGTGATCGCAGCGGCGAGGGCTTCCACAACAGGTCGATCACGGCCTTCACTGAAGTTCGGGACACATTCAATGAGCGGTGGCATCGTGCCTCCGACTAAGAAGACAAATAATTAAGAAGACAAACCCGGTGCGGGGAAGGATTCTTGTTCCTCCGCGAGGAGGAGCTGCATCGGGTGGTCTTGGGCGGACTGTTGTGGCGCCCGTACTTCGTTACTTCGTTTTCTTGACGTACGCCTTGTAGATGCGGCTCGAAGAGCCCTCTTCTTCTTCCATGCCGACCAGTTCATGGCCGGTGGTTTCACACCAGGCCGGCATGTCTTTCTTGATGCCTTCGTCGTCGGATAAGACTTCAAGGACCTGGCCCACGGCCAGTTCCTTGATCTTTTTCGACGTGAGAATGATCGGCATCGGGCAGAAATATCCCAAGGTGTCCAGTTGCACATCCGCTTGCATTGATGATGACTCCATGCTGGTTTGTGGTTACAGCGGGACCCTACAGACCGCGACGAACGTCCCGGCCTTGTCGTTCGCCGTAACCAGCCGGAATGAATCAGGTTAATGTTTTAGATTTTAGATAAAGAGGTTCACGCTGCTCTGTTTGGCCTCCGCGAGATAGGTGGTGACGCCGGCAAATTGATCGACTCCCTCGATCAGCGTGTCCTTGGTGATTCCCATCAGGCCCATAGTGGTCGTGCAGGCGATGAAACGGACGCCCAAGTCCAAGGCGGTGCGCATCAGCTCCGGGACGCCCGGCATCCGGTTTTGTTTCATGACCTTTTGCATCATCTTGGTTCCCAAGCCGCCGAAATGAAAGCGCGACAACGGCAACGTTTCAGCGCCTCCTTTGTTGAGCGCGCCGAACATCCGGCGCAGCCAATCCTTGGCCGCGCTGGCGGCACCCTTTCGGCGAATGGCGTTGAGTCCCCAAAACGTGAAGAAGATGGTGACCTGCATGCCCATCGCGGCCGCCCCCGTGGCGATAATGAAGGCCGCCATGGCCCGGTCAAGGTCACCGCTTAACAAGACGATCGTCACTCGCTCGGGCTTGGTCGCTTCAAGCTGAGCCAACATCGTCGCCGGCTCTATGTGCGTGGCATTCATGGGCGCACCTCGTTACCTATTCGGAATTTTTAGACGGCAAAAAAGAATAGTATGGGGTCTGTGAGGGTGTCAAGGAAGGCTTCAACGCCGTCCGGATGGTGGTGCGGCTTGACCTAACCTGCACCGATCGTTATAGTCACTCACGATCGGATGCCGGCCCCTTCACCTCCTCGAGAGTTGCTGCTGTTTCTTGTGAATGAGTACGTACCTCGCACCTGAAATCGTTGATTCCCGAAGCGCGCCTCTCCTCGGCTTTTGGTACCCGGCCGTGCCGAGCGAGGCTCTATCGCGTGGGGCGATGAAAGGGCTCCAGATGGCCGGTCTTCCGATCGTGCTTTGCCGAGATCGGGAAGGGCGGCCGGCCGCCATGCGGGATCTTTGCCCCCATCGGGGCATGCCGCTTTCCTTCGGGCGATTCGACGGCGAGCGGGTGGAATGTCCGTACCACGGTTGGCAGTTCGATATGAGAGGCCGCTGTTGTCGCATTCCCGCCTTGCCGGACGGGGCGCCGTTGCAGACTGAGAAGGTGGGTATCGCCTCCTATCCCGTTGAAGAAGCCGACGGCATGATCTGGATTTATCTCCCTGATGAACGGGGAACCGCGATCCCGTTGCCGCCTGTGCCTCGCATGCCGCTCCCCTCGGAGCCGAAACAATCGTTCCACATTTCGCTCACCTATACCTGCACGCCGGACGACGGCGTGATCGGGCTCATTGATCCGGTGCACGGGCCGTATGTCCATTCGTGGTGGCGCAGCCACGAACGCATGCAGGAAAAGACGAAGATCTACGAGCCGATTCCGAACGGATTTCGGATGACCTCTCACCGGCCGGCCAAAAACAGCGGGCCGTTTCATTGGTTGGAGCGGATCTACGGAGGGCCGTTGACCACGACCATCGATTTCGTGTTGCCGAATCAACGGGTCGAGCTGATGCAATGCGGACGGGCGTGGTTGGCCAATCGCTTGATGGCCACGCCCGTGTCCGAGATGGAATGTCGCATCGATTTCTCGGCCTATTGGCGCGGCTTACATTGGATTCCGTTGAGCAATTGGTTTTTTCGCACGCTCGCCAAACAATTTCTCGGTCAGGATGAGCGCGCCATGAAGCGTCTGGCCACGGGGCTCCGCCATAAGCCGCCGTCGATGTTCGTCGGCGACGCCGACATGCCGGCCAAGTGGTACTACAAGCTCAAGGCGGCGTATCTCACGTCGATTCAGACCGGACAGCCGATGGAACATCCGCTCAAGGGACGAGTGACGCTTCGATGGAGAAGCTGATCGGTCCGTTCCGCTCCCGCTGGTCCGTCAACCGGTTCCGTCTTGGAACAAGAGGAGCGCCATCGCGCGGCGGATCTGTTCACGCGTGCCCAGCAACACCACGATGTCGCCGGTGAGCAGCTTGGTTTTGACGGACGGGTTGGATTCCGTGACGCCGTTTCTTGTCAGGGCGACGATGGAGACGCCGGTGCGTTGCCACAAGGCCAGTTGATCGATGGTTTTGCCGGAGGCCGGAGAATCCTCCTCGATCCGGCAGGTTTCCACGTCCACGTCGCTGAATGTGCCTCCGCGGAGGTGGTGGGCCAGTTCAGGCAGCTCGCTCCGACGCAGGAGGGCGTACCCTTCCCGGCGGACCTGTTCGGCTTTCTGCATCACGAAGTCCGGCGGCATGTTGTATGTCCGGAGGACCAGCGTGAAGATCTCGATCGATGTTTCAAACTCTTCGGGCACGACGTCGTCTGCCCCGATCTGGTGCAGTTCCTCCAGTTCGCGCAGGTAGCGCGTCCGAACGACGATGTGAATTTTGGGATTAAGGGTTCGAGCGATCTGGACGGTTCGGCGGGCCGTGAACGGATCGGGAATGGCGACGACGAGCACCCGCGCGGCCTCGATCTTGACATGCCGGAGAATGTTGGGATTCGTCGCGTCTCCGTAATACAGCGGCACGCCGAGTTTGGCTTCCCGGCGTACAATGTCGCCGTCCAAATCCAGAACGATGTAGGGGATCTCGGTTTCGCTCAGCACGCGGGCCAGATTTCTGCCGTTTAATCCGTAGCCCACGATGATGACGTGATCTCGAATGCGCAAATGCCGGCCTTCCGTCTCCTGCACATGGGCGGTCGTATGGCCGGGCAACCACCGGTGGAGCCGCTGGACAGCCTCGACGTGCCGGGCCAGATGGGGAGCGGCCTGCATCAAAAACGGCGTAATGATCATGGAGCAGACGGACACCGCCAGAAAAATCTGATAAGGCGTGCCGGACAGCAGGCCGTGTTCTTGACCGACTTGCGCCAGGATGAAACTGAATTCTCCCACTTGGGCCAACGCGATGCCGGTCATGATGGCCGCTCGGGGGGGCATGGAGGCGGCCAGCACCGCGCCGGCGCCGGACACGAACTTCACCAGCAGCACCGCGAGCAACAAACCCGTGACGATGCCGGGATAGTGGAGCAGGATGCGCCAATCCATCAGGATACCGATGGACACGAAAAACAGACTGTTGAAACTATCACGAAACGGAAGCACTTCCGCCGTGGCCTGATGACTGTACTCCGATTCGGAAATCACCAGCCCCGCGATGAACGCTCCCAGCGCCAGCGACAGCCCGCTCAGCGACGTGAGCCAGGCGATCCCGAGGCACATCACGATGATCGTCAAGAGAAACAACTCGCGGCTGCGGCTGCGGACGATGTGCTCCAGTATCTTCGGGACCACGTACCAGGCGGCCGTGACGATGAGGGCGACGACGACCAGAGATTTGCTCAACGTCAAAAAAATGGAGGTGAGCGCGTCACCGCTTGGGCTGGCCAGAATCGGCGCCAGCAGAATCATGGGCACGACGGCCAAGTCCTGAAACACCAGAATGCCGATCGTCGCCCGGCCATGGACGGAATCGCTCTCGCCGCTTGCCGAGAGGGCGTTCAGGACGATAGCCGTGCTGCTGAGCGACAGCAGAAATCCCCAAAAGATCGCTTGCGAGCTAGGTAATCCTGCGAGAACTCCCCCCAGCCAGACCAAGGCGATGACCCCGCCGACTTGGATCGGCGCGGCGACCAAGAGCAATTTCCGAAGCGAGGCCATTTGGATCAGCGAGAATTCGATGCCGATGGTGAACAGTAGAAGCACTACGCCGATCTCAGCCAAGGTTCGCACGGTCTCGATATCGGAAATCAGGTTGAGGCCGTGCGGGCCGATGACGGCGCCGGCGACCAGAAACCCGGCGATAGACGGCAAGCGAAATTGATGGAAGAGAAACACCACCGCGACGGAGACGGTAAAAATGATCAGCAGGTTGTCGAGTACGCTATGGTCGGTCATGGAGATGGAGAGACGCGCTCGATCGTAGGTCGTTGCGGCCACCCTCTTCAGCGCGCGAGGGACCGCCCCCGCTTTCTATCATGAAAGCCGGGCGGAGGATAGTCCACCGCCGTGAAATGAACAGGCAACGCTGATGGCCGGGCCTTGCGGCGGGTCTCGTCGCAGCCGGGGAATGCCCTGACGTTCGCCGATCCATGAAAGAAGGCGAGCAATCGCTTCATGGGCAAGGCCGTTCAAATTCGTACCGATCGACTTCGGAGAAAAGGGGGGATTCCCCCTCGAAAGCAGCATAGATTCTCATGCCTCCATTTCGTAAGGTCATAAGCAACCCGGCAATAGGAGGCGAGGGCGTCGATCTCGCCCGTTGCACATTTTTTTCGGAGGTGTCTTATGAGATTTGCTCAAACTCTGTTGTCCATGTCGGCCATGGTGACGGTATTCGCGCTTCCGGTGTCGGCCGAGCCATCGCCCGCCGCGCCCGAACCGGCGGACATGTGGGAGTGTTCGATGGAGGACGGGACATCCATCTATACCAATAAAGAACGGCCCGGTTGCCGCGAGGTGCTGCTTAAGCCTCTGTCGGTTGTTCCGTCTTTGGAGCACCTGTCGACGGCGCCCCACTCGTCAGCCATGGGTGAGGCTCAGGACGACAGGCCGTTGCATCAGGATCGTTTTTCCGGCAGGGGAGAGCAGGCTGTTCCAGATTGGGCGCGGCAATGGTATGCGAGCGTGGCTCCATCGGAATCGGCGAAGAACGAGGTCTGTTCCCTCTATTCCGAATGGCTGCACTTGGCGCAGAAGACCAGAGGCGGGGTCTTCTTCGGCTCGGACCCATCGTACGGCGGTGATCTTTCGGCCGGAAACCAGCGTGAACCCAGCCGGTCGTTTTACGATAATGCTCGTTGGGTCACGCTCTCGCGCCTGTTCGGGACAGGCTTTGTGCCGGTGGGGTGCCCATGAAGAGAGTTGGGAAGACCGACGAGGTCAGAGCCGGTAGAATTCCCGATACCACTTCACAAATCGGGGAATGCCTTCCTCGATCGGAGTGGAGGGGGCAAAGCCGACGTCGCGCGCGAGATCGTCGATGTCGGCATAGGTGGCTGGGACGTCGCCGGGCTGAAGGGGCAGCAATGTCTTGTCCGCTTTCTTGCCGATGGCCTGCTCCAGGATTTCGATGAAGCGCAACAGTTCGACCGGCCGGTGATTGCCGATGTTGTACACACGGGAGGGCGCTGAACTGGTGCCGGGGTCCGGGTGATCACCTGACCATGAAGGGTCCGGCTCCGCCGGTCGGTCGAGCACGCGGATCACCCCTTCCACGATGTCGTCAATGTAGGTGAAATCGCGTTTCATCTGGCCGTGGTTGAACACCTCGATCGGCCGGCCTTCCAAAATCGCCTTGGTAAAGATGAACAGCGCCATGTCTGGCCGCCCCCAAGGGCCGTACACGGTAAAAAACCGCAGGCCGGTGCAAGGGATTCGATAGAGATGGGCGTAGCAATGGGCCATCAGCTCGTTGGCCTTTTTGGTCGCCGCGTAGAGCGAGACAGGGTGATCGACGTTGTCATGGACGGAGAATGGCATGTGCGTGTTGCCGCCGTACACGGAACTGGAGGAGGCGTAGACAAGATGGTCGGCGTTGACCCGCCGGCATCCTTCCAGGATGTTCATGAACCCTTCCAGGTTGCTTTCCGTGTAGGCGTGGGGATTGATCAGGGAGTAGCGGACGCCGGCCTGGGCGGCGAGATGGATCACTCGACGGATCGGCTCCTCGGCGAAGAGATCCCGCATGCCCTGGCGGTTCGCCAGATCCAGCTTGATGAACCGAAAATCCCGATAGGGCGTCAGTTGGGCAAGCCGCGCTTCCTTGAGCCGCACGTCGTAGTAGTCGTTGAGGTTGTCGAGCCCGATGACGGCGTCGCCGCGGTCCAATAACCGCTTGGCTGTGTGAAAGCCGATGAATCCCGCCGCCCCCGTCACCAAAATCGGAGAGTTCGTTGCGCTCATGTCGTTTCCCGCTGTTGATGGTCACTGTCTTGCTAGCGTGAAGGGCGGATCGCCGTGATCCAGCCGGTACAGGTTCACAGGGGCCAATACCGCAGCCGCTGAAACCGTCTTGATCGCCCCTTCTTCGCCCGGTCGAAAGACATCCAACGCCCGTGCGTAATGATAGCCGCAATGGTGAGGGGAGAGAAGTTCTTTGAGGGTTTCCGGCCGTTCCCAATGGGCCGTGAGCAAGGCCGTGCGCGCCGGGTTGCGTCGGCTGAACATGAACGAGAGGTGATCCGGATACCAGTCCGCTCCGCCGGTGGCGTAGGACACGAACAGTTTGGCTTTGGCGGCCCGGCACAGCTCGCTCAAGTAGGCGTTCGTGAGATAGCCGTTTTCGCCGACGTCCAGCCACTTGCCCGGGTGGGACAAAGGCGCATGGGCGGCATGGCTCCGTAATTCAAGAAGCTGTTGTTGAGAAGCCAACACCACGCCGATCGGACCGTACCGGGCGACCAGTCGCTCGATCACGCCGTCGGTGAGGGCCGAACGCCCGTTGTTGGCGGGGCCGCTGTCGGCGTGGACCAGGACGTTGTAGCCCCGGTCACTGATTAAATAGCAATTTCTCGCCATCTCAAGATCACAGGGATCTTCGCCATAGAACGGGACAGACACGACGGCGCCGCCTTCGAAGGGCCAGGTGTCGCCGTGCGCCAGTTCAATGACCCGACTGAATCCCAATTCGCGCAAGAGAGAGGGATAGTCGTAAAACAAGGTTTTCCGGTTGCGCCGGCTGGGGACGATGATCGGGATCTCTTTCGGCAGATGGAGCAGGGTGCGTGGATCGACGTGGTCGTCGTGGTCGTGGGTGAGAAAGACGGCCGAAGGTTTGGGGAGCAGGGAGGGCCAGAGTGAAGGCTCCGGTGATTCGGCGAACCATGGCAGCAGCCAGGGGTCGAAGAGAAAGATGTCGTTCCGCTGCCGGTAGAGCAGCGCCGCATGGCCTAAATGCACGGTGTCTTGATCCTGGACGACCTCAAACCATCGTTGGCGAATCGAGGTCTCAGGTGAAGTGACCACACAGTCATGTTGATCGAGCATGTCCAGCAGGCGAGCGAGAAAGGCGCCTGTTTCGCGGGGCGCGGCGGTCAGAGCCGTCTCGACCTCGGCGAGTGGACGGGTGCCGTCCAGCAGGCCCAGAAGATGGCCAACGGCCGGTCCGAACGGTCGCCGGTTGAATCCCATCGGAATCGTCTGCCGTTTGACGGCATGGAAAATACGCAGGCCGCCGTTGGTGATCGTTGACGATTGTGCGGGATCGGTCGGGAATTCCCAGCGAAACCGCCCGTCTTGATCCCGGCCGCAGGTAATGTACCGCCGCAGGGAGGGCCGGGAATTGACGAGCTCCGCATAGGCGTCTTCCAGTCTGGGGCGGCGATCTGGATCGTCGAGCGGTGCCCGCTTCGAGAAGACGTCGCTGATGGCCGTGTCGATGGAGCTGGCCAGCAGGCTGTGGGCTTCTTGGAGCGCAGCCGCAACCTCCGGCGCGATGCCGCCGAGAAATGGAAACGGGCCGAGTGGTGCTTCGCTTTCCAACTGGACCCAGCACCAGGGGACCAAGCTCACGAAGTGGCTGCGGGGCGAACGAGTCGGGATGGTCATGGCCGTGCACCGTGCGGGGCAGAACAGAAGTGGCGGCTCGTTTCTTCGATCACGTCTATTTGCCCGTCCACCGGAGTCCGCTGATCGTCGGCTCGTACAGCGCCTGAATGACGTTGCCGTCGGGGTCGGCGAAGTAGAATGAATAACTCCCGTCGCGGTGTCGTTTGGGCTCTTTGACGATATGTCCGCCGAGGGATGGGATCATGGAGGCCAGTTCCCGATACATCTGGTCCACCGTTTCGGGACTCTCCAGAATGACGCCGAGGTGATCGAGGAACTGGGCTGCCGGTGGCTGAAACGCCGGCAGTTCATCATGAGGGATTTGATGCAGGGCTAGGTTGTCGGTGCCGGAGCTGAAATAGACGTTGTCCGGGTCCGGCTCCCATACCACTTTCATCCCCAGCAGTTGTTCATAGAACCGGCGTGACAGCGGGAGGTTCGTCACGCGGAGCGCGAGATGGCGTAAGCCTCGATGGAGCGGTTGGGTCATGGAGTTTCCTGTTTCTCTCCGGTTCCGGCCCGTATAGTCTGCTCTGTATAGTAGGAGGAGCCGATGGGCTCGTCAAATGGAAACCTGCTCGATAGAAGGCCGCCCCACCAGGCGGGCGGTTCTCACGACAGACTCCGGATTTCCAGCACCGCCGCGCCTTGAAACGAACCGGCCTTGAGGGCTTGCAAGGCGAGATTGGCGTCTTCCAGGCGAAACCGCACCGTGTGGGGCTTAATGGGGATGGCGGCTGCCTCGCGAAGGAAGTCTATCCCGTCTTGTCTGGTGTTGGCTGTGACGCTGCGGATGACTCGCTCGCCGAACACTTCGGAGTCGTAGTCGAGCGGAGGAATCGGGGACATGTGGATGCCGGCCAGGGCCAGGGTGCCGCCTCGTTCGAGTGCGCGCAAAGCCGGCGGAACCAATTCGCCGGCCGGTGCGAAAATGATCGATCCGTGCAAATGGTCCGGTGGCATGTCGGACGCCCCGCCGACCCAGACGGCTCCCAGTTGCGTGGCCAGTTCTCGATGCTCGGCTTTGAGCGAGCTGACGTAAACCTGGCAGCCCCAGTGGCGCGCGATCTGGATCGCAATATGGGCGGCGGCGCCGAACCCATAGAGCCCCAGCCGTTGGCCCGGCTTGATCCCGCTCAGACGGAGCGCTCGGTAGCCGATGATCCCGGCGCAGAGCAGGGGGGCGGCCTCGTCATCGGAAAAGACCGGTGGAATGGGATACGCGAAACGCGCCGGGGCCACGGCGTATTCGGCATAGCCTCCATCGACTTGATACCCGGTGAACCTCGCCGCCTCGCACAGATTTTCCCGGCCGCTCGTGCAAAATTCGCATCGCTCGCAAGTGCTTTGCAGCCAGGCGATGCCGACCCGGTCTCCCTCGTGGACATCTTGCACGTCTCGGCCC
>JANDJJ010000026.1 GCA_024330945.1 Nitrospira sp. | reverse complement strand
CGGCTGTCCGTTTTCGGCCATGGTCGCGGAGATGGGTTTGACGAGTTCGGGCAAGTCGGCCAACGGCGGGTCGTCGGAATTCACCTGGACTCCGGACGCCAGGGAGAAACTGGATCGCCTGCCCGCCTTCGTCAAACCGATGGTGCAGAGCAGCGTGGAAACCTATGCCCGCAAACAGGGGTTCAAAACCATCACGCTTCAAGTGATGGACGATGCAAAAAACGACTCGCCGAACAGCCTTGTCTGGTCGCGCGAGGCCGAGCAGCGGTTGGAGAACATTCCGGATTTCATTCGTCCCATGGCCCGCAAGGAGATTGAGCGGGTGGCCAGAGAGCGGGGCTTACAGACGGTGACGGCCCAGGTCATGGATGAGGCCAAGGAGAAGTTCCTGAAGTTCATGTAATCACGGTCGCTGAGGCATTCTCCTAATCGTGGCCCATTCAGCCTGGCTGGATGGGCCTTTGATTTTTTATGGTCATTCCGTTCGGTCGCTTTAAACATGAAAGGTGTGCTGTGTGTGCAGGCTCCCTCCCCGCGGTTCGTTCTCGTTCCTGCATCGATGCGTTGAGAACGGAGATAGGTGGGGGCGCATTGACTCTTTTGCAAGGCCTGTGCTACGAGTACAAAAAGTCGATCGCCGTCATCACACCACGGCGTCTTCGGCCGGTTCTGAAAGGGAGCCGGTGGAGAGAAAAGCTATCAAAGGAATGAATCATGGGCGGCCATAGTCATTGGGCAACCATCAAGCGACACAAATCAGCGCAGGATGCCAAGCGTGGAAAGATCTTCACGCGACTCATCCGAGAATTGACTATCGCGGCTCGGTCCGGGGGCGACCCAGACGGTAACCCGCGCCTTCGTCTGGCCATCTCCAAGGCCAAAGACGCCAATATGCCGAGCGACACGATCAAGAAAGCCATCCAGCGGGGGACGGGGGAACTGCCGGGCGTGTCATACGAAGAATTCACTCTGGAAGGATACGGCCCCGGGGGCACCGCGCTGCTCCTTGAAATTACGAGCGATAATCGCAATCGCACGGTCGCGGAAGTTCGCAGTCTCTTGACCAAAAATAATGGGACCATGGCGGAGGCTGGAGCGGTGTCATGGCAGTTTCACAAGAAGGGGCTTCTGACGGTCGAGAAAGGGAAAGTGGACGAAGATGCGTTGCTGTCCGTGGCCCTCGATGCCGGGGCGGACGACGTCAAGGTCGGAGAGAAGATGTTCGAAATCATCACGGCGCCCCATGATTTTGAGGCCGTGAAGAAGGCCTTGGCCGACGCGAAGATCGAAACTGCCCTCGCGGAGATCACCTATATTCCCCAAAGTACGGTCCGTCTCGATGAAAAACCCGCTGAACAAATGCTCAAGCTGATGGAAATCCTCGATGAGCATGACGACGTTCAGAGGGTCCACGCCAATTTTGACATCCCCGACGAGGTAATGGAAAAGGTTGCCGTCGCGGCTGGGTAGGCGTGCCCGGGACACGGACTCGTCGCCACCCCAAGGGACGAGACGAGATGATCGCCCTTCTCACGGGAAAGCTCATCTTCAAGGCGCCGACCCATCTCACGCTGGATGTTCAAGGGGTCGGCTATGAAGTGCATATTCCCCTGAGCACCTATTACGCGCTTCCGAATCTCAACGAAACGGTTGCACTCAATATCCATACCCACTTGCGGGAGGATGCCATTCAACTGTTCGGCTTTCTCTCGCCGCGAGAAAAGGATTCGTTTCTCTTGCTGACGACGGTGACGGGCATTGGTCCCAAGCTGGCGTTGAACGTCCTGTCAAGTATGCCGATTGCCGACCTCCTCCGCGCGATCAGGACCGAAGACGTCGAGAAACTGGCGACCATTCCCGGCATCGGGAAAAAGTCCGCGGGCCGTATTGCGCTGGAGCTTAAGGACAAGGTCGGCAAGGTCGAATCGGCTTCCGGTGAGACGCCGGTGGCGGAGGCGGCGGGGAGCGGCGGTTTCTTTGACGATGCCTTGTCCGCGTTGGTGAATCTTGGCTACCGCCCTCACGACGTGAAGGAAGCGTTGAGGCGGGTCACAAAGACTTCGGTTGACCCTCTGCCGTTGACCAATCTCATTCGTGAAGGTCTCAAAGAACTTGCGAGGGGGTGACGGGTGGTCGATCAACCATCGACGGTCTTGGCTCGACGCGCGTGTATCATCGGCCTGGGAACAACGTTGATCATCGGGGCTGGGTCGGTGAGCGGGTTCGCGCAAGACGCCCCCGAATCTCCTCCCACCATTCGGATGACCTGCGGAACTTGTCCGCACGGATATGCCGTCACCGGCGTCACACAAGCGCCGGAGGTGTGCAAAGAGGATGGCTCGACCCTGGTTGAATGTGTGCCGTTGGGAGCGAATCCCCTGGCGGTCTGCGGATCTTGCCCGGAAGGATACGTGGAAATCGGAAGTTCCTCAGTCCCGGCCCGTTGCGGCGGCGGAGACGGTGGACGACTGACGCAATGCCAGTTGCAGAAGATGGAACAGAGTTTTCCGGACCCAAGCCAGGGAATGAAATTCTGCCCGCCGGATTGCGGCAATACCCCCACCCCGGGGCAAGGAGTGTTGCCGCCTCCTCCCAAATATCAACGGGCGCCGGAAGAAAAATAAGTCTCTGCAGGGGAGTGATGACCGAACGGATCGTGACCGATCGAGCGATGGACGAAGAGCGGGGGATCGAACAGGCCCTCCGTCCTCAGGCGCTGAACGAGTATGTCGGGCAAGAGAAGATGAAGGAGTCGTTGCGCGTCTGCATTGAGGCGGCCAGACGGCGGGGGGAACCCCTCGATCATGCGATTTTCTATGGTCCGCCGGGATTGGGGAAGACCACGATCGCCCACATCATCGCCAATGAAATGGGTGCGTCGTTACGGTCGACGTCGGGTTTGGTGTTGGCCCACGCGGGAGATCTGGCGGCGATTCTCACCAACCTGCAAGAACACGACGTCCTCTTCATCGACGAGATTCACCGGTTGCCGGCCTCCGTAGAGGAAGCCCTGTATCCGGCGATGGAGGATTATCAACTTGATCTGGTGATTGGTCAGGGGCCGGGAACGAGGACGGTCAAGCTCGATCTGCCGCGCTTTACTCTCGTGGGAGCGACGACGCGGGCGGGGGCGTTGACGTCGCCCCTCCGGGACCGGTTCGGCCTTGTGTACCGGCTCGAATTTTATTCCCCGGCCGAGTTGGAGGCCATTGTGACCCGTTCGGCCGGGGTTTTGGGAATAGGGATTGATCGAGACGGCGCGGCGGAAATCGCCGCCCGTGCGCGCGGGACGCCGCGCATTGCCAATCGGCTCGTCAAACGGATCAGGGACTACGCGCAGGTCAAGGCAGACGGCCATATTACCAAATCGGTGGCCCGCGAAGGGCTGGCGTGGGTCGGGATCGACGAGGCCGGATTTGACGAGATGGACCGGAAGATTCTCTTGACGATCATCGACAAGTTCAACGGCGGACCGGTCGGGGTCGAGTCCCTGGCTGCGGCGCTCCAAGAAGACAAAGGGACCATCGAAGACGTGTATGAGCCCTATTTGATTCAGGCCGGTTTCCTTGATCGAACCGGTCGAGGCCGCCAGGCCACCAGAAGGACCTTCGAACATTTCAACCGTCCGTTAAACCGGCTTCTTTAGCCAGATGCCCGATGGAGGTTCTCCGAGCGGGGGCTCGATGTGCCCTCTGCCGTTCGTAGCCGCTTCCATTGTATCTCTCTGAGCAAAGAGCCGTCCTTGCAATGGTTTTGAAGGTTCCTGTAAGATTTCACCCTTGCTTTACTTTGTAAGTCAGGTGTGTGAAGGGGCCGCTCGAGACTCGTTGCAACCCAGAGTCCAAGGCTTGGTGGTCATGCCCAAAGATTTGCTCGATTACCGCAATGAAATCGATCGGATCGATGACGAGATCATCCGTCTTCTTAATGAGCGTTCCAAACATGTGATCGAGATCGGGCGACTCAAGAAGGAGAAGGATGCGAACGCCAATCTCCATACACAGGGCCGGGAAACGGCCATTATCGAACGATTAACTAAACAAAACACGGGGCCGTTCCCGACCGAGGCGATTCGGTCGGTCTATCGGGAGATCATGTCGGCGTCGTTGTCTCTGGAAGGGCCTCAAACGGTGGCTTATCTCGGACCCAGGGCGACGTTCACCCATATGGCCTGCATGCAGAAGTTCGGCTCATCGGCCCAGTACATTCCGGTGCACAGCATCAAAGACGTGTTCAATGAGGTCGAGCGGGGGCGGGCCCATTTTGGTGTCGTGCCGATCGAGAATACGACAGAAGGCGTGGTCAATCACACGCTGGACATGTTCATTGACTCGAACTTGTTGATCTACGGCGAGATCCTCCAAGAAGTCACCCATCATTTACTGTCGAAATCCACTCTCCTCGAAGAGGTGAAAAAAATTTATTCTCATCCGCACGCCATCGCCCAATGCCGCAACTGGCTGGAGACTCATCTGCCGCATGTTCCGGCTGTGGAGGTGGCCAGTACGGCGCGGGCGGCCGAGCTCTGCATCGATGAGCCGTCGTCCGCCGCGATCGCATCGGAATTGGCCGGACAATTGTACGGATTGAACGTGATCCGGGCCCGCATCGAAGACAACGTCAACAACATGACCCGCTTTCTGGTGTTGTCTCAAAAACCGTCCGAGCGCACCGGACGGGACAAGACCTCGCTGATGCTGTCGATCAAAGACAAGGTCGGGGCCCTCTACGAGCTTCTGCGCCCGTTCGCCTCTCATGGGATCAATATGACGAAAATCGAATCGCGGCCTTCACAGCGAAAAGCATGGGAGTACATTTTCTTTGTCGACGTCGAAGGGCACATTACGGAGGATCGGGTCAGCAGGGCGGTCGAAGAAGTCAAAGGGCGCTGCTTGTTCATGAAAATTCTTGGTTCTTATCCGATATACCGTTGATCTCATGGCGCTTCATATTCATCCCGACATCCAATCCCTGACCCCCTATGTTCCGGGAAAACCGATCGAGGAGCTGCAGCGTGAACTCGGGCTCGGTCGAGTGATCAAGCTGGCGTCCAACGAAAACCCAATCGGGCCTTCTTCGAAAGCGCTGATGGCGCTGGCTGGGGCGACCGACAATCTGCATCGCTATCCCGACGGCGGAGGACATCGGCTCAGGCAAGTCTTGGCCGAGCGATGGAAAGTATCGAGCGAGCAGATTATCTTGGGCAACGGCTCCGACGAGCTTCTTGGATTATTGGCCCGGGCGTTTCTGGCTCCCGGCGATGATGCGGTGATGGCCGACCATACCTTCGTGATTTACAAGATGGAGGTCACGGCCGCGCACGGCAATCCCGTCCTCGTGCCCCTGACGAACTGGACCCACGATCTTGACGCCATGGCCAGGGCCGTGACGTCGCGAACCAGACTGCTGTTCGTCTGCAATCCCAACAATCCCACGGGGACTATGGTGCCGGCCGACGAAGTCGGCCGGCTGATGGCCTCGGTGCCGAACGACGTGGTCGTCGTGTTCGACGAGGCGTACTTCGAATATGTTCGCGATCCAGGGTTTCCCGATACGATCGCCTATGTCAGGGATGGTCGAAACGTCGTGGTGCTGAGGACCTTTTCCAAGATTTACGGGCTGGCTGGGTTAAGGATCGGGTACGGGATTACGACGTCTGAAATCGCGGGCATTCTGAATCGGATACGGCCTCCGTTCAACGCGAACAGCCTTGCCCAGCGGGCGGCCGCGGCCGCGCTTGGCGACGAGGAACATGTGGCGAGAAGTCGATCCGTCAACGCCGAGGGCATGGAACAGGTTGGTCAAGGGCTTAAGGCGCTCGGCTTAACGCCGATTCCGAGCCAAACTAATTTTCTGTATTTCGACGTCGGCCGGGACGGGCGGCGGGTGTTTGAAGCCCTGCTCCGCGAAGGGATCATCGTGCGACACATCGAAGGAACGATGCTCCGCGTCACCATTGGTCTGGCCGACGAGAACGCCGCCTTCCTCCAGGCTCTGAAAAAGATCTTGACGCACGAGACATGATGGAAGGACAAGAGAGCCATGATTATCGTCTTGAGGCCTGACGCTTCCGAAAGCCAAGTGGATCACATTATCGATCGGCTGCGGGATCTGGGGTTGAAATCGCAGATTTCTACCGGCCAGGAACGCACGATCATCGGCGTCATTGGCGATGATCGCATTTTGCACAATCAACCGCTCACGGCTCTGCCCGGCGTCGAAAGCGTGTTGCCCATTCTGGCCCCTTGGAAGCTCGTGAGCCGCGAGTTCAAAAAAGAATCGACGATCATCGACGTCAACGGCGTCAAGATCGGCGGCAAGAAGATCGCGATCATGGCCGGTCCCTGCGCCGTCGAGCGGCTGGAGCTGACGGTGGGCATCGCCCATGAAGTGAAGGCGGCCGGTGCCTCGATCCTACGAGGGGGCGCGTATAAGCCCAGGACCTCTCCCTATTCGTTTCAGGGCTTGGGGCGTGAAGGACTCGATTATTTGGTGGAGGCTAGAAAACAAACCGGTCTTCCCGTCGTCAGCGAAATTTTGGACACGAGGGACATCGAGCTGTTTCTTGAGAAAGCAGACATCATTCAGATCGGTGCGCGAAATATGCAGAATTTCGAGTTGCTGAAGGAGGTCGGCGCCTACGACAAACCGGTGCTTCTAAAACGCGGGCTGTCGGCGACCATTAAGGAATTTCTCTTGTCCGCGGAGTACATCATGTCCCGCGGCAACCAAAACGTGATGCTCTGCGAACGGGGCATCCGCACGTTCGAGACGCAATATCGTAACACACTTGATATCGCCGCGATTCCCACGCTGAAAGAATTGTCGCATCTGCCGGTGATCGTGGATCCCAGTCACGCCACGGGCAAGTGGGATTTGGTGGCTCCTATGTCGAAGGCCGCGATCGCGGCGGGCGCCGATGGGTTGCTCATCGAGGTGCATTCCAATCCCGAGCGCGCGTTGTGCGATGGGGAAGAGTCGATCAAGCCCTCGAAGTTCAAAGCGCTGATGCGCGATCTGGAGAGCATTGCCAAGGTCGTGGGGAGGGAGCTGTAGAAGCCTCCATGGCGGTTCATTTCAAGCAAGCGGCAATCGTTGGAGTAGGATTGATCGGCGGCTCGCTGGGAATGGTGCTGCGCGGCAAAGCCCTGGCCGATCACGTCGTGGGCATAGGCCGTCGCGAGGAAAACCTCAAGACCGCCGTTGAAATGGGAGCGATCGACCGGTACGTGTCTGATCCAAAAGACGGCGTGCGGGGATCGGATCTGGTGATTTTGGCCACGCCGGTCGATACCTACGAGCGTCATCTCAAGGAATGGGCCCATTGTCTTGAGCCTGGAACGATCGTGAGCGACGTAGGGAGCGTCAAAGGTTCGTTGGTCGAGCGGTCCGAGGCGGTGCTGCCCCCGGGCGTGCATTTCGTTGGGGCGCATCCGATCGCCGGAAAGGAAAAAACGGGGGTGGCGGAGGGATCGGCCCACCTGTTCAAGGGGGCGCGGTGCATCGTGACACCCACGAAGAAGACCGATCCGCAGGCCTTGGAGCGAATCAAACGGCTGTGGGAGGAAACCGGATCGATCCTGCTGACGATGGACCCTCACCTGCACGATCAAATTCTCGGGGCGGTCAGTCACCTTCCCCATGCTGCTGCGTTCGCCCTGATGATTGCGCTGGCTGATTTGCGCGATCATCGGATTTCCTCGTTGGATTTGGCCCGTCATTCCGGCGGCGGCTTACGGGATACGACGAGAATTGCGGCCAGCTCTTCTGAAATGTGGCGTGATATTTTTTTGTGGAATCGGGACAATGTGGTGCCGTTGATCGACGCGTACCAGCGGGCGCTGGACGAACTCAAGCGCCTGATCGCGGCAGGCGACGCCGCCGGCATCGAACGGACGCTCGAGCGCGCTAAGCGCGAGCGGGAAAAACTCAATGACCCCATTGCCGTTGCAACGTAAACGATGAAGACCGCCTTAACCATCACGCCGGGCTCTTCACTCAAAGGGGTGATCAGCGTTCCGGGTGATAAATCCATCACTCACCGAGCCATCATTCTTGCGTCGTTGGGGGAGGGCGTCAGCACCATCTCGAACTACTGCCGGGGAGAGGACTGCCTCAATACCATGCAGGCGTTTCGCGAGTTGGGCATCCGGATCGACGAGGCGCCGGAACACCTGACCGTGCACGGCAAAGGGGTAAGGGGGTTGAGCGAGCCCAATTTGCCGATTGATTGCGGCAACTCGGGAACTGGTATCCGTTTGCTGGCGGGATTACTGGCCGGACAGGACTTCTTCACCGTCCTGACGGGGGACGAATCGATCCGGCGTCGCCCTATGGGACGGGTGGTCAAGCCCCTGCGCGCGATGGGGGCCGTGATCGCGGGACGCAAGGGAGGCGAGTTGGCTCCGCTGGCGATCACCGGAAAACAATTGCGCGGGACGACCTATGTCTCGCCGGTCCCCAGCGCCCAGGTCAAATCGGCGCTGCTGCTCGCCGGTCTTTTTGCCGAAGGAACGACGCGCATTCGAGAACCGCGGCTGTCGCGAGATCACACGGAGCGGATGTTCGAATCGTTCGGTATTCCCCTCTTGCGGGAGGGCGACACGTTGATCCTGGAAGGGCGGCCGAGCGTGGGATGGGCGGGACGGCAGATGGTCGTTCCCGGTGATTTCTCCTCCGCCGCGTTTTTCATCGTGGGAGCCACGATCGTCCCCGATTCCGACGTCACGATTACGAACGTCGGGTTCAATCGGACCAGAATCGGTTTGTTCGAGGTGCTGAAGAGGATGGGAGCCGATATTCAGGTGCTTCGCCAATGGGAAGAGGGAGGAGAGCCGGTCGCCGATCTTCGTGTGAAGGCGGCTCCCCTCACGGGCGTGACCATCGGGGCGGATCTCATTCCGCAAACCATCGATGAATTTCCCATTCTCTGCGTGGCGGCGTCGGTCGCGGAAGGGGAAACCGTGATTTCCGGGGCGGAGGAGCTCCGCGTCAAGGAAAGTGATCGAATCGCCACCATGGCCGCCGAATTACGTGCGATGGGGGCTCGGATCATTGAAAAACCCGACGGCATGGTCGTTCAAGGGCTTGGCGCGAACGGAGAAAACGGCCGACTCAAGGCTGTCGGCACGGCGCGGAGTCACGGGGATCACCGAGTCGCCATGTCGCTGGCCATCGCGGGGTTGACGGCCGAGGCCGACACGACCATCGCCGAGAGCGGATGCGTAGAAACCTCTTTCCCGAACTTTGGATCCCTGTTGGCTCAGTTGTTGACCCGTGAGGCCGGAGCACTATACTGACGGCAGCTTGTCGGGCGGTCGCGGGCGGATGGATGAGGCGGGCGTGATCATTGCTATCGACGGGCCGGCCGGAGTCGGCAAAAGCACTGTGGCGAAGTTGTTGGCGGCCAAATTGGGGTTTCTGTATCTCGACACGGGAGCTCTCTATCGGGCTGTCGCTTGGAAAGTGTTGAAGTCGGGGATTTCACCGATGGACCGTGAACGGGTCGAGGAGCTTTTGCCTGTGACGTCCCTTGACATTCGATTTCACAATGGCACGATGCGGGTGTTGCTCGACGGATGTGACGTGACCAGCGAGCTTCGCACGCCGGACGTCTCGGCCGCGGCTTCCTTGGTATCCGCCATCCCGGCCGTCCGAGAGTGGCTGCTCCCCCTTCAACGCCGAATCGGCGAGCGTGGTTCCGTGGTCGTGGAGGGACGCGATATCGGCACGAGGATCTTCCCGTCCGCCCCGCTCAAGTTTTTTCTGGACGCGGATGCGAAGGTGCGGGCGGAGCGTCGCCACCGGGAACTGGTCGCCGCCGGTCATGCGGGAGCGATGGAAGCGACGTATCAGGATTTGTCCGGGCGAGACATGCAAGATCGCACCCGCTCGATCGCGCCGCTGGTTCCGGCCGCCGATGCCCGGTCGATCGATACTTCCGACCTCAGTGTCGAGCAAGTGGTGGAGCGAATGATGGCGGCGGTGTCGGCTGCGCTGTGACCGCCATTGTGTACGGTATTTTGTGGGTGCTGGTCAGGGCGATCAGCCTGGTCTGGTTCCGCTATCGGGTCGAGGGAGCGGTTCCGCCAAGCGGAGGCCTGCTGGTTGCCGCGAATCACGCCAGTTATCTCGACATTCCGCTGCTTGGATGCGGGATGACGCGCAGGGCGTGGTATCTCGGACGCAGCGACCTGTTCCCTGTTCCTGTCTTGAACGCCGTGCTCCGATCGTTGGGCTGGATTCCCGTGCGGATGGGGCGGCTTGATCGAGAGGCGTTCGGCAAGGCGATCGATTTGATCCGAGCGGGGAAGGTGGTGGTCATTTTCCCCGAGGGCGGTCGGAGCCGGGATGGTCGTCTGCGTCCCCCGAAAGCGGGGATCGGCGTCATTGTTTCGAAGACCGGATGCCCAGTCATTCCGGCTTATCTGAAGGGAACGTTCGAAGCGTTGCCCACCGGAGCCCGGTGGCCTCGAAGACGGCCGGTGACGGTCCGATTCGGGGCACCTCTTCGATTCGAGACGGACGGGAGAAAAGAAAAGGGAGTGGAGAGCAAACGGTTTTATGAAGAGGTCAGTCGGACCGTGATTGAGCGTATCGCCGCCTTGGGTGAGGTCCCTTCTCCTGTTGGGAAGGACGGCCTGGGAAGTGATGCCTCGGAATCGCCGATCGCCGGGGCTCGCAACGCTGAGTGAGCCCGGCGCATTCACCATCAGCACCCGACAGAGGTCGGAAGAGTAGGACGTCATATGGGGATGGCAGCCAAAGACAGTGAGGCGCAGATGGATCGAGACGCGCTGGCCGCGTTGTATGAAGAAACGTTCCGCAACCTGGAAGAAGGGACGATCACCGAGGGCCGCGTGGTCGCGCTCACCAAAGACAAGGTGGTCGTGGATATCGGCTACAAATCGGAAGGCATGATTCCCATCGACCAGTTTTCATCGGAAGAGCTCTCCGCTCTGAAGCTCGGAGACAAGCTGCAAGTGTACATCGAGGAATGTGAGGACGCGGAGGGGAATCTCATCCTGTCTAAAGAAAAAGCCGACAAGATGAAGATTTGGGAGGAGCTTGAACGGCTCTACAAAGAAGAGAAGAGCATCGAGGGCAAGGTGATCTCCCGGATCAAGGGCGGCATGATGGTCGATATCGGCGTCAAAGCGTTCTTGCCGGGCTCCCAGATCGATCTCCATCCAGTTCGTGATCTGGATGCGCTGGTCGGCAAGACCTTCCCCTTAAAAATCATCAAGATCAACCATCGGCGCGGCAACGTGGTGGTTTCCCGTCGCGTGCTGTTGGAGGAGACCAGAGATAAAAAGCGACAGGTCACGTTGGCGAATCTTAAGGAAGGGCAGCTCATCCAAGGGACGGTTAAAAACATTACCGATTACGGGTCGTTCATCGATCTCGGCGGGATCGACGGATTGCTTCACATCACCGATATGTCGTGGGGGCGCATCGGGCATCCATCGGAAATGTTTACGGTGGGTGATAAGGTGGAAGTCACCGTGCTGAAGTATGATCGTGAAACGGGTCGCATTTCATTGGGGTTGAAGCAAAAAAGCGCCGATCCCTGGACCAACGTCGTCGCCAAATATCCTGTGGGCGCCAGGGTGCGAGGTCGCGTGGTGAGCTTGACCGACTACGGCGCATTCGTCGAACTTGAACCCGGCGTCGAGGGGTTGGTGCATGTCTCCGAAATGTCTTGGACCCATGAAGTCCGCCATCCATCGAAGGTGGTGGGAGTAGGGGATCAAGTGGAAGCCGCAGTGCTGAACGTCGATCCCGCGAGCAGGAAAATTTCCTTGGGTATGAAACAGACCGCCCCCAATCCATGGGACATGATTGAGACCAAATATCCCATCGGCACCAGGATCGAGGGGAAAATCAAAAGCTTGACCGATTTTGGCGCCTTTGTCGGGCTGGATGAAGGCATTGATGGCCTGATTCACATTTCCGACATGTCCTGGACTAAACACATTAAGCATCCGTCGGAGCTCTTTAAGAAGGGGCAGCGAGTGGAAGCCGTCGTGCTGCGGATCGACAAGGAAAAAGAGCGGCTATCGCTGGGATACAAGCAATTGACCCGTGATCCGTGGGAAGACGCGATTCCGTCGCGTTACCGCGTGGGGGATTCCGTAGTCGGGAAGGTGAGCAAAATCGCCGATTTCGGGATTTTTGTCGAGTTGGACGGCGAGGTCGAGGGACTGATTCACGTCAGCGAGACGGGAATCGAGCCGCATGCCAAGCTTGAAGAAAAGTTCAAAGTGCAAGACAATGTGACGGCCAAGATCATCAAAGTCGATCGGGAAGAGCGAAAAATCGCCCTGAGCCTTCGGGATCATCAGCTCGATTCCGAGCGCAAAGAGGTCGATGAGTATCACTTGGCGCAGGGCGTGCCGGACCAAAGTCTCGGACGAGCGGCCAAGCAAAACAGGAAATCGCCTCAGACTGGCGACTGAGGCGAGGCGGTAGAGCCCCTGCCGGCGGCGGATCGTTCCGTTGCTCATGGATGGCACCCATGGAAGAAGAGACTGGGCAAATCGATCGTCCTCGAAGACGTCGGCCGCTGCGGACCCTGTTGTTGGTGCTCGCGGCCGGCCTGGGGCTCATGATCGTCGTCAATGTCTTATTCCCTGATCTGGACTTATCAAGCGGGGATCGGATCGCGTTGATTCGGGTCGAGGGAATTATCCTGGATTCCCAAGAGACGGTCGGCGAACTGAGGCGGTTCAGTGAGAATCCGGCCGTCAAAGCCATCGTTTTGCGCATCGACAGTCCTGGGGGAGGAGTGGTTCCTTCTCAAGAAATCCACGATGAGATCAAGCGTGTCCGGATGAAAAACAATAAGGCGGTTATCGCGTCCATGGGGAGCGTCGCGGCGTCGGGGGGGTATTATATCGCCGTGGCGACCGATCGAATCGTCGCCAATCCGGGCACGCTGACCGGCAGCATCGGCGTGATCATGGAAACGGCCAATATCGAAGGGCTGTTGCAAAAAATCGGCGTCGAGGGGGTCGTGATTAAAAGCGGCAAATACAAAGATGTCGGCTCGCCGCTTCGTAAAATGAGCGACGAAGAGCGAGGGTTGCTGCAAAGTGTGATGGACGACGTCCACAAGCAGTTCATTGAAGCGGTCGCCGAGGGACGTGCGATTGAAATGGCCGATGCTCAAGCCTTAGCGGACGGAAGGATTTTTACCGGTCGGCAAGCCAAGGACGCCAAGCTGGTCGACGAATTGGGCGACCTGGAAGACGCCATTCAGTTGGCCGCGGACGTCGTCGGGATTGAGGGGCCGCCCAAAGTCGTCGAACCACGTCGGCGGTTTTCCCTTCGTCAGATGTTAGAGTCGAAGATGACGGGGCTTTTCCCTCAACTTCACTTTCACCCGGGCGTCAGCTTGAAGTATTTGATGGTGTTTTGAGGCCGAACACTCCGGCGTTTGCGCTGATGGCCGGCGTATTGAGCCGTCAATGATTCGAGAGGGAAGGACATGACAAAGGCACAAATCATTGAACAGGTTTCAGAACAAGTCCCCACATTGACGAAGCGGCAAGCCGAAGTCGTCGTCAACACGATCTTCGATTGCGTCAGAGACTCGCTCAAGAACGGCGATAAGACGGAAATCCGAGGATTCGGTAGTTTCAGACTCCGAGCGAGGCGCATGAAGGAAGGTCGCAATCCCAAGACCGGAGCGACGGTGGCCGTGCCGGCGAAACGAGTACCGTTTTTCAAAGCCGGAAAAGAGTTGAAAGAGCTCTTGAACAAGTAAGTGCCAAGGAAGGTTTGGGCGAAACGATGTCGGATGTACGGGAGCAGGCCGAGGCCGAAGTGTTCTGGAACGCCGATGCGCTTCAACGGTTGGAGCGGGCGCCGATTTTTCTCCGCGGTATGGTGCGTCGCTTGGCTGAAAAAAAAGCGCGTGAGTTGGGGTACGCCGAGATCACGGGAGAGATCCTCGACCAATTCAAAAGCCAAATGATGGGCGGAGTGGCCGGACGGGCGGGAAGTCAATCGGTCGATGAGGCAAGCGCGGGAGAGCGTCTCCCAGAGCGTCTCCCATGGACCGCCGCCGCCCGTGAACGATTGGCGAGTGTGCCGGAGTTCATGCGTCCGATGATTGAACAAATCACCGAGGAGATCGCGAAGGAGCGAGGCCACCTGGAAGTCAACGTCGACTTATACGACAAGGTCGAATCGCTTGGCGACTCGTCTGATGGTGAAGAGACGACGATGGAATGGACCGATGGAGCTACGGCAATGCTCCGGGAGAAACTGAGCCAAACGCCTCCCATCGCGGTCGAGTTCGTTTCCGACATGCTGAAGCGTGACGCGGAGGATTTGGCCAGACAGAAACGGGCGAATCGAATCGATGAAACCACCCTGCGCGACCTCTGGGAGTCTCCGCTTCGCCGAGTCGCATGGACCGACGAGGCATGGAAGCGACTCCAGTCGTCCCCGGACTTCGTGCGCAGCGGGATTCGAAAGGCGGCGGAGCGGCGGGCAAGGAAACTGGGGCTGCCGGAGATTGATTCCGCCCATCTGACCTTATTTAGAAATCAAGCGATGATGAAAGCAGTCAAACGCATTCGCTCGTTCGGGTATCGTGAGCTGACCTTCGATGCGTTTGAAACGGCGCTTCAGCGGACAAAACGTCTCCAAGGAAACGACCAGGCGCAAAAACGACTTCAGGAGATCCGCAACCATTTCGCCGACCCTTCGACCAAGAAGCCGGAAGGAGACACGTTGGGCGCCGAACTCATGGATCGTTTCCGGAAGTATCTGAAGGGAGAAGGATCGTTGCCGTGAGTCGAGGAGGCTGGTGGACCTTGCCTTTCAACGGACTTCAGCGGACCACTCTCGCCGGGGAAAATCTCGCACTGCCTCCCCAGTGAAAGGTAAGATCCGAGAGCGGAATTCGAGGCGGACTGCGCCGCTAATCAGGAAGCCGTGGTGGGTTTAGGCCAGAACTTGTGGCGGATTTGGGGCAACGGTTCGTTTTCAAAATTTGGAATATCGTAGAGACAACGGTCGATGGTCGCCACTTCTTCTTCGGTCAATTCCAACGTGACCTTTTTCTTCCAAAATTGATCCAGCGTGAAGTAATCCCCGGATGAGGGCTTTTCCGCCAACAACGCTTTCATCTTTTGAAAGCCTGCCGAGTCCACACCTCCGATGCGTCCTTTGTTCCGATCGTGGCACCAACGCAGCACCTCTGCGATCCCATACATGGTAATGTCGATTTTCACGGTGTCACCCATTGCATTCCTCCTCAAAGAAAGGCAGCTGATTCTAGCGTAATCTCGATCTGAAATTCAAAGGTCATGACATTGTCAGGGGAAAGACCCCTCTCGTATACTGAGCGATGCTCCTTCGCCAGGCAAGAGAACGCACGGAACTTTTTGAGAGATGATCGGTGGACTGATCAGGCTTCATGGTGATGCGGAAGACATGAACGACGAAGAAGAACGTGGATTGTAAGAAAGCACTATCTAGCCAACAGTACAAACGGTACCTCATGGTTGCCCTAATCGGTCTTGGGCTGGGGACTTCGATCGGTTGCCCCAAAACGGAGCCATACAATCCTCCAGATCTTTTTTATTATTTCGCCAGCTATAAGGTCGGGAAAAACCCCACGACCGTCGTCGCGGCCGATTTTAACCATGATTCCTATACTGATCTTGTGACTACCAATATTGCGAGTGACACGTTGTCCATCTTGTTGGGCAATGGTGACGGAACCTTTCAGGACCAGATCCAGCTTCACGTGTGCCAGGAACCGCGCTCGCTTGTCTTGGGCGATTTCAACCATGACCTTCATGAAGACGTGGCCCTCGCTTGTTTGGGGGGGGATGAAATAGAAGTTCTGTTTGGTCACGGGAACGGCAAGTTTACGGAAGGTCCTCGTTATCCCGTCTATCGCGCACCCGTGTCTCTTGCGAGCGATGACTTGAACGGCGATCAGCACCTCGATTTGGTCGTCGCGTTGCGCAACGACAAGGTCAAGGTGTTTCTCGGCGACGGGACTGGCGAGTTTACGCCGGGCGCCCAGTATGAGTATGGAGACACCCCTACGTCGGTCACGTTGTCCGATCTCGATGGCGATGGAAAACTCGAGCTCATCGTCACAAATGGCGGCCACATGTCGAAGGGGGTCTCGGTTTGGCTCGGCAATGGAGACGGGTCGTTTCGAGACCCGAAAGACTACCCGGCCGGCAGGCGACCGTTGGGAGTGACGCTGGCTGATTTCAACAACGACCGGCGGAGCGACCTCTTGGTGATCAACGGAGAAAAAGACAGCATCACCACGCTGCTCGGCAACGGAAACGCGACGTTTCGCCCCGGGCGCGACTCCGGAGCCAATGCCGGACCCAATTGCGGGTTGGCGCGGGATTTCAACGGAGACCATCTGGTTGACGTGGCCGTCGTCAACCTCCAATCAAGCGATCTGTCCATTCTCTTTGGAAAAGGAGACGGGACGTTCCACTATCCTCCGCGGAATTATCGAACGCAAGCCGGGCCGTTTGCGGTCACATTATTCCGCGCGACGACCACGGGAACGGAAGAGCCTGGTTTGGCCATCGCCGATAACGGAAGCGGGAGTGTCTCAATTTTTCTCCATCGCGGCTTGAGACCGTCGTAACCGTCAAGCGTCCGGACATCGAGCGGCGGCAAAACGTCGCTGGATGCAAGCGCGTCTCTGCTTGACAGCATCGAGACCCTCCGATACAGTTGCCCGCGAGCCCACCCTTATGGCGAGCGATCACAACGATGGCGCTTCGATCGTTTCTTTGGTGGTTCATGATAGGGGCGCTGCTGACCCTCTCCGTGCTGATGGTTCAGGGCGGAGTCCGCGATTTGTGGGAGGGAACCCAGCGTGCCGGTGAAACGAACATCTTCGTGTATTTCGGCACGACGCTGCTTGGCGGCGGGTTGCTTGCCGGGTGCGTCGCGCTGATCATGAACCGACTTCGGTGATTGAAGGCTCGTCTCAAAGAATGCAATGTTTCAGGTGTAACGGGTGTATGACGGTTGAGCGACATTACACGTTGCTCAATCGACGGATTCATGCCCGGTGTATCAACTGCGG
Source organism: Nitrospira sp. (assembly GCA_024330945.1). GTDB lineage: Bacteria > Nitrospirota > Nitrospiria > Nitrospirales > Nitrospiraceae > Nitrospira_D. The sequence goes on along the minus strand of JANDJJ010000026.1, from coordinate 6,154 downwards.
GTTCTGGATTGACTTGGCTGATTTGCTGAGATTTTTCCACAAGGTGATCGACAGCGGACTCAAAGGGCACAAGGTTCAGGAAACCTTATCGTTGTGATACGGAGGCGTCGATCTTGAGAGAAAAGGTTCAGGCACGCCCCGTTTTCTCCTTGCCGATGCGCCGATGTGCATCCGCTCTTGGACGGGCGACGCGGATTGCGATGCTCGGCTTCTTTCTTCCGCTCTTGTCGTCTGCGTTGGCTTACGCCGAAAACGGCATCCCCCAACACCTCGTCCCAAACAGCGAGACCGTCTATTCGGCCGCCTCCTTTCACCATGCTCTTCCGTGGAGAAAGGTGCCGGCTCATAGCGTGCTCTTGAAAGACCTTAAGTCCGGTCGAGTGCTGTATGAATACGAGGCGGGCAAACGGCTCTCTCCCGCGAGTTTGACCAAAATCATGTCGGCGCTCGTCATTCTTGAAAAGGGACATCTGGGGGAATATGCCACCGTCAGCCGGAACGCCGCCGCCGCTCCCAGGAGCCACCTTGGGCTGCGAACAGGCGAAGTGTTTCGCCTGGAGGATCTGCTCAAAGCCATGCTGATCGTCTCGGCCAACGACGCCTGTTTGGCGGCCGTTGAGCATGTTGGCGGGGATGAAGCGCAATTCGTTCGTCTTATGAACGACAAGGCCGCCGAACTTGGGCTGGACGACACACATTTCAACAACGCCTGTGGATTCGACGCCCCCGATCACTATTCCACGGCCGAAGACCTTGCCAAACTGAGCGAAATCGCCATGAGGTACCCGGTGTTTCGTGAGCTCGTTCGCGAGAAGCGAGATCTCATCATGCCCGTCAGTGGACGTCGGTCGTATCTCTTGCACAACACCAATCGCCTGTTGGGGCGCATTCCGGGCGTCGAAGGAGTCAAAACCGGATTTACCTCTAAAGCAGGGCGCTGTCTCGTCGCCAAGGTATCCCAAGATGGCAACGATCTCCTGTTGGTGATCCTGAACTCCAATCGTCGTTGGATTATGGCCGAGAGTCTGATCGATTACGGCATTCGGCTTACCGGTTCTGCTCGATAGTCGCTGCTTGCGCTTTCCGCGCAAGGTCTCCCCGGGCCGCTGTTCCCGTCGGCGGGACTCAGCGGATGTTCGCCGTTTCTCGGTTTTTATACGGTTGGCCGTGGAGGGGAACGCAAATCCCCCCTCGCATCCGATTCGGTTCCGCCGTCACATGAATCTGAAACCACGCGCCACACTCGGTCCATCGGGAGGAGACATTCCGAGCCGTGCGGTAATTCGCTGTGTAGCACGCTAAACAGGATTGCGGTCGCGGCAAGCAGCTATCGGGGCTGGGCAAACTCGATGTTCACCTCCTTGCCCAAGTAGTTGACTAGAAATCCTTGTCTAGCATAAGCCAGAACAGCCCCCATGACATTTTCATCTCCGTAATCTTCCGCGCCCAACACCTTCCGGATCTCGTCCGGACTGTCGCTGTTCAAGACAGTGCGGAAGATCCCCCTCGTTTTATACGCAAAGCGGTTATTGATGAAAATGAGATCGACTTTTCCGTCTTGAACACGAACGCCGGCCATCGGTCCCGTTGGTTTCCGCTGGTCAATCAAGAAAATAAAGCTTGCTTCCTGCTCGGCCTTGATGCCGGAGATTTTCCCGCTCATCAGCGACTCGACGGCCTTGGCCTCCGAGTCACCGAGTTTTACTCCGAACAGAGACACGGTCATGCTCGAAACGTCTTTAGGCTCCATGACATCGTCCTGGCTCAGTTCGTACGGTTCCGCAAAGACTGCGGGGCCCAGGCCGAGCATGATTCCCATCGCGAACCAAGCGGCTACCTTCGTTGCACGGCGATTCCCCATGTTTTTCTCCTTTAATTGAGCGCGGTCTGTTGTCTGCGAATCTGTCTGTGTCTGCGGACAACGGCCTTGATCGGTCCGTCAACGGCACGATCTGATTGTAAGAAGGAGGTGCGTCCGCTGCAAGAAACCGACTCGGCGAGACATGACGACACGGGAACGAAAGGTCGAAGACGGCATGGACTCTCATGTTAAGGGTGTGCGGCCGTCTGCAGCAACAGTTCGCCGAGCCGGCGGAGGCGGACAAAGTAGGCGAGAGGGGCGGCGTCCAGATCCTCCGTCACCGAATCAAGTTCCGTCAAACAGTCCTTCAATATGGCCAATCGCTGGTCGTCAAGTCCGTCAGGACTCTCGAGATAATAGATCACACAACCGCTGATGACCGTGTCCAAGGTCATCAGTTGACCTTGATGCGAGCTGGAAAAAACGGGCCAGTCCTCTTGGCGGTGCCGGTTCCATGCAGTCTCGATTTGCTGCTTTGTCATGGGATCCTCCGGCGTCTACTCGGCGCCCAGCTATCGTCCGTCCGGTGAGGTCGCCTCGTCTTACGGATAAAGTCCCCGCTGAAGATGTGCTTGCGCAACTTGGTCGATTCCGCTCATGAGCGCCGCCATGCGCATCGAAGTCTTTTGCCGCCGAGACAATTCGAGTGTGCGGTGAAAGGCCGAGGTGATCAGGTTTTGAAGCCGCCGTTGGATGTCCTCGGCGCTCCAAAAAAACCGCTGCAAATCCTGCACCCACTCGAAGTACGAGACGATGACGCCGCCCGAATTAGCCAGAATGTCCGGCACGATAAAGACACCTTTCTCCCCCAGAATGCGATCGGCGTCCAGCGTGGTCGGACCGTTGGCGCCCTCGACGAGAATTTTGCAACGCAGACGGGACGCGTTTTTCACCGTGATCTGTTCGGAGAGGGCGGCTGGGATGAGCATCGTACAGTCCAGCGCCAATAGATCGTCGTTGGTAATGGGCTCCCCTAGCTTGGTTTCCTGGAGGGGCTGCCCTGCTTCGCGATATCGACGGAGCAGTTCTGGGATGTCGAGTCCCTGGGGATCATACACCCCGCCGGTTACGTCGCTGACGGCGATCACGCGGGCCCCCTGCTGTTGCAGGATGCGCGCGGTATGAGAGCCAACGTTTCCGAATCCTTGGACCGCCACCGTCGCGCGGTCAATGGATAGCCCAAGATGGCGCAGCGCTTCCATGGCCACATACACGACTCCGCGTCCGGTGGCTTCCTCGCGACCCAGGCTGCCTCCGAGCGGCAGCGGTTTGCCGGTCACGACGCCGGGGACGGCGTAGCCGACCTGTTGGCTGTAGGTGTCCATGATCCACGCCATGACTTGGGCGTCCGTTCCGACGTCCGGAGCCGGGACGTCTTTGTCGGGACCGATGAGCGGAAAGATTTCCGCCGCGTATCGCCTGGTCAACCGCTGTAATTCCGAGCGGGACAACGTTTTGGGCGCCACCCGGATGCCGCCTTTGGCTCCTCCATAGGGGAGGCCGACCAAGGCGCATTTCCAGGTCATCCACATGGCCAACGCCGCCACCTCACCGAGGCTCACGTCCGGATGGTAGCGAATGCCTCCTTTGGAGGGGCCGCGTGAGGAATCGTGTTGGACCCGATAGCCGGTGAAGACTTCCACCCGTCCGTCGTCCATGCGGACCGGAAGGCTGACGACCAGTGAGCGCTGAGGCAGCTTCAGCCGCTCGCGCAGATTGGGATCCAAGCGCAGCGCCTCCGCCGCCTCGTCGAACTGCGCCACGGCCAATCGAAACGTATGAGTATCGAGTTCCTGCATAACTCCTCATAGCTAAGCGTGAGAGGACGCGAACCGTGAAATTTCATCGGAGGCGCCAGTATGACCGCCTGGAATCTGTACCGTCGTAGTCCATTCGATGCCGAATACTTCGGCGAAAAGCTCGGCCAGGTCGCGTTTGACCGTTGCGACCGAAAGGCCCGTGGTTCCCATGCGGCTCATGGTGGTCATGCGGCAATCCGCGAGACCGCACGGTCGAATGAGCTCGAAAGGCGACAGATCCATGTCGACGTTCAGCGCGAAGCCATGCAGACTGACACCACGCTGAATGCGGACGCCGATGGAGGCAATTTTCGCAAGACATGGAGAAAAAACCCAGACGCCGGGCTTCTGAGCCAAACGGTCGCCCTTGATGTTCCAACGGGCGAGAAGACGAATGACGACTTCTTCCAAAAGCCAGACCAGCCCTTTTGGTCCGTCCGCGTAGGCAGTCACCTTGAGAACGGGGTACACGACCACCTGGCCTGGGCCGTGAAATGTCACCGAGCCTCCCCGGTTGACGACTTGCACGTCCGCGCCGGTTGCCCGCAAAATCCGTTCGTCCTTGGGGCGATCGTTCGGCCGAGTGCTTCGCCCCAGCGTATAGACGGGGTCGTGTTCTAGAATGATGACGGTATCGGGTCTCTCATTCAAAAGACGTTCTTGATGCAGCCGTGACTGGAGGGTCCACCCGTCGGCGTAAGAAATCGGTGTGTTGAAAAGAAGGAGCGTCCCGCTCTGAAACCGGCCGGCCACGTTTGGATCTTGGGCGTTCTGCGGAGAAACGCTCAACGAAGGAATCACCTCGGCACCCTTGCGACAAGTGAAGGACGTTTCAATTTGACTGCCCGCTTGACGGTCCACGGATAAGAATCACTATCGCCCACTGCAAGCGAGTTACGAGACGATCCCTCGTGTCCATTCAGAACAGAAATGCAGTCAGAAGGCGGTCGCATTGTGACATAACCGGTTGTCACGGGGGAAGCACCACCCACACACAGCGCAGCCGGCATAGGCTCCCGCCTTCAGGCGAACGCGGAGGTACCGCGTCTGTTATTTGATGGCCGCGAACAGTTCTCGAATAGCCGGTGTCTTGAGTTTCTTAAGCGCCTTGGCCTCAATTTGGCGGATCCGTTCCCGTGTCACCGAGAGGTTTTGACCGACTTGCTCCAGAGTCCTGGCTTCGTCGTATCCGATGCCGAACCGGAGACGAATCACCGTTTGCTCTCTCGGCGTGAGCGTGCCCAGGATTCGATCCAACTGCTTCGTCAACTCGGCTCGATGAACGTGGGCGTCTGGAGGCGTCGCAAGTTGATCGGGAATCATCTCGCCGAATTGGGTGTCTCCGTCGCCGACCGTCGCGTCCAGCGCCGCCGGTTCTTGAAACGCCTGCATGGTTTCTTGAAGCCGTTCGGGCCTCATGCGCAGTACGTCGGCGACCTCTTCCAGGCGGGCGGGCCGTCCGAACTGTTGCCCCAACCGGCGAGTCACGCGAAGAATGCGATGAGAGGCTTCGGTTTGATGGACGGGAACGCGGATCGTCCGTGCTTGGTCGGCGAGCGCTCGGGTGATACCCTGTCTGATCCACCACGTTGCGTAGGTGCTGAATTTGTATCCTTTTCGATATTGGTATCGCTCCGCCGCCTTCATTAAGCCGATGTTCCCTTCTTGAACGAGGTCGAGCAGGGCCAACCCTCGCCCCGTATAGTGCTTCGCGATATCGACAACCAGACGGAGGTTACAACGGACCAGCTCGTCCTTCCCCTTTTCGAGGATAACTCTCGCGGACTTGATTTCTTGAAGCGAGGCTTTCACCTGTTTTTCGACCGCCGGCGCAAGGCGCGTTTCCCGGCTCGACGCTTTCAGCATGGCCGCGAGGGCCTGCTCCGCGGCGTCAAGTGCCGTCGCGGACAGTCCGCTCAGCCGCTTGACCAACTGCAGCGTCTTGAGAGACTCCTGGAGCGTCGGTATCGGCTTGGCTCCGTCAAGCGACTTGACGGCCTGGTGCAATGTCCGCCGAATTCGCCTGGTGCCTTCATCGATCCGTTTCGCGATCGCCACTTCTTCGTCCCGAGTCAACAGCGGACGTTCGTCGAAGGAGCGGAAATACAGTGACTCCATGAAGAACGCTCCGGTGCCGCGACTGTCTTCGGAGGCCGTCGGAGCTTCTTCATCGCGAGGAAGGAATTCCCTGCCTTCTCGACCGATTGCTTCCAACAAACCGCTGGCTTGCCGACTGTCGGTATCCGGTTCAACCTCGACCGCCTTGGTGTTGTCGCTGCTTTCCATCAAGCGAAATTCCTTGCTTTCCATTACAGCACCTCTTTTTCTGTGGTGGTCGCGCATAGTCTGCCACTTTTCCCCTTTCTTAACTATTTAGATGCCGAAGAGGGTCCAGAAGATTCATGGATCATCGGCTTGTGCTCCTCAAGACGCAGCAAAAGGGATGCTGGAGTGGGAGATGAGAACGACGCTCCGGCATCGCCTCGGAATTCCA
>JANDJJ010000025.1 GCA_024330945.1 Nitrospira sp. | reverse complement strand
ATTGTCATACAACGACGACCCGAGGCCGATACGCGGGCCGATACGCGTGGGTAAGCAGGCCGGCTATTTGGTGCCGGCCGCGGGCGCTCCATCATTGAATGGCGACATTCGGTGCTTCGTCCAGCCAGACGTCCCCTTCGGATGAGGACTCAACCGCACTGTTGAGCGATTTGAAGTCGAACAGGCGGGGATCCATGAGAAGGGACGGCGCAACATTGGCCAGGGCGGCAGCAATACTGTCGGAGCAGCCAGGCGAGTCTTGCTCCCATTGGCGGAGCCAAACCTTCACCTTTTTTCGCTTCATGTCTTCCTGCGATCCGCACAGGTCGCAGGGAATGATGGGGAAATTTCGGAGCTCCGCGTATCGAGCCAGATCCGACTCCTTCACAAAGGCCAGCGGACGGATCACGAGATGCCGTCCATCTTTCGAGCGCAGTTTGGGGGGCATGGCTTTGAGCTTGCCGGTGTAAAACAGGTTCAAGAACAACGTTTCGATAATGTCATCCCGATGATGGCCCAGCGCGATCTTGGTGGCGCCGAGTTCCGTCGCAATCCGATAGAGGTGACCTCGTCGCAACCGGGAACAGAGCGAACAGGTCGTTTGCCCCTCCGGAATAAGCCGTTTCACGATCGAGTAGGTGTCGCGCGACTCAATATGATAGGGGACGCCCAAACCGGTCAGATACTCGGGCAGGATATGGGCCGGAAAACCCGGTTGTTTTTGGTCGAGATTGACGGCAACAAGATCGAACCGCACCGGCGCGCGACGTTGCAACACGAGCAAGATATCGAGCAACCCGTAACTGTCTTTCCCGCCGGACAAACACACCATCACCTTGTCGCCGTCCTCGATTAAGCGATAGTCGGCGATGGCCTGTCCCACCAGTCGACACAGACGCGTCCGGAGCTTCTCTGTCTCGTCGTCTAATTTCCCGTTATCGCTCTGAGGCGAACATGGCACGGTTCTGCGAGCGCGCATGGACAGGATTGTACCTGCGCCGATGGCCGCTGTCGATCATGGCCGGCCTCCCCCTCGGAGGCTCCTACGGCGAACAGCCGCCCGCTTGAGTGTGGGCGAACGTCGCAGTATCCTCGGACGCACCACGTGGATAAAGGGGTCAAATGGGACGATGACACCCGCTGAAGCCGCGGCCGCTCTCCTCCGGGCGATGCCGCCGCCCTTAACAATGACACAGCTCGATGAGTACGGCATTTCCGTGTCCGAGGCCGACCTCTCCCTGATCTCGCGGGAAATTCTGTCATTGAACCTCTACTGGATTCTGGCGGCCGTCGACGCCCATATCCCTCCCGGCTATCGCACCGCGATTCGCGAGATGCTGTTAGGCTCGATCAAAGCGACCTGGTGGGACAAGGGTTTCATAGGAAGCGGCACCTGGGAGGACTATCTGCAAGAATTGGAAGAGCGACGCGCCCGATACGGGTATCTAGTCGATTATGAGGGCATGAGCCACATGGCCGTGAGCGCCGAAACGGCTTCGTTGATTGAGGATCACGGCTTCCTCTCGTCGGAGGAAGACCGCAACAAATTGCTGGTCCTTTTAATCGATTACGCGCCGGCGGCGCACTACGGCAAATTGCTGGAAGAGGCGGTGTAACGATCTCGCAACACGCCATTCGAACATTGGAGCGGCAAATCAAGAGGCGGCGGAACTTCACCGTGCGGATCTCCATTTTCATCGGGAACATGAAAGAGGAAAGCCCGACGTCGGACGACGCGCCATAAGAGGGATTCACCTCTATAGATATCGATGGGAGAGCACCCTGCCGTTGCCGTCAAGCTCGTAGAGCAGGGGGGCGCCGGTGGGAATATTCAATTCCAACACCTGTTCTTTCGATAACCGCTCCAGCTCCATGACCAACGCGCGAAGGCTGTTGCCATGGGCGGCGATCAGAATCGTCTCTCCTTTGAGCAGATAGGGCTTGATCGCCGTTTCGTAATAGGGAAGGACCCGCTCGGCGGTATCTTTCAGGCTTTCTCCGCCCGGCGGCCTCACGTCATAGCTTCTCCGCCACAATTTGACCTGCGCCTCACCGTATTTCTGCGCGGTTTCCGCTTTATTGAGCCCCTGAAGTTCTCCGTACATTCGCTCGTTCAGAGCCTGATTCTTCTCAATAGGAATGTGCGTTTGCCCGATGGTCTCCAAGACAAGACGCAAGGTGTCATTCGCGCGGCTCAGCATGGAGGTGAACGCGCGGTCGAACGCGAATCCTTGCAATTTCTTCCCGGCCTGTCTCGCCTCCTCAACACCCCGCGGCGAGAGGGGGACATCCACCCACCCGGTAAAACGATTCTCCAGATTCCATTGGGACTCACCGTGTCGGAGCAAAACCAGCCGGGCCATCATACGCTCCTCCTCACTTTTCAACACTCTCAGCCCTCGATTAAGATTCCACTGTTCTGTGCCTTCTCGCGTGCCGTGAGGGACGGTTCGGCGCGCGGGAACAAACCACCCATTACGCGCGACGCTCGACTCACCTTCCCCCTCGTGAACTCGACTTGTTTAAGCGGCCGGCCGTCACGATCCGGAGGCCCTTCTTGCGCCATCTTGGCCAGGGAGATAAAAAAGAGAACGTACAACGCAACGCCGACCCAGATGACGTAGGGCTGTACTCCACCGGCTTCCTTGAGGGCGGTTTCACGATCGGCCGGACTCAGCCCCCCGATCTTGTTGATCCTTTCAATGTGCTCTCTGCAATGCCAATAGTAGAGATAGTTTCCCGTCACACCAGCCATGATCCCCCAGACGAGGCCGGCGCTCATATCACCCGTAAGGTAGGCGGACACCATGGGGCCTACAGCATAGACGAACGCATGGAGATACATCTTTCGGTAGAGAAACCAGAGAAACGAAATATAGAGAAACGCGGGCCAGTTCCAGGAAAGCGCGAATCTCGGTCCTCCGCTCGATGCAAACTTCTTGAACGTTTCAAGGTAGTGATCGGCATTGGGACCGATGAACAGCCGCCAGAGCGTCTCCTCATCCTGCTGAGCCGACGCGGCAGCCGATTGATCGCCCGATACCGCATCGGGCACCCCGGACTCATCGAGAGGCGCCCCGCATTGAGGGCAGAAATTGGCTTCGTCCGGGCTCCGCCGACTGCAACGGTTGCAGAACTTCATCGCGGCGCAGCTTACCACACCTTTAAGAGGATCAAAAAGAAGGGAGGTTCGGCCGCACACCGATTATTCGATCACTTCTACATCCCTCTTCGGTTCTTCTTTGCCTCAGCCTTATTGCTTTCACACCGGCCCTGTGCTAACTTTCGCTCCTTTCTACGCACAGGATATCACTGACTATGCTGACCGAAGAATTGAAAGACGCCGCTGCGAAGTATCTGATGCAGACATATGCCCGCCACCCCATCTCGATCGCTCGAGGGAAAGGCACAAGGGTGTACGATTTGGAAGGCCGGGAATACCTCGACTTCGTCGGAGGGATCGCGGTCAATGTCCTCGGCCATACGCACCCGGACCTAGTCCATGCGCTCCACCGGCAGGCCATGCAATTGATCCACGTCTCCAATCTGTACTACACGGAACCGCAGGTCCACCTGGCAAAAATGCTGGTCGAACATTCCTTCGCCGACCGCGTATTCTTCTGCAACAGCGGGGCGGAGGCCAACGAAGCCGCCATCAAATTGGCCCGGCGTTACGCGCACCAAAAGTACGGCGCGGACCGATTTGAAGTCATCACCATGTACAACTCGTTTCACGGCAGAACGTTGGCGACCATCACGGCGACCGGACAAGACAAGGTCCAGAAGGGCTTTGAGCCTCTGATGCCGGGATTCCGATACGTTCCCTTCAACGATTTCTCGGCGATCGAGGCTGCGGCCGGGAAGCAAACCGCCGCCGTCATGCTGGAACCGATCCAAGGAGAAGGGGGCGTGCACGTCGCCGATCGAGCCTACCTGCGTGAACTCCGAGAGTTCTGCACGAAACACGATATCCTGCTCGTTTTCGATGAAGTGCAAACAGGCATGGGCCGCACCGGGACGCTCTTCGCATACCAGCAGATGGGAGTGGAGCCCGACATCATGACCCTGGCCAAGGGATTGGGCGGAGGGGTGCCGATCGGAGCATGTCTGGCGAAGGAATCGGTCGCATCGGCCTTTACCCCAGGCTCCCACGCCTCGACCTTCGGAGGGAATCCCTTGGCGTGCGCCGCGGGGCTGACCGTGCTTCGAACCCTGATCGAGGGATCCGTTTTGGATCACGCCAAACGAATGGGCGACTATTTGGCGAAAGGACTGGCGGAGTGCAAGGAGCGCCATCGAATCGTGCGTGAAGTCCGTGGGCTCGGCCTTTTGCAAGGCATGGAACTGGACGCCGACGCCAAAGCGATCGTCACGGATTGCCTCAACCGAGGCCTACTGGTCAACGCAACCAGCGAACGGGTCCTGCGATTCGTTCCGCCGTTGATCGTCACGGAACGGGACATCGACAAATTGATTGAGACCCTGACTGCGGTCCTCAACCGTCGAATCACCGACGAACGAGCCGTCCATCACTGACAACACACGCGACACCATGGCACGAGGGACACCACAGCCGCGCCGCGTGCCCGCCTATGCCAAGGATCTTTTGGACGTAGGGGCCCTGGCTTGCCGACAAATCGACGATTTGCTGCGGTTGGCCAGCTTGTTGAAAACCAAACAACGAAAGGGAACCCCCCACCGCCTGTTGTCCGGAAAGACCCTCGGGCTGCTCTTTCAAAAACCCTCGACCCGCACCAGGGTGTCGTTTGAGTCGGGAATGACCCAACTGGGAGGCCATGCCCTGGTCTTGCCCACTGGCGACAGTCAGCTCTCGCGCGGAGAAAGCATCGCCGATACGGCGCGGGTGTTGTCCCGTTATCTGGACGGCATTGTGATTCGCACGTTCGATCACGCCATCGTGCAAGAATGGGCCGCGGCCTCGTCCATGTCCGTCATCAACGGGCTGACCGATCATAGCCATCCCTGTCAAGCGCTGTCCGACCTCCTGACGATTCAAGAATGCAAGGGGCGGCTTAAGGGATTGACCTTGGCCTACGTGGGCGACGGCAATAACGTGGCGAACTCGCTCATCGAAGCGGGAGCCAAAATGGGCATGCGAGTCGTCGCCGGTTGTCCGTCCGGCTATCAACCGGACCAGCAGGTGATCGAGCGGGCTCGAATCGAGGCCGAAACCACCGGGGCCGTCATCGAAATGATCGAAGATCCCCTGGTCGCGGTGAAAGAGGCCGACGTCCTCTATACCGACGTCTGGATCAGCATGGGTCGCGAACGGGAACAGGCCAAGCGGCTCAAGGCCTTGGCTCCCTATCGGCTGGATGCTCGATTGTTGCGGCGGGCCAAGCCCGACGCCATTGTCATGCATTGCCTGCCGGCCCACCGGGGCGAAGAGATCACGGCCGACGTACTCGACGGCCCCCAATCGGTCGTCATCGATCAAGCGGAAAATCGTCTGCACATGCAGAAGGCGATTTTAGTCCGGCTGCTCGCCGGGCGGAAAGGCACATAGTTGGGACTACAGATGAAACGCACATCGATTCGCAAGATCGTGTTGGCCTATTCGGGAGGGCTCGACACTTCCGTTATCCTGAAATGGTTGCAAGAAACGTATCAGGCCGAGGTGATCGCCTTTTGCGCCGATCTCGGCCAAGGAGAAGATTTGCAGGGCATTGCGGCCAAGGCTCGGAAGCTCGGCGTCAAGAAAGTCTACGTCGAGGACCTGCGCGAGACCTTCGTCAAAGATTACGTCTTCCCGATGTTACGCGGCAACGCGCTGTACGAGGGGTGCTATCTCTTGGGCACCTCGATCGCCCGCCCGCTGATCGCGCGCCGGCAAGTCGAGATCGCCTTGAAAGAAGGGGCCGACGCCGTCGCGCATGGAGCGACCGGCAAGGGGAACGATCAAGTGCGGTTCGAACTGACCTACACGGCGCTCGCGCCGGATCTCAAGATCATCGCCCCGTGGCGTGAATGGACCTTGCGATCCCGCCGTGAGTTGATCGAGTACGCCGAGCAGCGGGGCATTCCGGTAACCGCCACCAAGTCCAAGCCGTATAGCATGGACATGAATTTGTTTCACGTCAGCTACGAAGGAGGGATCCTCGAAGATCCTTGGCAGCCTCCGCCTCCCGACATTTTTCAAATGACCGTCTCGCCCGAGGACGCGCCGGACAAACCGCTGGAAATCGAGATCGACTATGTGGCGGGCAATCCCGTGGCTATCGACGGTAAAAAAATGAGCCCGGCAAAACTCCTGGCTCACCTCAACAAGCTGGGCGGTGCCCACGGCATCGGCCGCGTCGATCTGGTGGAGAACCGCTACGTCGGCATGAAGTCCCGCGGCGTCTATGAAACGCCGGGGGGGACGATTCTGCACGTCGCTCATCGGGGGGTGGAATCGCTCACGATGGATCGGGAAGTGCTCCATTTCCGGGATGGTTTGATCCCTCGTTACGCCGCCCTCATCTACAACGGCTACTGGTTCAGCCCCGAACGCGACCTGTTGCAGGCGGCCATCGACCACGCGCAACAGGACGTGAGCGGCACGGCCCGCGTCAAACTCTACAAGGGAAGTTGCACGCTGGTCGGCCGCAAATCGAAACGGTCGCTATACCGGTTGGATATCGCCACCTTTGAAGAGGACGACGTCTATAACCAAAAGGACGCCGAAGGCTTTATCCGCTTGAACGGTCTGCGATTGAAGATTCGCGCTCAGCGGCGGAAAGGCTCCGGCTGATGGCGAAAAGACAGCGTCAAGCCGGCGTGACCGGAACGGGTAAGGCTTGGGCTGGACGATTCCGCGAGCGGACGCACCCGCTGGTCGAATCGTTTACCTCCTCATTGACGACGGACCGGCGACTATACGCGCACGACATTCAAGGCAGCATCGCCCACTGCAAAACGCTCCAAAAAGCCGGCGTCCTGTCGGCTCAGGAAACCCGCACTATCGTGCGGGGGCTTGAGCTGGTCAAACAAGAGCTGGACCAGGGTCGGTTCAGATTCACCCCTCAAGACGAAGATATTCACATGGCGATCGAGCGGCGCCTGACCGAACTCATTGGACCGTCGGGAGGCAAGCTGCACACGGGGCGGAGCAGGAATGACCAGGTGGCGTTGGATGTCCGACTCTATCTTCGCGAACGAATTGACAGGCTCATCGAACAATGCGCGGAGTTTCAACGGACCTTGGTTGCCAAGGCCAAAGCCAACCTCTCGGTCCCAATGCCCGGCTACACACATCTGCAACGGGCGCAGCCGGTTCTTTTTGCCCATCACCTCCTCGCCTACGTCGAAATGATCGAGCGAGACAAGGGGCGGTTGCGAGACGCCAGAACGAGACTCGATGTAATGCCGCTGGGATCCGGCGCCTTGGCCGGCACCAACTATCCGGTCGATCGATCCTATACAGCCAAGCTCCTGGGGTTTCCAGCCGTAACCCCCAACAGTCTGGACGCCGTTTCCGATCGCGACTTCGCCATAGAGGTGGCGTCGGCATTGTCGATCATGATGATGCACCTGTCCCGACTCAGTGAGGAACTGGTCATCTGGGCCTCACAAGAGTTTCAGTTCGTGGAGCTGCCGGATGCCTTTTGCACCGGCAGCAGCATGATGCCCCAAAAGAAAAACCCCGACGTGCCGGAGCTCGTGCGGGGGAAAACCGGCCGCGTCTACGGCCACCTGATCAACCTGCTCGTGATGCTGAAGGGACTTCCCTTGAGCTATAATCGAGACCTGCAAGAGGACAAGCCGGCGCTATTCGACGCCGTGGACACCGTCGCATCGTGTCTTCAGATCATGACGGAACTGATGAGCCGTCTGAGCGTGAACCGTGGGGCGATGGAGAAAGCTGTTTGCTCCAGCGGTCTCCTGGCGACGGAGCTGGCCGACTACTTGGTGGAACGAGGGGTGCCGTTCCGGGAGGCTCATGAGATGACGGGTCGCATGGTCTTGTCCGCGCTGGAACAAGGACGGGAGCTGACGGACTTTTCGCTTGAGGAATTGCGGAAATTCTCCGACCGGATCGACGAACGAGTTTTTTCTCGTTTGACCGTCCTCTCGGCGATCGATCGTAAACGGCGGGTTGGAGGGACCGCCGGCCGACAGGTCAGCAGGCGGCTGAAAGAACTTGAACGGCTACTGCGATGACACGGCTTTCCTTCGTCATCATCATAGCGGCGACGCTTCACGCCTGCGGCGTAGTGGGAGCGCCGGTCGCCCCGGAGACGATCGGAGTCGCCCCGGTGATTGAACGCCAGACGTTGACACAGGGACCGGCGGGGGACCGGGAAACGAAAGAAAATTCAAGCTCCGCCGCCGACGAGACAGACCCTGGACCCCAGGCGCAGGATGAAGAATTGCTGCCGTTGCGGCCGGTCGGAACACGATAACGGCAAATCGGCGGCGCGCGCCGCCTCCACAATCGAGGGACCGAACACATGAATTTTTTCGAGTACCGCGAGGGTGAGCTCTATTGCGAGGACGTCCCCATCAGCCGAATCGCCAAGGAAGTGGGCACGCCCTGCTACATCTACAGTCACGCGACGTTGATCCGTCATTTTCGGGCCTATGACGGTGCCTTTCAGGCTATTCCTCACCTCATCGCGTTCGCGATGAAAGCCAACTCCAATCTCGCTATTTTGCGGCTGATGGCCAAGGAAGGAAGCGGAGCAGACATCGTGTCCGGTGGTGAGCTGTTCAGAGCATTGAAGGCCGGCATCCCCCCTTCAAAGATCGTGTTCGCCGGCGTGGGCAAATCGCCGGATGAAATCCGGGAGGCGCTGAAGGCTGACATTCTCATGTTCAACGTCGAGTCTCCCGCGGAGATCCGTGCAATCAACGACATCGCGGTCTCGACAGGCAAACGGGCTCGCATCGCGTTGCGAATCAATCCGGACGTGGATCCCAAGACCCACCCCTATATCTCCACGGGGATGAAAAAGAGCAAATTCGGCATTGCCGCGGACCGCGCGCTGGAAGAATATCGAGCGGCGGCATCCCTGAGCCACATCGACGTCTGCGGGGTCCATGCCCATATCGGCTCCCAGTTGACAGACGTCACGCCGTTCGTCGATTCGCTGAAGAAAGTCGTAGCGCTGCTTGAAACGCTGAAGAACCAAGGCATCGACATTCGCTACCTGAACATCGGCGGCGGGCTCGGCATCACCTACGCCGAAGAAAAGCCGCCTCTGCCGCACGAACTGGCCGACGCTGTTTCTCCGCTCGTCAAGGATTTGGGGGTAACACTGGTGATGGAACCGGGCCGCGTCATTGTCGGCAACGCCGGCGTGTTGGTGACCACGGTCTTATACGAAAAGACCGGCGAGACGAAACACTTCGCGATCGTTGACGCCGCCATGAACGATCTGATTCGCCCCAGTCTGTACGGCGCGTATCACGACATCCGTCCGGTCAATCGGCAAGCAGGCCTTCGGACGAAACAATTGATGGACGTCGTCGGCCCGGTGTGTGAATCGGGCGACTTTTTGGCCAAAGACCGAATGCTGGCATCGGTGAAGCCGGGAGAATTACTGGCCGTCATGAGCGCCGGAGCCTACGGGTTCGTGATGGCGTCGAATTACAATTCGCGCCCGCGCGCGCCGGAGGTGCTCGTCAAGGAAGCGGACTTTCACGTCATCCGGGCCCGCGAAACGTACGACGACTTAATCAAGGGCGAAACCATTCCGGAATTTTTGCAATAAGAGGCACCGCTATGTTCACCGGCTCGCTGATCGCCATTGTGACTCCCTTTCGGAACGGACGAATCGACGAACGAGCCTTGGCCGAATTGATCGAGTGGCAGATCGCCAAGGGAACCAACGGCATTGTCCCCTGCGGCACCACCGGGGAATCAGCCACCCTGTCCCATGAGGAACATCATCGGGTCATCCAATTGACGGTGGAGGTGGTCAACCGGCGCGTGCCGGTCATCGCCGGAACGGGCTCGAACAGCACCGAAGAAGCCGTTGCGTTGACCAAACACGCCAAACAGGCCGGCGCGGACGGAGCGCTGTTGATCACCCCCTATTACAACAAACCGACCCAGGAAGGACTCTATCGGCACTATAAAGCCGTGGCCGAGGCCGTGGATCTCCCGTTGGTGTTGTACAACATTCCCGGACGGACCGGCGTCAACATGCTGCCGTCCACCGTCGCCAGACTTTCGACCATCGACACCATTGTGGGGGTGAAAGAAGGAAGCGGCTCGGTTCAGCAGGCATCCGACATCGTCCAGATGTGCGGCGATCGAATCACCGTCCTCGCCGGCGATGATTCCTTGACACTCCCCATGATGGCTGTTGGAGCCAAAGGCGTGATCACCGTCACCGCCAACATTGTGCCGACCGAAATGGCTCAATTGGTCAAGACCTTCGCCGACGGCAAGATCGTCGAGGCCAGACGCCTTCATTTCGCCCTGTCCCCCTTGTTTGCCGTCCTGTTCCTGGAGACCAATCCGATTCCGGTCAAGGAAGCGCTGGGGATGATGGGCAAGATCGACCCGGAGCTGCGGCTGCCGTTGTGTCCCATGGGACAAGAGACGCGAGACAAGCTCCGTCAAGTGTTGAAAGACATGAACCTGATCTGACGCAAAGGGTAAAGGGTATGGACAGAAGAGAGAGGAGAAAGAACGGGTCATGACCGGAGTCGTCGTTGTAGGCGCAGCCGGACGGATGGGCTGCCGACTGGTCTCGCTGATCAAAGACTCGACAACCCTGACGTTGGCCGGAGCCCTAGAGGTCCAGGGACACCACGCCTTGGGGAAAGACGCGGGGGAAACGTCCGGCTCCGGCTACGCCGGCGTGCCCATCACGGACGACTTATCCCCCCTCCTGGAACGAGGCGAGGTCATCATCGATTTCTCGACTCCCGACGCGACGATCGCACATCTGCGGGTCGCAGCCCGCCATCGGCGGGCGATGGTCATCGGAACGACGGGGTTCTCCGTTCCTCAACTGGATGAGCTTCACTCCTTGACAAACCTGATTCCCTGCGTGTTTTCCCCCAATATGAGCGTCGGGATCAACCTGCTTTGCAAGGTCATCGGTGAAATAGCCAAAACTCTCGGCGACGACTATGACATCGAGGTGATCGAAGCCCATCACCGTCTGAAGAAAGACGCGCCCAGCGGGACGGCTCTCAAGATCGCCGAGGTCCTGGCCACGGCGGTGAACCGAGACCTCAAACGAGTCGGCGTGTATGCCCGCAAAGGATTGATCGGAGAGCGATCAAAAGACGAAATCGGCATTCAGAGTGTTCGCGCGGGTGACATCGTGGGAGACCACACCGTCCTGTTCGGCGGCATGGGAGAACGCATTGAAATCACCCATCGTGCCAGTAGTCGCGACACGTTCGCTCGCGGGGCACTGCGTGCGGCCGGTTGGGTCGTCCACCAGCCTCCAGGCCTCTACGACATGATGGACGTGCTCGGCATTCGCTGACCACGGCTTCGCTACAAGACGCTGCGCAAGAGCGCGCCCCTCCCACAGCTTGTAGCCTTCCAGATCCTCGAATCCAGGAATGTCGGTCCCGTTCGGCAAACAGCTTAATGCCGAGCCGTGATGGGACGAGGTTCCTGGTCCGCCGCTTTCCGACGACCACAATTCAAACAGGCGAACACCGTGATCGCCAACCCGGCGTCCAAATCCACCGCTCGTTCCGGTAACATTGTGCCGTGGCACTTGTCGCATGTCTTCATAATAGGTGCGAATGTACCACGTTCTTTTCCTAAAACATATCCTCCGGAAGTACTGGGTGAGCAACCAAAAATGCTCATGGCCGGCTGGCACAAATGGTCTATCCCTCATGCGCTCATGCTCACGTTTTCGCGAGATAGGAGACCGCCAACCCTTGACAGACCTGCACCCCTCCCATAACATTGTGGTCATGTAAGAGATGAACCACAATGTATAGATTGCTTCTCGTTTCCGTCCTTCTTGTCATTCTTTACTTCCTCTTGCGGCAAATCTTTCGAGGAATCAGACAATCAACCATCGACGACCGGGGGACGTCCGTCGATCAGGATCAGATGGTCCTTGACCCCACCTGTCAAACGTTTATCCCGCGCCGGACCGCTTTGACTAAAACGATCGAAGGGCAGACCCACTATTTCTGCAGCAGCGAGTGCATGACGACTTTCGAAAACCGACGGTCAGGTCACCCCGACTAGCAACCCGAATAACTGTAATCCGTGAGTTTGTCTTCTTTGTCGAACTTCAGCGTGATCTGACATTGATTGGGAGAGAAGTTAAAGAGCGGCGGGCCGGATTTGCCTCCGGCGATCCGATAGTACGTCCAGGTCTCCCCGCCGAAGAAGCGCGCCGCTTTCCCGTCCGGGGCACCCCAATGTTTTTCGAACCAGGCCTTGTCCTTTCCCTGAAGCTCGGCCGGCTTGAGCGACGCCTCCAGGTAAGGATTGCCCCCCCCACAGCCACTTAAGACGAAGCACCCCACCACCAAAATGCTCCTGACGCTGCGCGTGAGAGTCTTGCCCACTCCTCAAACTCCTCACTGGTATCAAGTAGGAATCAGGCGGAATCTTAGCTCTTACACGTACCCCAGTCAAACACACGATGTCGTCATGGCGTTGCGCCCGCATTGAGTTCTTCGTAGAATGGCCGAAGAAAAGAAGACGATCATCGCCTCCGCAAGACCATTCACCACGGAAAGGAGTCGGCCATGCTGTTTTTCCTCGACACCGCGAATGTAAAGGAAATCCATGAAGCAAACAGTTTGGGCGTGTTGGACGGCGTCACGACCAACCCGTCGCTCGTCGTCAAAGAAGGACGCAGTTTCAAAGAAATGCTCCAGGACATCTGCGCCATCGTGAACGGCCCCATCAGCGCCGAAGTGGTCAGCGTGGAGGCGGACGCCATGGTGAAGGAAGGCAAAGAGCTGGCCAAGATCCATCCCAATATCGTCGTCAAATGTCCCCTCACCCCCGACGGCATCAAGGCGACCAAACGTCTGTCCGCGGAGGGGATTCGCGTCAACGTGACCCTTTGTTTTTCCCCCACGCAGGCCATGTTGGCGGCCAAGGCGGGAGCCTGGTGCGTGTCGCCTTTCATCGGCCGCCTGGACGACGTCAGCTCCGATGGTATGGGGCTGATTCGTCAAATCGTGACCATCTACAAGAATTACGACTACAAGACCCTGGTGTTGGTGGCGAGCGTCCGCCATCCGCAGCACGTCGTCGAATCGGCCCTGGCGGGAGGCCATATCTGCACCATGCCCTACGGCGTGTTCCAATCTTTATTCAAACACCCGTTGACCGACGTCGGCTTGAAGAAATTCCTCGACGACTGGAAAGCCAAAGGGCAGCAATAGCGATCGCGCGGGGATCTCGTCGAAGGCTCGAAAGTCTCCTTCCATCGGTCTTATTCGATGGCGTTTCGCGCCGTCCGAAAGACGGCGTGAAGCATCGGACGGGTGAGCTTCCCCGTAAACGTATTTTGCTGGCTTGGATGATAGGACCCCAGCAGCAGCACGCCCCATGGCAATCGACAGCTCGCGCCGTGCCGAAATCGCGGGAGAGGCGAGGGAATGTCCAACCCCTCCAGCTTGCAAGTTTTCAGATACTGATCAAACGCGAGTTTCCCCAACGTCACGACGACGCGGACGTTCCGAAGAAGCCGAATTTCCTCTCGCAAGAACCGGCGGCACCGCTCGATTTCATCAAGCGCCGGTTTATTTCCCGGCGGCGCGCACCGTACCGTCGCGCCGACATAACAATCCGTCAGCACGAGGCCGTCATCCCGATGGGTTGAAGACGCCTGGTTGGCGAACCCATAGCGATGCAGAGCTTCATACAGCCAATCCCCACTTCGATCGCCGGTAAAGATTCGTCCCGTTCGATTTCCGCCGTGGGCGGCCGGGGCCAGCCCCAACACGTAGAGACGCGCCCCTTCGTCGCCGAAACCGGGCACAGGCCGTCCCCAATAGTCCCAATTCATGAATTGCCGCCGTTTGGTGTCGGCAACGCTCCGCCGATAGACCGTCAATCTCGGACAGTCCGAACACTCGATAATGGCGTTGTTCAACGCGGCCAAGGTGTTCATGATGACGACCGAGTGTAGCATGAACGAGAAATTCATTCCGCTTGCCGACGGCCAATCACCTTGCTAGCATCGTTCGTCATAACCTGACCTGTTGGTTTCCCAAACACCGAACGGATTTCGACGGACGGAGAGGAGCACGGGAATGATCCTGAAGACCCTGCTTGTAGCGGCGTTCTTCTGTTCCTTCTTTTTGAACAACGGCTGGGCGGTCTCAGCGTCGGATCAATCGGAGAATGAGCGGGGCCTTTTCGCTCCCGAACAACAGGACGAGCAAGCCGATCCCGAAGACCGTCTGGTCATCCTCCCGGAAATCAAACGGGAACATCAGCGCTACTTTCTCAGCTCGTTCAAGTTACCTGAGAAGATGACCTTCGCGGGCATGCCGGTGCCGTTGGACAACTGGCAGGTCCGGGAACGAATCGAGTATGAATTCTATCAGTTCCTGGCCAACGAGGGAGAAAGCATCATCCTCGCCAAACGAACCGGACGGTGCTTTCCTCCGGCCGAAAAACAACTGGCCGAGGCCGGCTTGCCCGACGACCTCAAGTACATGCTGCTCGTCGAGAGCAAATGCATCGCGGCGGCTTATTCCAAAGCCAAGGCCTCGGGCCCGTGGCAGTTCATCCCCTCCACGGGACGGCGCTACAGTTTGAAAAGCGATGCGGTCTTGGACGAACGCCGAAACCTCGAGCTTTCGACGGAGGCGGCGGTCAAATACCTGTCCTATCTCAAGGACTTTCACCAGAACGATTGGTTTCTCGCCATGGCGTCCTACAACGCCGGCGAAGAGCGCGTCCGCAAGCTGCTCAAAGAGCAGCGGGTCAGCGATTACTGGAAGCTCCACGCCCCTCGCGAAACCATGCGCTACGTGCCGCGGATCATCGCGGCCAAAGAGATCTATTCCCAACCGGAGAAATACCTGGGATTGAGCAAAAAGGATCTCTATCTTCCGCTGGAGACAGAAACCGTCACCGTGAACGTCAAAGAGCCGCATCGAACGCTCACGTCGATCGCCGAAGAATTCGGGACCTATTTTCTCGAGCTCAAACTGCTCAACCCCGAATTCAAAAAGGACGTGCTGCCTCGCGGCACCTACCAAATTCGAGTTCCCCGTCAGACCTGCCCGAACCGGTGTTTCAAACAGGACAAGCTCCCCTCGTCCCCATGACTCTTCCGCTTCGCCTCCCCCCTTCCCCCGCCAAACCGCTGCTTCGAACGTTGATCATGGCGGGGCTGCGCGCCGCCGATCCCGGCCACGGGCTGTTTCACAACATGTCCCGTCAAGGTCGACTGTTGCGAATAGGACGGCACGTCTATGACCTGTCCCGCTATGACCGCCTTGTCATCGTGGGTGCCGGCAAAGCCTCGGCGCGGATGGCCCAGTCGCTGGAGTCCATTTTGGGATCACGGATCGAGGGAGGTCTCGTCGTGGTCAAGACCGGGCATGGTGCACCGCTTGGGCGCATCACCGTCGTCGAGGCGGCTCACCCCATACCGGATCGCGCGGGACTGCGGGCCGCGGAGCGGATCAAGGCCCTGGCCGGCGGCCTCACGTCCCATGATCTGCTCATTGTGTTGCTTTCCGGAGGCGCATCAAGTCTCTTGCCCGCCCCCGTGCCGGGCCTCACTCTAGCCGACAAGCAACGGACAACGGATCTCCTGCTCAGAAGCGGTGCCTCGATCGACGAAGTCAATGCGGTTCGCAAACATCTCTCCCGGTTGAAGGGCGGCGGTCTCGCGCAAAGCACGAAAGCAGCCGTCGTCACTCTCGTTCTGTCGGACGTCATCGGTGATGACCTCGGCACGATCGGCTCTGGACCGACGGCGCCGGATGAAACCACATTCGCCGACGCCATAGCCGTCCTGAAACGATACAGGATTTGGCGGGCCGCACCCCTTGCCGTACGCCGACATCTCCTCCAAGGGTTGAAAGGCAAGGTGACGGAGACGCTCAAACCCGGTGCAAGCCGATTGCGCCGAGTGCGTCATGTGATCATCGGCAGCAACCGGAACATGATCGAGGCCGTCGCCGCGACGGCCGGGCAAGCAGGACTTCACGTCCGGCTCCTCCCGTCACCCCTTATAGGGGAGGCCGGAACGGAAGCAAGGCGATTCGTGAATGCGGCCAGACGACTCCTCAACAGCCATGACGGCTTGCGACGGCCCGCCTGCCTGATCGGCGGCGGCGAACTGACCGTCACGGTGACAGGACGGGGAAAGGGAGGACGGGCTCAAGAATTCGCGACCGCCGCCGCCTTTCATCTTCACGGAATTCCCCGAGCCTGGCTGGCGGCGGTGGGGTCCGATGGCACCGACGGGCCGACCGACGCCGCCGGCGCAGTGGTCACGGGAAACACCGTTGCGCGGGCCCGAGCGCTCGGAGTGGATTTGCTCTCGGCCTTGAACCGTCACGACACCTACCCTGCCCTGCGCGCTCTCGGGTGCCATATCTACACGGGACCGACGGGCACCAACGTCAATGACCTTTACCTGTTGCTGTTACTCTAGGTACCATCCCGCTTAATGATCCAGCCTCTCGTTCTCCCTTTATCTCGCTGCCTCGATCCAGCACTGGCCGGGGGAAAGGCCGCGGGCCTGGCTCGACTCCTGTCATGCGGCTTTTCTGTTCCTTCCGGCATTTGCCTGACGACGGAAGCCTATGACCGATCGCTCAACCGGTCGGGACTGGATGCAGAGCAGGACTGGAAGCTTGCCACGGCGCTGCCGGAAGCGGAGCGGAACGCCTTGCTCCTGGACCGACAATCGCGCATCCGGGCACTGGACATCTCCGACCTGGCGGCTCAATGCATTACGGCTCTCCGAACCCTTTCGGCGTCGTCCGAGACGTTGTCCTTCACGCGATGGGCCGTTCGATCATCTGCGACCAACGAGGACGCCGGTCACTCCAGTTTCGCCGGGCTCTATCGCACCCACCTCGGAATTCCAACAGATCTCCTCGATACCGCGATAAAGGATCTCTGGGCTTCGCTCTGGAATGAACGGGTCCTGCGGTACACCTTCGAACGAGATCCTTCTCGGTCGGCTCCCTCGATGGCAGTCGCCATTCAGCCGATGCTCAATCCCGTTGCCGCCGGCGTCGTCTACTCCATCCATCCGATCACGGGACGGTCGTTCCAGATTCTCGTCAACGCCGTTTCCGGCTTGGCGGCGCCGCTCGTCGATGGGCAAGTGACGCCCGACCAATATGTCGTGCAAATCGGCGCCGATCGACAACCACTTTGGATTCGACGTCGGACCATCGCCCGCAAATCAAGCAGGTTGACGGTCGCCGAGGATGGGCTGCGCCATGAACCGATTCCCGAATCGGATCAGGAACGACCGTCTCTTTCCGACGAACAACTGCTCGAACTAGCGCGCACGGCCAAAGAGGTCGAAAGGACCTTCGGCTTCCCCGTCGATCTGGAATGGGCGATCGATTCCGGCAAACTCTGGATCCTACAAGCCCGACCCATCACCGGGATCCATCCTTCAGCGGAATTCACCAACGACGATTGCGAGTGGTCGCGCACGAATCTCAAAGAAACGATGCCGGACCTCCCCAGTCCGCTCGGCCTTTCTCTCATGGAGCGATTCATGGAGGAACACATCGTCGCTCCTTACCGCAAGCTGGGTTGCCGGATTCCGGCCGGGCTGTCCTCCACTCGCGTGTTTTACGGGCGTCCGTATCTCAACCTCACCTTGTTCCATATGCTTCAGGCGCAATTGCGAAGCGACCCGTCGCTTCTGTCCGAACACATGGGCGGAGAGCCGATCGCGGCTCCCCCTCCCGTCGAGCCACTGGGCTGGCCGGCGTTCCTGCGAGCCGGCCTCCTCATGGTGGTGGAAATGCGGCGCGCGGTCGTTCATGGACCGACGTGGTTCGCCAAGATGAAGAAGATGGCGGAACAATGCGCTCCGCAACAAATCAGCCGGCTTTCTCTTCACGAAAGCCTCGCTCGCCTGGAGGAGCTGAGCGCCTGGATTCGGACGCACGAACTGACCTTCGGGATCGCCGGCGGAGTCGCTCAGTGCCTTCAGGTGATGAATCACTTGTTGCCCCGATGGCTGGGATCGGACTGGAGAGCCCTGTCCAATGCGGCGCTCCAGGGGCAGGGCACCGTGATCAGCGCGCAGCAGATTGTCCGCCTTGCCGAACTCGTCCACATCGCTCGGCACGAGTCGGCGGCCTCCGCCTTCTTCGCGACCGACCCATGGAACGCATCCGGTTTCCGCGTGGCTCTCAGGGGCACGGCCTTTCTCCGTGCCTTCGAATCCTATCTGGAAGACTACGGCCACCGAGGCGTGGGTGAATCCGATATCATGTCGCCGCGGCTCGCCGACAACCCGGAGGCGATCCTCGCCCTGTTGCGGACGCAACTCGGCGCGGCATCGTCGGAGCCGGACGACATCCTGTCCCGTCAAGCCCGCGTGCGAGCCGACGCACTCCACGAAATCAAACGGCGCATGGGATGGAAGCTGCATCGATGGTGGATGTACCTGTGGTGGCGCCGACGCCTCTGTCGCTTTTTCGCGCTCCGTGAAGCGAACCGCCATCATCTGATGTACTTCTCCTCGGCCATCCGCCGGCTTTTGCTGCACGCAGGCGATCTGCTCGTCTCACGGCGAATCCTTGACGATCGGGATGACGTGTTTTTCATGACGCTTCAAGAGATGACCGAACTTGCCGAGGGGCAGAAGCGCGACTGGCGATCGGTGATCCGAACACGCCGCCTTGAGCGAGCGCACAACGCCCCTGTCCACCCCCCCGACACGATCCGCGATTGGGAAACGGCGCGCGAGGGTCTTGCAGCACCCGACGATCACGATCGATCGGATCTCCTGTCCGGCATGCCGATCAGCACCGGCGTCGCAACCGGGCCGGTCCGCGTGCTTCGTTCACCCAACGACTGGACCTCCGTCCAAGCCGGAGAAATTCTCGTCATCCCGGTCATCGATCCCGGCATGGCCCCCCTCTTCGGAATCGCCGGAGGAGTCATCGCGGAGATGGGAGGCACCTTATCTCACGGAGCCATCATCGCCCGGGAATATGGAATCCCGACCGTCACCAATGTCAGAGGGGCGCGCTCGCTGTTCAAAGACGGACAACTCGTCCGATTGGACGGGGGAGCCGGAACGGTCCGTTTGACACAGCCGCAACCCGACCCTTCTACGGTCTGACCTAGGGCCGATCACCCGGAGATGTTCGGCCTCTTGATCTTCTCGGTCGACTTTCCCTAATCTGTGCGCACATGATATGGCCTTCAACTTATTCCGCATGGCGCACGGTTTCCCCACGATGTTCCAACGATGAAACGTTCCTTTTCCCCGCAAGCGGCCCCGCCATCCCAACCTCCGATCTTCCGGCCGCACGCGTGGACGTTCTCTTCCTTGGTGAAACCAAAGCACGCCCGTCACGTCTTGTTCGACCGAATGAAGAGCCTTGCGAGAGCCGACAAGACAACGAGCTGCGCGTCCTGCTTTTCTCATGACACAAAGGATCGGTATGACGGACGAACAATTCCTGGTCGAAGAATTTCATCGCAAATTTGACATTCTGATCCAAACGGTTCCCGCCGATCCCGGCGAAGAAACCCAACGGCTTCGGATCCGCCTCATTCAAGAGGAATTCGACGAGCTCAAACAGTCCATGGCCGCCGGCGATCTGCCGTCGGTGGCCAAGGAATTGGCCGATTTACTCTACGTGGTGTACGGCACCGCCGTGTCATACGGCATCGACATGGAGCCGGTGTTTCGCGAAGTCCATCGGTCCAATCTCAGCAAGGTAGGAGGCCACAAACGGCCGGACGGGAAGTGGGTCAAACCCGACACCTATTCGCCGGCTCGCATCGAACCGATTTTGGAGGCACAACGAACATGCCTGACAGCGGAGGATCTCTCCTCTCTCTGCCGCATCCTAGGGGGGCCAGAGACGAGTTCATAACCGATCTGCACTGTCCCGGTTGCGGGTCTTCGTTCATCCGCCCGGCCTACCGCACGGGGACCATTGAGAAGCTCCTCTATCGTTTCCACGTCTTTCCGTTCCGTTGCCAACTGTGTGCCTCTCGTTTCCGGGCCTATTGGTCGGTCTTTCCCGCCCACGAGCAAACAGCCGACCGCCGAGAATACATTCGGCTGGCCGCATCGTTTCAAGCTTCTCTTCTTTCCGACAAGGGTACTCGCTTGGAAGGTCGCACGACGGAAATCTCGATGGACGGCTGTACGTTCGAAAGCTCCACGACGTTGCCGCTCGGCAGCTTGCTCGAACTCGTCATCAAACCGGCGTCGGAAGAAGAGCCGATCGTAATCGAGATAGCCTTGGTTTGTTCGGCGAGACCGGAATCGATGGGATTTCGTTTTATCGGCCTTCAACCGGCCGACAGGCGTCGTTTGAGCCAGGTTATCCTCAATTTGCTGGTCGGACAGCGCATCCGACCTTCGAAGCCGATGCGTTAATCCGCACGATGTGGCTCTACTCGTCCGCACCTCCACGGATTCGTCGCCGCGGCGCCGACACGACCAGGTTGTCGATCAGACGCACGGAACCGATCTGGACGGCTCCCAATAGAACGGCTTTCGACGTGACGCGGGTAAGCGGCTCCAATGTCAATGGGTCGCACACGCCAAGATAATCCATCGTCAGCAACGGTTCGCGCTCGATCACCGCCTTCATGCTTGCCTGAACGGCCGAGGCGTCAGTGATCCCTTTTCGAATCGCCTCGCCTCCGGCTTTCAGACTCTTGTACAACGTCGGGGCAATGGTCCGCTCCTCCGCCGACAAATAGACGTTCCGCGAACTCATCGCCAGGCCGTCGGGCTCCCGGACGGTCGGACGGACGACGACACGTACTCCAAGATTGAGATCCTGCGCCAACCGTCTTACCAGCATCGCCTGTTGATAGTCTTTTTGCCCGAACAACGCGAGATGGGGACGCACGATGCCGAACAGTTTCGCAACCACCGTGGCGACGCCGGTGAAGTGATGGGGGCGTCTCTCTCCTTCCCAACGTCGGGCAAGCTCCGGCACCGTCACCATGGTCTGGTATCCCTTGGGATACATCGTTGCCTCGGTGGGCTCGAAATACACATCGACCCTTTCCTTTCGACATACCGCGCGATCTCGTGCAGGCGAGCGGGGGTACCGGGTCAAATCCTCTCTTGGACCGAATTGAGTCGGGTTCACGAAGACGCTCACGACCAGCGCGTCCGAGCGAAGGCGGGCGGCCCGAATCAGCGACCGGTGGCCGTCGTGCAAGGCTCCCATCGTCGGCACAAATCCGATCGTGACGCCCTCGCGGCGAAGGTTCTCGCTCCACGCGGCCATGGCCTCGGGACTGCGGATGATTCTCATGCGCTCAATCCGGAGGAGCATCCCGCCCGTGAGCCGGCATGAATGGGGAGTGGCGAGAAGGATCTGACAACCGAACGATCGGTCAATCGATCCAGCATCTGCGCTACGGACAATCCCGTGACCGGATGAGTCCAATGAGGAGCTACCTCGCTCAGCGGGACCAGCACAAAGCGGCGTTGATGCAGGCGCGGATGGGGCACGATCAGATCCGGCTCGTCGATGACGCGAGTCCCGTAGAAGAGAAGATCCAAGTCAATGGTCCGAGGCCCCGCCCTGTTGTCCAAATCACGCCCCAGCGCCCGTTCGATCTCCCGAAGGAACGAGAGAAGGCTACGAGGGGGCATCCCGGTGTCCAATGCGACCACGCCGTTGAGGAACCACCCTTCGCCCGGATCAGTCCCGTCGTTGATCGGCTCCGTTTCATAGAGCGACGATACGGCCGTGACCTGCGAATGGGGCAGCAGGCCGAGCAAGGTCACCGCCCGATGACAGGAGTCCGCCCGATCGCCGACGTTCGATCCGAATCCGATAAAGACCGTTTCAGGCATCTCGCCAGGCCTCAACCGCCATGCGCCTTCTCAATCGACTCGTCAGATTGACGATCGGTGAATGACGCTCCCCTTAGAATCCCGCGCGCTTGATTCGCTCGACCGCCTCCGCCAATCGCTCTTTGGATGTGCAGAGGGTCATTCGGATGTACCCTTCGCCTGGTGCACCGAAGCCGTTGCCCGGCGTGGTCACGATCCCCGCCTTTTCAAGCAAGTGAGTGGTGAAGGATGTCGACGTATAGCCCTTCGGCACCGCCACCCAGACATAAAACGCGGCGGCTGGCGGGTCCACCTCCAGCCCCAGCATCTTCAGCCCGGGCACGAGTGTATCGCGCCGTTCCTGATAAATCTTGCGAATGCCGTCCGTCACGGACTCGTCCAGGCCGAGAGCCGTCACTCCCGCAGCTTGCACAGCTTCAAACACGCCGGAATCCAGATTGCTTTTGACTTTCCCCAACCCGGCCAAGACCTCTTTGTGCCCCACGGCAAACCCGATGCGCCAGCCGGTCATGTTGTACGTCTTGGACAGCGAATGGAACTCGACACCGACGTCCATGGCTCCCTCGGCTTCGAGAAAACTGGACGGCCGTTTGCCGTCATAATAAATCTCGGAATAGGCGGCATCGTGGCAGACGATCACGTGGTGCTCCCGTGCGAACTCGACCACTCGTTTAAAATACTCCTTCGTCATCACCACCGACGTGGGATTGTTCGGCGAATTGAGCCACATGAGCTTGGCCTTTCCGGCGACGTCTTTGGGAATCGCGTCCAGATCCGGCAAAAATCCGTTGGCTTTCGTCAGCGGCATGATGTGCGCCACCCCACCCGCGAAACTCGTGCCGACCGGATAAACCGGATAGCCGGGGCTCGGCACCAAGACGATGTCGCCCGGATCGACAAAGGCGAGCGGCACGTGACCGATCCCTTCCTTCGAGCCGATCAAAGTAAGAACCTCGTCGACGGGATTCAGCGTGACGTGGAACCGTCGCTTGTACCAATCGGCGACGGCGGCGCGGAAGGCCAACATGCCTTCGTAAGACGGGTATTGATGGTGCTTGGGATTCTTGGCAGCTTGAGCCAGACTGTCGATGATGGGAGCCGGCGTCGGCAAATCCGGATCCCCGATGCCGAGATTGATGATGTCCACACCCCTGGCGATCGCCTCCTGTTTCATTTTGTCGATCGCAGCAAATAAATAGGGCGGCAACGTTTTGATACGCGTCGCCGGTTCTATCGGAAAACTTCCCATGCGTGTCCTCTCCTTTTTCTAAGAACCCGTCATCTCGAGTCGCCGCGGTAGGCTACTTCACTCTCACGACGAGAATCAACGTTGCGACATCAGGAGGTGGCCGATCAATCGGTCGGCCATGGCGTGGAGTTCGGCAAGGTGCGGGAGCGCGGTCGATTTCACCTGGTTCACCGACAAACGGGCCTTGACGAGATCGCCGGAACATTCCCGGCACAAACTGTCGATCCCGGCCCCTTCCATTTCCAGGTGAAACAACAAGCCGTAGGCATGCAAGCCGTAGCGAAACGCTTGGAGCGGCGCGATGTCCGATCCCGCCAACGGCACACAGCCGTCGGGCAAGTCAAACACCTCGCCGTGCCATTCAAACACCTCGAACGAGTCGGGGAACGTGCTGAACACCGGATCTTGTCCGGCTTGGGCGGTCAGCCGGACCCTCGTCATCCCGATTTCCAGCGCCTTGCCCGATCGAACCGAGGCGCCCAACGCCTTGGCCATGAACTGGCTGCCGAGGCACACGCCGACCACCGATTTGCCGGACAACAGCGCGGATCGGATGAAGTCGGTTTCTTCGGCAATCCATGGGTCGGCGTCATTGACCGACATCGGCCCGCCCATGACGATCAACAGATCGCCCGGATCTTTTGGAAGGCCCTCCACCGGAACGAGACACTGCTCCAGCACGACGCCCCGCTCCGCAAGCGACGACGCAAAGGCGCCCGGTCCTTCGAAAGACACATGCTGAAGACAGACGGCTCGCATTTTTCGTCAACATTGCTGCTCGGCGGAACA
>JANDJJ010000024.1 GCA_024330945.1 Nitrospira sp. | reverse complement strand
ACCGTGGTGACGGGGCGATGCGAGCGGGGGATCGTCAAGGTGGGCGATGAGGTTGAGATTGTGGGGTTGCGGCCGACACAGACCACGGTGGTGACGGGCGTGGAGATGTTCCGCAAGGTGTTGGACGAGGGGCAGGCGGGCGACAACATTGGGGTGTTGTTGCGGGGGACGAAGAAAGAGGACGTGGAGCGGGGGATGGTGCTGTCGAAGCCCAAGACCATTACGCCGCACACCAAGTTTAAGGCGGAAGTGTACGTGTTGACGAAAGAAGAGGGGGGGCGGCACACGCCGTTTTTCAATGGGTATCGGCCGCAGTTTTATTTTCGGACGACGGACGTGACGGGGGTGGTGCAGCTCAATCCGGGGGTGGAGATGGTGATGCCGGGGGACAACGTGAGCATAACGGCGGAGTTGATCAGCCCCATTGCCATGGATCAGGGGCTGCGCTTTGCCGTGCGCGAAGGCGGCAAAACCGTCGGCTCCGGCGTCGTCACGGAAATCTTGGCGTAGAGGGTGTTTGGGCATCTGTGAGTAAAGGAGCGGGACGTGAAGGTCGATCAGCGAATTCGGATCAGGCTGCGCGGGTTTGATTACCGTGTGCTGGATCAATCCGTGATGGAAATTGTTGAAACGGTTCGCCGCAGCGGTGCTCGCGTCGTCGGACCGATTCCGCTTCCCACGAAGATTGAGAGAATCACGGTTCAACGATCGACGCACGCCGATAAAAAGTCTCGAGAACAGTTTGAGGTGCGGACGCACAAGCGACTGGTTGACATTATGGAGCCGACGCCCGAGACCATGGACTCGTTGATGAAGCTGAATTTGGCCGCCGGTGTAGACGTCGAAATCAAATTGTAACTCTGGCTCCCAAATCTGGTTTAACGGCTGGTGGACATGACGAACGGATTGCTGGGTAAAAAATTGGGGATGACTCAGGTCTTCGACGAGAACCGTCTGACGCCGGTGACGGTGATTGAGGCTGGTCCGTGCCGGGTCGTAACGGTGAAAACCAAGGAGCGGGACGGCTATGAAGCCGTTCAGCTTTCCTTCGGCGAGGTCGGTGAACGGAAGCTTTCCAAGCCGGAGCTCGGTCATTTGAAAAAAAATCAAGCTCCCGCGAGCCGTATCCTTAAGGAATTTCGAAAAGAAGGAGATGTGACGGTCGGGCAAACGGTGACCGTCGATGTCTTTAAGAAAGGCGACTGGGTGGATGTGATCGGTGTCTCCAAGGGGAAAGGCTATCAAGGGGTGGTTAGGCGTCATCACTATGCCGGTGGGCCTGAGTCTCACGGATCGATGTTTCATCGTCATCCCGGATCGATCGGATCGAGTTCGTTTCCCTCGCGCGTTTGGAAGGGAAAGACTCTGCCCGGCCATATGGGGGCCGAGCGGGTCACTGTGCAGCACTTGAAGGTTGTCGAGTCGCGCCCCGGTGAGAATCTTCTTTTTGTAAGGGGAGCCGTTCCCGGCGCTTCGAATGGAATCGTTGTCGTGCGAAAATCGAACAAGAGTTAGCGTATGCCGACCGTCGACGTTGTTGATGGAGAGAATAAAAAAGTCGGAACTCTGGAACTCCCGAGTCGAATCTTCGGCTGCGAGCCTCGTGCCGAGCTTGTGCATGAAGCCGTGGTGATGCAGCGAGCGTGCGAGCGTCAAGGCACGGCTTCTACGCGGCGTCGGGGAGAAGTCAGTGGTTCGGGGAAAAAGCCGTGGAAGCAGAAGCATACGGGACGCGCCAGGGCCGGGTCGCTTCGGTCTCCCGTTTGGCGTCACGGGGGAACGGTGTTCGGCCCAAAGCCGAGAAGTTACGCCTATTCGATGCCGAAGAAGAAATATCGGGCCGCCTTGCAAGGGGCCTTGTCGGCAAAAGTCTCACAGGGACGCTTGATCGTCCTGTCGGACTTGGCTCAGGAGGCACCGAAAACAAAATGGTTGGCGCGGTTGTTGGACCGATTGAGAAACGGTGAGCACGTGCTTGTTGTTGCCGGTTCTGGGGAGTCCGGTATTCTGCTCGCAGCGAGAAACCTGCCTGATGTTACTGTGCTGAGCCCTGATAGACTCAACGTCTACGACGTTGTGCGTGCGGGGGTCGTTGTGCTTCTTCAAGGTGAGGTAGGACATGTACAAGAGGTGTGGTCGTGAAGGTCGGAATACACGAGGTTTTGGTACAGCCGCTGTTGACGGAGAAAATCACGGCCCTTCGCGAGCAGACGAATACCGTCGGTTTCGTTGTTCATCCTGATGCTAATCGCGTTCAAGTCAAGCAGGCCGTCGAGACGCTTCTGAAGGTGAAGGTTGAAAGGGTCAATGTGTTGAACGTTCAGGGAAAAGTCAAACGGCTGGGACGGTTTTCGGGGAGAAGATCCGATTGGAAAAAGGCGTTTGTGACCCTTAAGAAGGGCGAAAAACTCGAACTGTACGAAAGCGCCTGACCGGTTTTCAACGGCGCAGAGAGTCCAAGATGGCATTGAAATTATATAGACCGACGTCTCCTGGGCGCAGAGGAATGTCTTCGGTTTCGACTGAAGAACTGACCAAGAAGAAACCGGAGAAGCTCCTGACGTTATTCCATCTCCGGAGCGGAGGGCGAAACAACAGTGGCCGAATGACCGTCCGATTCCGCGGCGGCGGGCATAAGAGGCTGTATCGGATCATCGACTTTCATCGTGATAAGGTGGGGATTCCGGCGCGGGTCGAAGCGATCGAATATGATCCGAACCGGTCGGCTCGTATCGCCCTGCTCAAATACAAGGATGGAGAAAAGCGATACATTCTGGCTCCCGTCGGGCTCAAGGTGAACGATGAAGTGCAGTCCGGGACTGAGGCGGAAATCCGTCCGGGAAACGCGCTTCCCTTGGCCAGTATGCCGCTGGGCACCACCGTTCATAATATCGAATTGAAACCGGGGAAGGGGGGGCAGTTGATTCGTAGCGCCGGTGGATTTGCTCAGGTGATGGGACGCGAAGGAGATTATATCCAAGTTCGGTTGAAGTCTGGAGAGATGAGGCGGATCCTGGGACGGTGCATGGCGACGGTCGGACAGGTTGGGAACGTCGATCACGAAAATATCTCCGTTGGAAAGGCCGGGCGGAGTCGGTGGAAGGGAAAGAGGCCGCACGTTCGAGGCGTGGTCATGAATCCGGTCGATCATCCCCATGGCGGAGGAGAAGGGAAGTCCGGCCAAGGCAATCCGCATCCTGTGTCTCCATGGGGAATGCCCACGAAAGGGTACAAGACCCGCCAAAACAAGAGGACCGATAAGTTCATTATTTCGAGGAGAAAGTCAGGAGTTCGCAATGCCTAGATCGATCAGCAAAGGGGCGTTTGTCGACGGCCATCTGCTTAAAAAAGTCGAGCAGATGAATCAGACTAAGGATCGGAAACTGATTAAGACTTGGTCTCGGCGATCGACAGTCATTCCCGACATGATCGGCCACACGTTTGCGGTTCATAATGGCAAGAAATTCATCCCCGTTTTTGTGACCGAAAACATGGTGGGGCACAAGCTGGGTGAGTTTGCTCCGACACGATTTTTCAAGGGGCATGGACAGGCAAAGACCGAAAAAGCCGTGCCGCTGAAATAGCAGGAATAGCTTCTCAAATCCGGTGTATCCGTCCGGCCGGGGAGTCTGGGGTTAGGTTGGAAAGATGAAAGAAGCACACGCCATACTTCGGTTTGTAAGAGTGGCTCCGCGCAAGGCGAAACCGGTCATCGACATGATTCGGGGGCAGCAGGTCCCTATGGCGTTGGCCATGTTGAAACATACGCCTCGTCATGCGGCGCGAGTGGTGGAGAAGGTTCTTCGCTCCGCCGTGGCAAATGCGGAGCAAAAAGAAATGGGCGACAGTGATTCGATGGTTGTCTCCAGGGCGTTCGTGAATTGCGGTCCCATCTATAAGAGGGTAAGGGCGAGATCGATGGGGAGAGCGAATGCCATTCATAAGCGGACCAGCCATATTACCGTCGTGGTGACCGCTCCGATGGTTCACGGCAAGCGGGCCTAGTATGTTGACCGAGAATTGCTAATTGAGGCGGACGTTATTATGGGGCAGAAGACAAATCCGATAGGGTATCGCTTGGGCTATAACTACACGTGGAGTTCTCGTTGGTATGCCGACAAGGATTACGCGAAGTTTTTGCATCAAGACATCAAGATCAGACAAATGGTCAAAGCTCGGCTCTACCATGCCGGCGTGGCGAAGGTCGAGATCGAGCGATCGGGAGATCAGACGCGAGTCATCATTCATACGGCGCGACCGGGGATTATCATAGGGCGGAAGGGAGCGGAGGTCGATAAGCTCAAGGCTGATCTGGAAAAGCGATACGGCGGCCAGGTGTACATTACGGTCAAGGAGATCAAGAAACCGGAGCTTGACGCCCAACTCGTGAGCGAGAATGTAGCAACACAACTGGAAAAGCGAGTCGCGTTTCGACGAGCGATGAAGCGAAGCGTCCAATCGGCTCTGAGACTGGGCGCGCAGGGTATCAAGATCATGGTGGCGGGTCGTTTGGGCGGTGCGGAGATTGCTCGGACCGAATGGTATCGAGAAGGGCGTGTGCCGCTCCACACGCTTCGCGCCGAAATTGACTACGGATTTGCGGAGGCTCGAACCACCATGGGACAAATAGGGGTCAAAACGTGGATTTATAAAGGAGAGATGCTACCCGTTCAGGCAATGAAGTCCGAATCGGCTCTGGAGCGAAGGTTGGGGTAAGGAGAGACAGATCGTGCTGGCGCCCAAAAAAGTCAAGTTTCGAAAAATGCAAAAAGGCCGCATGACGGGGAAAGCCTATCGCGGCGGCCAAATTACATTGGGAGAATTCGGGCTCAAGGCTTTGGAGCCCGGATGGGTAACAAGTCGTCAAATTGAAGCGGCACGAATTGCCATCACTCGCTACGTGAAACGGGGAGGGCAGGTGTGGACTCGTATTTTCCCCGATAAGCCGATCACCAAAAAGCCGGCGGAAACTCGTATGGGTAAGGGCAAGGGGAATCCGGAATATTGGGTGGCTGTCGTGAAGCCAGGACGTATTCTCTATGAAATGGATGGCGTCACTCCGGACGTTGCACGAGAAGCGTTTCGTCTGGCCTCGCACAAGCTGCCTGTTGCGACCAAGCTCGTGGTTCGAGGAGAGATTGCGTCCTGAAGCGGGAAGGCTTCCAAGGGGTGAAATATGGCGCAGGAGCTAAAAGAGCTTCGTCAACTGAACGAAACAGAACTAGCCCAGAAAGAAAAACAATTGAGGCAGGAATTGTTCAATCTGCGGTTTCAGTTCGGGACTGGACGTCTTGAAAATCCGATGCAGATTCGAAAGACCAAGCGGACCATCGCCAGGGTCCAAACCATCATACGAGAAACGAGCGGAAGAGCCGAGAAGGGTGAAAGACCGTAACCATGGGTACGAATGTCGTCAAGAAACGCGAATGGGTCGGGCGTGTCCTGAGCAATAAAATGGACAAGACTGTGGTGGTGGCGGTTGAACGTTCGGTGCTGCATCCGATCTACCGCAAAGTCTGGCGGCGAGTGACGAAACTGAAAGCGCATGACGAGCAGAACGTCTGTCAGATCGGAGATCGGGTCCGTTTGCGAGAGAGTCGTCCGATCAGCAAGGAAAAACATTGGCGCGTCGTCGAAATTCTCGGAAAAGAAGAGCGGGGCTGAGCAAATCGCAAAAAGAGATCGGACGTTATGATTCAGAATTATACTTACATGGACGTGGCGGATAATTCGGGGGCGAAGCAGGCGATGTGTTTTCACGTCTTCGGGGGTACGAAACGGCGCTATGCATCGCTGGGAGACGTGGTTGTCGTCGCCGTTAAGGAAGCGATTCCTCAGGCAAGCGTGAAGAAGGGCGACGTCAGCAGGGCGGTGATCGTTCGAACGACGAAGGAAGTGCGTCGTGAGGACGGCTCCTACATTAAGTTTGACCGGAACGCCTGTGTGTTGATCAATAAAGAGGGTGAGCCGATCGGAACCCGCATCTTTGGTCCGGTTGCGAGGGAATTGCGTTGGAAAAAGTTCATGAAAATTATTTCTCTGGCACCCGAGGTATTGTAGGGGCCGATGCGCGAAATGCTTGATGGATGAGAGAGGAAATGGTGCAAGCCCTGCGAAAAAGTAGAATCAAAAAAGGTGATACCGTCGTCGTGATTGCCGGTCGGGAACGAGGAAAAACCGGAAAGGTGCTGTCGGTGGATCTCAAGGCTGGCCAAGTCACTGTTGAGAAGCTGAACATCATCAAGCGCCACACGAAGCCGAATCAAAAGCTGAAACAGGGAGGAATTCTCGAGCGCGAGGCTCCGTTGAATCTCTCCAAGGTCATGCTGTTTTGTCCCGTGACTCAGAAGCCGACCAGGGTTGGCATCAGACGCTTGGAGGATGGCCGACGAGTTCGTTTCAGTAAAAAGTCCAACGAAACGATCGAGTGAGCGGAGTATCTGAAATGGCAAAGGCACAAAAAAAGGTGACGGCAAAGAAGGCGGAGAAAAAGTCCTCTTCGAAAGAAAGTCCGTCGCCGGCACAGTTTGATCAGGGTGGTGATGAGTCGAAGTTCAGGCCCCGTCTTCTCGACGTCTATCAGGAGAAAGTTGTACCGGCCTTGATGAAAGAGTTCAACTACAAGAACATCCTGCAGGTACCCCGACTGGAACGTGTGGTCTTGAATGTCGGGATGGGAGAGGCGCTTCAGAACGTCAGGCTTCTGGAAAGCGCCGTTACGGAACTGGGAGCCATTACGGGGCAGAAGCCGGTCGTGACTCGAGCGAAGAAAGCTATAGCCGGATTCAAATTACGACAAGGGTTGCCGATCGGTGCCAAGGTGACGCTCCGAAGCCGACGCATGTACGAGTTTTTCGATAGGCTTGTGACTTTGGCGTTGCCAAGAATCCGTGATTTCCGCGGTGTCTCCCCGAAATCATTCGATGGCCGGGGGAACTACACGTTTGGTTTGAAAGAGCAACTCATTTTTCCGGAAATTAAGTACGACGACGTCGCCTCGATTCACGGGATGGACATCACGATCGTGACGACGGCCAAGACTAATGACGAGGGCAAGGCGCTGCTGAAACATCTTGGCATGCCATTTCGTGCCTGATGACGCCGTCCGTCTTGCCAGGTGAAAGGAGCCATGTGTGGCGCGACTAGCACTACGAAATAAAGCGGCCGCCAAGCCTAAGTTTCCCTGCCGCCAATATCACCGCTGCGGCGTATGTGGACGGGTGAGGGGGTATTTGCGACGATTTCAGATGTGTCGAATCTGTTTTCGATTTTTGAGTCTTCGCGGAGAGATCCCCGGCGTTCGGAAGTCAAGTTGGTAAGCGGCCGATTAAAAGGGGCGTACTTCTGTATTGTTGTGAAGGTTGAAGGGTGGCAAATGTTGACGGATCCTATTAGCGATCTTCTCGTTCGATTGCGAAACGGCGCGCAACGAGGCCATGAAACGGTTGTGGTCCCCGCCTCTAAGTTGAAACGCGCGATCTTAGAGATCTTGAAACGGGAGGGATACATCGATGCGGTCGAGGTGAGCGAAAAAGACGGTCATCCCGTTTTTCACGTCAAGCTGAGGTACATCGGGGAAGGCCGCCCTATGATTACGGGCCTGGAGCGGATCAGCAAACCGGGCCGTCGGGTCTATGTGGGGGGCAAAGATATTCCCAGAGTCAAAAACGGGCTTGGCCTCTCAATTCTTTCGACGTCAAAGGGCGTCATGACCGATCAAGAATCAAGAAAGAATGGAGTGGGGGGAGAAGTTTTGTGTGCGGTGTGGTGAGCAAGGCGGCTTAACGAGTTAAAGGGGCACTGGCATCATGTCACGAGTAGGGAGGAAGCCGATCGCGATTCCCAGTGGAGTGGAGGTCAAGGTGGCCGGGTCCAACGTTTCCGTAAAGGGCCCCCTTGGCAAATTGGACTGGTCCCTCGCTCCCGGAGTCGCAGTGACTGTGGATGATGGAAAGGTTCAGGTAAGCAGAGCCGGCGAGGATAGAAAATTACGAGCTTTGCACGGCCTGGTCCGAGCCGAATTGAATAACATGATCCACGGGGTGACGAAGGGATATGAGCGGTCGCTGGAGATCACCGGGGTCGGTTACAAAACGCAACTGCAGGGGCGGACCATGAGCTTCAACGTCGGCTATATCAATCCCGTCTTGTACGACGTCCCGGCGGGAATCGACGTCAAGGTTGAAAAACAAACCCTCATTACGGTGAAGGGAATTGATAAGAGATTGGTCGGCCAGGTGGCCGCCAACCTCCGGGCGATCAAGCCTCCCGATGTGTACAAGCAAAAAGGCATTCGATATGCCGGCGAACGCTTACGAAAGAAAGAAGGCAAGACGGGGAAGTAGGGGTTGGGAATGAGCAGAGCAGGAAAAGTTCAGCAACTTGAGAGGCGTCGGCGTCGAGTCCGAAACGCGATTTTTGGGACTCCGGAGAGGCCGAGGCTTAGCGTGTTTCGAAGCAACGCGCACATCTATGCTCAGATTATCAACGATATTGAGGGGAAAACCCTGGCGGCGGCGTCCTCTTTGGATAAATCCTTGAGAGCGGCGCTCAAATCGACCGGCAACATTGAGGCGGCCAAAGCCGTAGGGAAGTTGGTGGCGGAGCGGGCAAAAGCTGCCAATGTCAGTGCCGTTGTCTTCGATCGCGGCGGGCGGATGTATCACGGGCGAATCAAGGCCCTGGCCGATGCCGCTCGCGAAGGCGGGCTCCAATTTTAGACTAAAGTGGGAGGAAGACGGAGCGTTCGCGTCTTCGCCTGAACTCTGGACCAAGGGAGAGAGAGCGTGCGAGTCAATCCTGATGAGTTGAGCTTGAAGGATAAAGTCGTCTTCATCAATCGTGTCGCCAAGGTGGTCAAAGGAGGGAAACGTTTCAACTTCTGTGCATTGGTCGTTGTCGGAGACGGCCATGGATGGGTCGGCATCGGGAAAGGAAAAGCCGCCGAAGTGCCTGTCGCCATTTCAAAAGCCGTTGAGCAGGCCAAAAAACATCTGGTTCATGTCCCGCTCAAGGGAGGATCGATTCCTCATGAGGTGCATGGTCTCTTTGGGGGGGAGCATGTTTTGCTCAAGCCGGCGGTGGATGGAACGGGGATTATCGCCGGAGGGGCCGTTCGCGCGGTGGTTGAGCTGGTGGGGGCTCATAATGTGATTGCAAAGACGCTGGGCCGAGGGAATCCGTTCAACGCGGTTCGGGCGACGTTGAACGGCCTTACACAGTTAAGACATCCCGACGATGTTCTTCGCCTGCGGCGGAGAATGGCTGAGAAACAGGAGGAAAGGGCCACGGTCTGATATGGGGGCTGAAGCTGCAATGAGAACAAGAAGTTCCAACGAGCAGGCTCTCCGTGTGACATTGAGGCGGAGTCCCATCGGGACACCTGACAGCCACCGCCGCGTGCTGCGCGGGCTTGGACTTCGACGCATCAGGCAGACGGTCGTTCATCCCGACACACCTCAGGTTCGGGGGATGATCAGGAAGGTCTGGTATCTGCTGGAGGTCGGGAAGCCATGAACCTGCATGACTTGAAGCCGGGGGAAGGTGCGAAAAAACGCCGGAAGCGCATCGGGCGCGGGCCGGGATCTGGGCACGGCAAAACGTCGACGAAGGGCCATAAGGGATTGTTGGCTCGGTCTGGGGGGGGGAAGCGCCCTGGGTTTGAAGGCGGTCAGATGCCGTTGGTACGGCGCGTGCCGAAATTCGGTTTTGCCAATCCGTTTCGGACTGAATACGCCGTCGTCAACGTGAAGAGTTTGGAGAGAGTGGCGAACACGGAGACGATTACCCCGCAGACCTTGGTTGACGCCGGTTTGGTGAAGCGAAAAACGCTCCCGATTAAGATCCTCGGTCAAGGCGAACTAAGCAAGCCGTTCATCGTTCAAGCCCACAAGTTCAGCAAATCCGCCGAGGCGAAGATTCAGGCGGCTGGAGGGAGAGTCGAGGTCATCGGCGGTGTTTGAGCGGCTCCTGACCAGTTTACAGAATATCTTCAAGATTCCCGAGCTTCGCACCCGCGTGCTTTTCACGCTTGGCATGCTCGTGGTGTATCGTATCGGCGCGCATATTCCGACACCCGGGATCAACGGAGAAGCCCTTGCCGAATTTCTCCAAAAGCAAGGAGGGTCGCTTCTCGGATTTTTGGACATCTTTTCTGGCGGATCCTTGTCCAGGCTGACGATCTTCGCCCTGGGCATCATGCCGTATATCAGTGCATCGATCATTCTTCAGTTGTTGACCGTGGTCGTTCCCCATCTATCGAAGTTGGCCAAGGAAGGGGAGCGAGGCCGAAAAAAGATCATCCAGTACACCCGATTCGGGACCATTGGTATCGCCCTCATCCAGGGGTTCGGGATCGCGATCGGGCTGGAGCAAATGAACGAAGGAGCATTTGTGCTCAGCGGCGGGTGGGGATTTCGGTTGATGACCGTCATTACTCTGACGGCGGGCACGGCCTTTTTGATGTGGCTCGGCGAGCAGATCACCGAGCGAGGGGTCGGGAACGGCATTTCGCTGATCATTTTTGCCGGCATCGTTGCACGACTGCCGGCAGCGGTTGCGCAAACGTTCGATCTCTATCAGGTCGGACAGTTGAGTCTCGTGTTACTTATCGCATTGGCCGTGTTGATGATCGCCGTAGTGGCCGCGATTGTGTTTTTGGAAAGTGGACGTCGAAAAATCCCTGTGCAGTATGCCAAGCGCGTGATCGGCCGTCGGGTGTATGGAGGGCAGCACACCCATATTCCTTTGAAGATCAATACGGCCGGCGTGATCCCTCCGATTTTTGCTTCGTCGATTATCGCGTTTCCGGCCACGATCGCGGGATTTTTTGAGACCCCTTGGATCAGGGAGATCGGAACGCAGTTGTCGCCTGGGTCGGTGATTTATACCCTGATGTACGTCGGCCTTATCGTGTTCTTTTGCTTCTTTTACACGGCCGTGGTGCTCAATCCGGTCGACATGGCCGATAACATGAAAAAATACGGAGGATTCATTCCCGGTATTCGACCGGGACAACGGACCTCCGACTATATCTACAATGTGCTCACGAAAATTACGTTTGTGGGGGCGATTTATCTGGCGGTCGTCTGCGTGATTCCCGAATTGTTGATTTATAAATTGAACGTGCCGTTCTATTTCGGGGGCACGTCGCTGCTGATCGTCATTGGAGTGGGGTTGGATACCGCTCAGCAGATCGAGTCGCACATGTTGATGCGAAATTATGAGGGATTCTTGGGTAAGGGCATGGCACCGCTGAGAGGAAGAAGCGGGTGAGGCAAGGCATGAATTTGGTGTTTCTCGGGGCACCGGGTGTGGGCAAAGGGACACAAGCCGACAGATTGGCGGTGCAGTTCGGTATGAAGAAAATCTCGACCGGTGATTTGCTTCGCGAGGCGGTTCGAAAAGGGACGGAGCTGGGACGAGAAGCAAAATCATACATGGATCAAGGACGCCTCGTTCCCGATTCGGTCGTGATCGGTTTGGTCAAGGAAACATTAGCCGGTTCAGGAGGGGGGAACGGTTTTATTCTTGATGGCTTTCCCCGAACGGTCCTGCAAGCCCAAGCATTGGAACAAGTGCTCGACGAACAGGGAATTCGATTGGATCGCGTCATCAATTTTCGTGCATCGAGGGGGGAGATCGTCAAACGGCTCGGGGGACGCCGGAGTTGCCCGACGTGTCAAGCGACGTTTCACCTTGAGTTCTCTCCTTCACAACGAGGTGATCTCTGTGATCGATGCGGCGGGAAGCTCGTTCAGAGAAACGACGATCGGCATGAGGCGATCGAAACGCGGTTGAAGGTTTATGATGAGCAAACGGCTCCGCTCATCAGCTTCTATGAAAAGAAGAATATGTTGTCGCACCTTGACAGTGTGGGACCGATCGATGCTGTGTACGAGAATCTCACAAAGGTGTTGGCGGCCTGCAATTCGGCATGATCATTCTTAAAACGCCTGCTGAAATCGAAATCATGACACAGGCGTCGAAGGTGGTTGCCGAAGCGCTGCGAGAGGTGGAAAAAGCAGTGAGTCCCGGGGTCAGCACGGAGGAGCTTGATCAAATCGCCGAGAGGGAGATACGAGCGCGAGGAGCCGTTCCGGCTTTCAAGGGCTATCGAAATTATCCCAAGACGCTGTGCGTGTCCGTCAACGAGCAGGTCGTTCATGGAATTCCCTCCAAGCGCAAGTTGAAAGAGGGAGATATCGTCGGTTTGGATCTTGGAGCCATCGTGGGCGGATTTTATGGAGATTCCGCGGTGACAGTGGCCGTCGGGCGGGTCTCCGAGGAAGTTTTACGGCTTATCCGGGTGACCGAAGAGGCGTTGTATTTGGGAATCGAGCAGGCCGTCGTCGGGAACCGAATCTCCGATATTTCTCATGCGGTTCAGCGTCGTGTAGAATCGG
This sequence comes from Nitrospira sp., assembly GCA_024330945.1. GTDB lineage: Bacteria > Nitrospirota > Nitrospiria > Nitrospirales > Nitrospiraceae > Nitrospira_D. Next base: position 12,221 of record JANDJJ010000024.1, on the reverse strand, counting down.
CTGGGTATTCGGTTGTCACAGAGTTTGTAGGGCATGGGATCGGCAGGCAGTTGCACGAAGAACCCCAGGTTCCGAATTATGGGAAGCCTGGGCAGGGGCCTCGCCTGCAAAGCGGGATGGTGCTGGCGATCGAGCCGATGGTGAACATGGGAGGAAGCGCGGTTCGTATACTCGACGATCGGTGGACGGCGGTGACGGTTGACGGCAGCTTATCCGCCCATTTTGAGCACACCATTGCGGTGCAACCTAAAGGTCCCGCCAAGATTTTGAGTCGGCGTCCCGAGGCGGTCCTCTAACTTGTAGGAAACAAAGAAGAAGAGATCAAAGAATACGTGGCCAAAGAAGACATTATTGAAGTTCAAGGTACTGTGGCGGAAACATTGCCCAACGCCATGTTTCGGGTCAAACTTGACAATGGGCATATTATCTTGGCGCATATCTCGGGGAAAATGCGAATGCACTTTATTCGTATCCTTCCCGGCGACAAGGTGACCGTAGAAATGTCGCCCTATGATCTGACGAGAGGGCGGATCACCTATCGATTTAAGTAGCGAGGGTATTGGTCGTTATGAAAGTCAAGTCATCAGTCAAACCGATTTGTGCAAAATGCAGGGTCGTGCGGAGGCGGGGAGTCGTACGAGTGCTCTGTGAGAACCCCCGCCATAAGCAACGACAGGGATGAAGATATCGTTCGTCGAGTTTGTATCGGGCATGGGTCGCTATCTCGCGCATCGTAATCCGATCAGCGGGGAAGAAAGGGGCGACTGAAGGGAGAACAGATGGCACGTATCGCGGGCGTTGATTTGCCGAGGGGAAAACGGATCGATATCGGGTTGACCTATATTTATGGAATAGGACGAACGTCCGCGCAGCACATTCTCAAAGCGGCTGGAGTTGATGGGGCGATCCGCGTCAAAGACCTGAGCGAGGACCAGATCGTCAAGCTCCGAGAAATCATCGAGCGCGAATACCGAGTTGAGGGCGATCTTCGGAAGGAAGTCGCGTTGAATATCAAGCGTCTGGTCGATACGGGGACATACCGTGGGCTGCGCCATCGCAAAGGGCTCCCCGTTCGAGGGCAACGGACGAAAACGAATGCCAGGACCCGCAAGGGACGACGAGCCGGAGTCGGGAGCAGGCCGAGGCCGGCCGGAGGGAAAACCGCATAGCAGGCGAATGTGGTGAACGGACCAGGATGAGGGAATCGACATGAGTGTCAAAAAAGGGAAAAAAAAGGAGCGTCGGATCGTCCAAAGCGGAATCGCGCACGTCCAGGCTTCTTTCAACAACACGATTGTGACCATTACCGACATGAGCGGGAACACGGTGGTATGGGCGAGCGCGGGCAATCAGGGATTTAAAGGGTCGAGGAAAAGCACCCCGTTCGCGGCGCAGCGAGCCGGCGAGGCGGCGGCTCGAAAGGCGATGGAATGCGGGATGCGGCAAATCGACGTGTACGTCAATGGGCCGGGATCAGGTCGTGAGTCGGCGATTCGCTCGTTGCAGGGGGCTGGATTGCGAATCAATTTGATCAGAGACGTCACTCCCATTCCGCACAATGGATGTCGTCCGCCTAAACGACGGCGGGTGTAGGGGGGCGATAGGAAGCGATTACCGGTTGCGAGAATGTGTGGATCGGATCGCTCAACGGCGGGGACGTCGGTCTCATCTCAATAATGATGGCATAACGAGGAGGAAGCAGTGGCAAAGTATCGCGGTCCTATGTGTCGGCTCTGCCGTCGAGAGGGGGAGAAGTTGTTTCTCAAGGGGGCGCGCTGCATGACGGAGAAGTGTGCCATTGAGCGGCGGAGCTATCCACCCGGCCAACACGGGCAAGGCAGGCAGCGGACTTCAGACTACAACGTCCAGTTGCGGGAAAAGCAGAAGCTGCGGCGCATCTATGGTCTTCAAGAAAGACAATTCCGCGGAGTCTTTGAGCGCGCCGAGCGGCAAATCAGCGTGACGGGCGCCGCGTTGCTCCGTTTGCTTGAGTGCCGTCTTGACAATGTGGCCTATCGACTGGGGTTCGGCGTGTCGCGAAAGCAGGCGCGCCAAATCGTCAATCACGGTCATCTGCTGATAAACGGGAAACCCGTGACGGTCGCGGGAGCGCTGGTGAAAGCGGGCGACGTCATCGAAGTTCGTGAACGAAGCCGGAAACTCGCCGTGATCCAAGAAGCGATGGAGACCGTCGAGAGTCGAGGAATTCCGGATTGGCTCGAACTGGACAAGGGGGCCTTCAAGGGAATCGTCCGCGCATTACCGGCCAAGGAACAGATCACGGTGCCCGTGAACGAACAAATGGTTGTGGAGTTGTATTCCAGGTAGCGGTCGGAAGAGGCTGGCGGAAGCGAGTGCTCGCGCCAGATGTTGCGTCGGCCGGTCAATTATCTGGATGGCAAATGGGAGGGGGTCATGATCAAGGCGATGAAAGACTTTCAGATCCCGCTGCGGGTGGAAGTCGACAAGGATACGCTATCCCCGACATATGGTCGGTTCACAACCGAAGCCTTCGAACGGGGGTTTGGAACCACGATCGGAAACGCGTTGCGGCGTGTCTTGCTGTCGTCTCTGACGGGCGCTGCCGTCACGATGGTAAAGATCGAAGGAGTGGTGCATGAGTTTTCGACGATTCCAGGGGTGACGGAAGACGTTACGGCGATCATTCTGAATATCAAAAGCCTGAGATTGGCGCTGCATACGGATAAGCCGAAAACGATTCGTCTCAAAAAGACGGGACCTGGAGAGGCGAAAGGCTCCGATATCATTCACGATGCGGACGTGACCGTGTTGACACCGGATTTGCACATTGCGACGCTCGATAAAGATGCCACGCTGGATATTGAAATGACGGTCAAACATGGGCGTGGGTACGTTCCTGCCGAGCGCAATAAAGAAGAGGGGCTGCCGATCGGCGTGATTGCGATTGATTCCATTTTTTCCCCGATTCGGCGTGTCAATTTCCACGTCGAAAACGCTCGAGTGGGTCGCATGACCGACTACGATAAACTGACCATGGAAATCTGGACCGATGCGACTATCGCTCCGCGAGACGCCTTGTCTACCGCCGCCGGCATCCTCCGTGAGCACCTGGACATTTTCATCAATCCCGAGGAGCGTGGTGAAGGAAAGCCCGAAGCCGGTCGCGAGGAGACTCAGCGTGAAGTCAACAAACATCTCTCCCGTAGCGTGAACGAACTGGAGCTGTCGGTGCGCGCGGCGAATTGTTTGAAAAACGCCAACATCAAGACCATCGGAGATCTCGTGCAGAAAACCGAGGGAGAAATGTTGCGGACCAAGAATTTCGGGAAGAAGTCCCTCAACGAAATCAAGGAAATCTTGGCGGAAATGGGACTTTCGCTCGGCACGAAATTGGATGCGGCGCAATCTCACAACGGCGGTCAGAAGTCGGAGTGATGGAAGGTAAAGGGGAATACCGTGCGACATAGAAAAAAAGGCCGACAACTCGGAAGGAAGACCAAACATCGCTGGGCGTTGTTTCGCAATCTTGTCACGGCGTTGCTCGATCATGAACGAATCGAAACCACCCAGGCGAAAGCCAAGGAAGTCAGAGGGTTCGCCGACCGCATGATCTCTTTAGGCAAGGAAGGAACGCTGCCTGCCAGGCGTCGGGCCCTCGGGTTTCTGCGCAGCAAGACCGTCGTGTCTAAATTGTTTGGTGACGTCGCCGAGCGGTTCAAGGATCGTCCTGGCGGCTACACCAGGATCGTCAAGACACGCCGGCGAGTGGGAGATGGAGGGGAGATGGTGGCCATCGAACTTGTGGCTCGAGCGGAAGCGGCCGCGTCTAAGAAACCCTCGGATTCACAGTCTCACTCTTCGACGGGAGGACCGGAAAAAACCGCATAGCGATCGCTTTTTCCCGAGAGAACGCGAGTCAGCTCCCTCAACGTCCTCTCCGGCTGGAAGCCGGAGAGGACGTTGTTGTTTGGTCATCGCGCAGGACGTTTACTTGCTTTCTCGTGCATGCTACGATCGTGCCAAGCTCGTCGTCTCTTTGTTTGTGGGGTTCACGAATGTGGCAGCAGATCATGAGGAGGGTGTTGCTGGCCGTCAGCGGGGCCCTGTCGGTTTTTCTCGTCTATGTTCTTGCCATGAATGCAGAGTCGGTTCCTCCGCCTGATCAAAAAACTATGTTGAATGCGATGGAGCGTGCAGATGCCACAATTTCCGAGTTTGTGTTTACGCAGTCGAACAAAGACGATGTGGAATGGAAAATTGTGGCCAAACAGGCGCGGCTGTTCGAGCAAGAGAAGCAAGCGCTATTGAACGACGTCGACGTCACACTGTATGGGGAAAACGGCAGGGAGCTCACGGTATCGGGAGAAGAAGGCACGTTTCATATCGCGACGAAAAGTTTCTCGTTGTCGAACAAAGAGACGCCTCTTGTCGTCGAGACGAGGGGCGGTTATACGATCTACACCAATCATTTGGCATGGGCCAACGACAGAAAAGAAGTCTCCACACGCGATCCCGTTCGCATTGTGGGGCAGGGGGTGGAAGTAACCGGGCGGGGTTTTCTTGGAAGGTTGGATGTGGAAGAGTTCGAGGTGTTGGACGATGTACGTGTTGCTCTTACTCCTGCTTCTTAGCGCAATGGCGGCCTGGATGCCCGACGGCGCTTGTGCCGCCGAGTCCCGATTTTCAAAATCTCCTGATGATGCGCAAGCGGTGCCCACCACGATCACTTCGAATAAAATGACGGTTCGCAACCGGGAGAACCAGGCCGTCTTCGAAGGCAACGTTGTGCTGACGAGAGGAGGGCTTGTCGTCAACTCGGAAAGAATGATTGTGTTTTTTCGAGGACAGACCGGTGATGCTGCCGGATTGCCCGGTGGGGAGACGCCGAAAAAATCAGAGATGTTGGCGTCGACGTCGGGGCGTTCGCTCGAAAGAGTAGAGGCCATCGGGCACGTCAAAATCAGGCAGGAGAACAGCCATGCGACTTGCCAGAAGGCCGTCTATTTCAGCGCCGAAGAAAAGATCGTCATGACCGGCGATCCGGTGGCCTGGGAGAAAGGCACGCGCGTCAGCGGCCATCAAATCACCATCTATTTGGCCGAAGAGCGAAGCGTCGTCGAAGGCGGCTCTCACGTTCATATTGAGGAAGCGGAACAGCTCAAACCATGACTCAAGCCATTCACGCGGTCATAGAGCCGGAGGCTGCTTCCACTGGCGAAACGCGGGTGCCTCGACTGTACGCCGCCGGTCTGGCCAAAAGTTTTCGGGGCCGAAAAGTGGTCAAGGGCGTCGTCGTCGAGGTCCGGGCGGGAGAAGTCGTGGGATTGCTGGGCCCCAATGGCGCCGGGAAGACCACCATCTTCGATATGATGGTGGGGCTTTGCCAGCCGGATGAAGGCGAGATCAGGTTGAATGGAGAGCCCATCACGGCGCTGCCGATGCATAAGCGGGCCAGAAAAGGAATCGGCTACTTGCCCCAAGAATCATCGGTATTTCGCAGGCTGTCCGTGGAGCAGAATGTTCTCGCGATCGTCGAGATGCTGGGATATCCTCGTCAGGAACGAGCCCGGCGTGTCGACGCGCTTTTGAAAGAGCTTGATCTCTCGCACCTTCGGGAAAGCATGGCCTATGCCCTTTCCGGTGGAGAGCGTCGGCGTCTGGAAATCACGAGAGCACTGGCCATGTCGCCTTCGTTCATGTTGTTGGACGAGCCGTTTGCGGGCATTGATCCCATCGCCGTCGGGGATATCCAGCAGATCATCAAACGCTTAAGAAGTAAAGGAATCGGTATTTTGATTACCGATCATAATGTGCAGGAGACCCTGTCGATCGTCGACCGTGCCTACATTATCAACGAAGGGCTGATTTTGGAGTCCGGAGCTCCGGAGGACATCGTCAAAAGTGAAATCGCCAGGACTGTCTATCTGGGAGAACGATTCACGTTGGAACAGGGCAGGAGTCAGCCGCTATGAAACTTCGCATGGACTTGAAGCTGAGCCAAAAATTAATCATGACGCCGCAGTTGCAGCAGGCGATCAAGCTTCTGCAACTGTCGCGATTGGAACTGCAACAGAGTTTGGCCCAGCATCTTTTGGAAAATCCACTTTTGGAAGACCTTCAAATCGATGCGGAAGAGGGGGAAACGACTGCGACGGATGAAAAGATCGATGAGTCGGCGATCAGTCGGGATCAGGGGGCCGATGAAGCGGAAACGCCGGAAGAGCAGGAAGTGCCGGAAGAGTTTTCTGCGTCCGGGTGGGAAGAATATTTTGGGAGCGATCATCGCTCCGGTCGCTCGCAGCACTCCGTCTCATCGGACGATTTCCCTTCCTATGAGCAAACCGTCGCCAAGGCCACGTCGCTCGAAGAGCATCTCCTCTGGCAGTTGTCGTTGTCCGGATTGTCGGAGCGACAGAAACAACTGGGGCGATTGATCATCGGCAATCTTGACGACGACGGATATCTTCGCATGCCGATGGCCGAGGTGGTGGCTGGAACGGATTTTTCGGAAGAAGAAGCGGAGTCCGTGCTCAAAGACATTCAAACGTTCGATCCGACGGGGGTCGGTGCCAGAAGTCTGCCCGAGTGTCTGTTGCTTCAGCTCGGGCATTTGGGGCGCAATCCCATGGGGTCGCTGGGCGCGAGACCTGGAGCCCTCAAAGGGTCGGTCGTTGAAGCCGTCATTCTTCATCACTTGAAAGATCTCGAGAAAAAGCAGTATGCCAAAATCGCCAAGGCTTTGAATGTCACGCTGGACGAAGTATTTCAAGCGACCAAGATCATCGAAAATCTCGAGCCAAAACCGGGCCGGCCGTTCGCCAATACCCAGAATTATGTGATCGTTCCGGACGTGTTCGTTGTCAAAGACGAAGGAGAGTGGGTCGTTTTGCTGAACGACGACGGAATGCCAAAAATGAGGATCAATCCCTACTACAAACAGTTGATGGGGTCGGGGCGGGAAAGCGCCCCTGAAACAAAAGCGTACATGGACGAGAAGTTGCGCGCCGCGCAATGGGTCATTCGAAGCATCGAGCAGCGTAACAAGACGATCGTCAAGGTCGTGTCGAGCATCGTAAAATTTCAGGAGCCGTTTTTCGAGCATGGGGTGCAGTATTTGAAACCGTTGGTGCTCAAGCAAGTCGCCGAAGACGTCGGAATGCACGAGTCCACGATCAGCCGTGTCACGGCCAACAAGTATTTGCATTGCCCACAAGGCATGCTGGAGCTCAAGTTCTTTTTCAATGCGGGGCTTCAACATGCCGATCGACCGTCCGATATGCATTCTTCCGTGTCGGTTCGCCAGATGATCAAACAGATGGTGGCCGAGGAGGACGCGAAACGGCCGTTGAAAGACGAAGAAATCGCCGCCAGGCTGCGTGCGCAACAGATCTTGATCGCCAGACGAACCGTCGCCAAATATCGGGCGGAGGAAAATATTCCTTCCGCCAGCCAGCGGAAACGTTTCTTTTGAGAGGAATGTATCGGAGAGCACTGGAGGCACGCATGACAATCAGAATTACAGGCCGACATCTCGATATCACTCCGGCGTTGCGGGAATATGTGCAAACGCGGTTTCAACGATTGGACCGCTACGAGCTCAAAGTGGGGTCTCTTCAGGTTGTCTTGGGGGTTGAAAAGCTCCAGCATACAGCGGAAGTCGTGGGGACGGTGAACGGCAAACCCCTGCAAGCGAAGACGTCGACCCGAGAGATGTATGCGTCGATCGATGAGTTAATTGATCGGGTGGACGCTCAGTTTAGAAAGTGGAAGGGCCGACTCGCCGACCATAAACCTGGGAAGATCAGCAAGTCCCGCAGGCGAGTCGGGGCCGTGTGAGCGCCGGACTCCTGGAAGACGCGAGGGATCTCCCATTTTTGGTCGTGGCGGCCATTCATCAAGCGAGTGGAGAACGGCCATGTTCCAATTCCTTGCCTGCGCGGGAACAAAGAGGGGATGTGGCAGGTCTCAATGTGATCGTGGTCAGCGGGTTATCGGGATCTGGGAAGTCTCTTGCGCTCAAATCGCTTGAGGATGCCGGTTATTTCTGCATCGACAATCTCCCCCCCGCTTTGTTGCCGACGTTCGTCGACCTGTGCAGCCAGCAGAAAGAGGCCATTACCAACGTCGCATTGGGGATCGATATTCGAGAGCGGAGCTTTTTGTCCGATCTGACCGGCATACTGGAGCAAATCAAGGGACTCGGCCACTCCGTACAACTGCTGTTTTTCGAGGCGCGCGAAGAAGTGTTGGTGAGGCGATTTTCCGAGTCGCGGCGGCCGCATCCTGTGCTCCCCCACGCACCCGTCATGGAGGGAGTTCGATTTGAAAAAGAGCGGCTTGCGGAACTTCGCCGACGTGCCGACCGTGTCATCGATACCTCCGACCTTACGGCGCATGAGCTCCGCGGCCTGCTCGCCAAACAATTTCGATTGGAGCCTGCAGGAACCAAGCTCATCATTTCCCTCCTGACGTTCGGCTACAAATTTGGAGTGCCGTACGATGTCGATTTGCTGTTCGACGTGCGGTTCCTGAAGAATCCCTATTTCGTGCCGGAGTTGAAGCCGCTGGCCGGCGATGATCCACGTGTCAAGGCTTTCGTTCTCTCCGACCCCAACGCACGATCGCTTCTGGATCGGCTTGAAGGGCTGTTGCAATTTCTCATTCCGTGCTTTGAACGGGAACCCCGCAGCTATCTCACCATTGCCATCGGTTGCACGGGCGGGCGTCATCGCTCCGTTGCCATTGCCGCGTCTTTGCGGGACAGTCTTTCCATGATGGGCTACGATGTGGCCGTGACGCATCGCGACATGCACAAGGCAGAGCGGCCTTAGCGGTAAGCCACGTTCAAGTTTCCCTTGCTCCATTCCATTGATCTCATTTCAGCGGTTTTCTTGACAGGTAGAGGCTAGGGACTATACTTGCCACTGTGCGCCTGCGTGCGGAATTCGTCGAACAAGCGCAACGGAAGCCGAATGTCGATCCAGCTCATGTTGAAGAGCACGAGGCGCATAGCCCAGCGGTAAGGCACGAACCTCTCGACGGACTCAACGAAATAAAAAATGATCGGCGCATGAAAGAAAGTCATACGGAGTAGCGATGGGACCCATGTCGTTATCCCTGCCGGGGGTTTTTAAGTCGGGGGCGTTCAAACGCCTGTTTGAAACGGATCTTGTGTCGATGTTGACCCCTCGCCGACAACTGGTGGGGCTTGATATTGGATCCAGCGCCATCAAGCTGGTTCAGTTGAAAGAAAGCAAGGGGCGATACAGCCTGCAAAAGTTCGGCGTCAAACTTCTTGATCCGGAAATGATCGTCGATGGGACCGTGATGGACGAAGAGCGCGTCGTCTCGTCGATCCGAGAGTTGATCGAAGAAACCGGCGTCAAGAACAAGCAGGTTGCCATTTCGATATCGGGACACGCCGTGATCGTCAAAAAGATCAATCTTCCTCCCATGCCGGATGAAGAACTGCCGGGGCAAGTGAAGCTGGCCGCCGAGCAGTACATTCCGTTCGACATCAACGAGGTCAATATCGACTTTCATGTCCTGCCGCCCGATTCGTCGCCCGATGAGCAGGGAGAGATGGGAGACATGGCGGTGATTCTCGTTGCGGCAAAGAAAGACAAAATCAACGAATTGACCGAACTGGTCAAGGCGGCGGGTCTCGTTCCCATGGTAATGGACGTCGACGCGTTTGCGATCGAGAACATGCACGCCGTCAGTTATCCGATGGGACAAGACGAGGTGACGGCGCTCGTCAACATCGGAGCGAGCGTGATGAACGTCAACATTATCCGGCGCGGGTCCTCTTTGTTTACGCGGGATGTTCCCTTGGGGGGAAACCGCTACACGGAAGCGATTCAACGCGAAATGGGCATGTCACACGAAGAAGCCGAAGAGATTAAGAGACAGGAACGGGGAGACGGATCGTGGCAGGGGCCGCTCGGTCAAGTCATGGACGGCGTCAACGCCGAAGTCGCCGCCGAAGTGGCGCGAACGGTGGATTATTTCCGGACGTCATCCGCGACCGCCGAGCTTGATCGGGTGCTCGTGTGCGGGGGGGTGGCAAAAGCCAGGGGATTGGTCCAGCATCTTGCCGATCGAATGCAGGTGCCGGTCGAAGTGGCGGACCCGTTCGGCGAAATTGACGTGACGAAGAGCGAGGTCGATCCGGACATGCTGGCGGAATTCGGGCCGTCGGCGGCGGTGGGCGTTGGATTGGCGTTAAGAACGGTGGGAGACTGATGATCAAAATCAACCTGCTCGCGCCCGAATCGAAAGGCGCCAAGGCCAAACCGAAATACGAGGTGCGGGCCCAGGCATTGCTCGGCGTCGGTACGTTGCTGATCACTCTTGCCGGCTGTTGGTGGTATTCGACGACGCTTGATCAAGAAATCGAGACCTTGACGGAGGAGAAGCAGAATAAGGACAAGCAGATCGCGCAATTAAAAGAACAGGTCAAACAAGTTCAAGATTTCGAGCAGAAAAAGAAATTGCTCGAAGAAAAAAACCGAGTCATCGATCAGCTTGAGCAAACGAGAGGCGGGCCGGTGAAGGTGCTTGATCATGTCAGCCGGAGCATCGAGCCTCTGAAGATCTGGCTGACCAAGTTGGGTGTATCGGCCGATGCGGTGGAGCTGGAAGGCAAAGCGCTTACGAACGACGATGTCGTGGAGTTTGCGAACAATCTCCGGCGGACGGAGTATTTTACCGGCATCAATCTTCAGGAAAGCAAGGCGGCGACCGACAATAAGATCAACGTGTATCAGTTTCGGTTGACGTTCCGCCTCAAGGGATGAATGGAGCATGGATTTGCCGTCGATCAATCTTGGTTCATTACGGAACATTCCCGCCACGCAGAAGGCCGCGCTTCTGTTTCTCCTCGTCGGGGGCGTCGTCGCGTGTTTTTACTTCTACATTGCCGAGCCCAAGTCGGAGAGCATCGCCGCGTTGCAAGCCGAGAACGGGAGGTTGGATGCCGAAATTCAAACGCTTACGATCAAGGCCAAACACCTTGATGAATTGATGGCCGCGAGCAAACAACTGGAAATAGAGCTCGCCAAAAAGAAGGAACGTCTCCCGCCCGAAGAGGAGGCCATCATGTTGCTCAAACAGGTATCCGATCTTGGGGTGCGGTTGGGACTCGAGATTCGATTGTGGAAACCGGGGGCTCCATCCGAAGACGCGTCAAAGCTCTTTGTGAGAATGCCCGTAAGCGTGGAAGTGGCGGGTGCGTATCACACGGCCGCGCTGTTTTTTGATCGGATCAACAGATTGCCGCGCATCGTGACGGTGTCCGGGCTCAAAATGGGATCGCCGAAAGTCGAGGTCGGACGAGTCGTGTCCCAGACGGCCTTTGAGCTTGTGGCGTATGCGGCGCCGCAGGAGAAACCGTTGGTTGCGGCGGCTGCTTCGACGGCGAAGCCCGGACAGTCGACTCAAGTCAGTCGATAGGAGCATCTCAGGGCCATGGAAAGATCAAACGGACGGGTCGAGCGGAAGCGACGATTTTTCATTTCCGCTGCGGCTGGTTTCCTGAGCCTGGCGGTGATGACCCTCGAAAAACCTCTTTGCGCGCAAGCGGAGACTCTCCTTGCTCAAGTGGGGCCTATGAGACAGGAGTCGATCCCGCTTGGTCACAAGATGACATCCGCCCCGGAAGCGCCGGTAAAGGCCGGCGAAGCGGGGGAAGGGGCCGGAGTGGAGCAAGGGGCGACCGCTGAATCTCGATCCGACGAGAGGGTTGTCAGCATCGGTTACGATCCCGCAGGGCGACGTGATCCATTTGCGCCGGTCATCCAGGATTTACAGCCGGGAAGGCTCGATGAAAATCTTCCGCCTTTGCAGCGGGTGGGCCTGACGGAACTGAATCTCATCGCAATCGTGTGGGGAACCCATGGGTATACGGCTATGGTTCAGACCCCGGAGGGGCACGGGTACTCCATCCGGCGCGGGACGCGCATCGGGCAAAACAACGGGGTCGTGAGCGCGATCACCGAGCGAGGGATCATCGTCCAGGAGCGATTCACTGACGTGTACGGCAGGAAGCAAGAGCGGGAGTTCGTGAAGCTCCTTCATCCGAAAGAAGGTTCAGAATGAAACTATTATTCTCCGAAGAGTACGGTCTCATCACACCCAAGTGTTTCGTCTGGGGGCTGGGGCTTTCCGTCATGATCCTTGCGGCCTATCCTGCAACGGTGTTTTCTCTTGGAGAACCGGATCGGCAAGAGAAGCACCAG
>JANDJJ010000023.1 GCA_024330945.1 Nitrospira sp. | reverse complement strand
TACGCAGATGATCCAACGAGGCAACAAGATCGGGCTTCACAAGTTCCTGCGGAGCCAGAACCAAATCCGGCTGCAGGGCGACGAGCGATTCCACGTTGGGGCTCCCGTAGCCGACCTTCGGTTTGTGCAAAGCCTCGGGGGGAAAATCACAGAATGGGGTCACCCCGACTACGAGGTCTCCAGCCCCGATCGCAAACAACATTTCCGTGATACTGGGAGCCAATGAAACAATCCGGCGGGGAGAAGAGGCAAGGTGGAGCTTCCTGCCCGCATCGTCAACGAACGACCGCGACGACACATGGGTCATGAACGGCATACCGGTTAAAATTCCTTGCGGGCGTCGCTTCATGACCGGCAACTCTCCCTGTGTGTTGGCAAAGCTTGGCTCCTCCAGACTCGCAACGAGCGCAATCAACAGGCCTATCGTTCGCCAACACCGGAACCGCGAAAGATTCGGCCTCGGCCACAACGTACCGATACAAAAAATCCCCAAGGCCTTGTTCCCAGACCTTGAGGATTGCCCCCGCCTCTTCATCCTCACCTGTTCCCCAGCCCTCGAAGGAACAACGGTCACCCCTCCGGACAGGTCTTCTGGCTCATGGTTCACCCTACTTCCCGCACCTTCCCAGCGCCGTCGCCGTTTGTTCGCCATTCCCGTGTGAGCAATGACGGCAGACAACGGACCAAGCGCCAGTGGCACCCGCGGGTTTCGTCCCCATTGACAGCGGCGGGACCGCGAGGGATTCACACCCTCTTCCCTGAGACCGGAGGCTATGTCAGGCAGCACAATAGGAAAGCCTGTCGGAACTTGTCAAGGCCGAGACGTCCTCGTCGGGGGGACTCGCTCGAACAGAGAGTTCTGTTGAGGACCCCAGACGATCCGCTCGCGACTTGTCAGCCTTCACCAGCCTATGCTAGATTGGCACGGCTTAGCCGCAACAGCTTTGTTCCGAAGGAGTATAAAAGGAGTAGTATCGTGGCCTTTCAATGTGAACTCTGCCAGAAAAAACCGCGGTCCGGAAACAATGTCAGTCATGCCAACAACAAAACCCGGCGCGTGTTCAATCCCAACCTCCAAACGGTTCGCGCCGTGATCGGCGGCACCCACAAGCGCATTCGCGTCTGCACGCGCTGCCTGCGCTCAGGCCTCGTGAAAAAGGCGGTCTGACCTTCTTTTCCTTCCTATTTCCTCGTCCTTGTTCGGCACAGAGGTCACTTTCCTCACTGCTATGGGCAGGAACTCAACGCCGACGAGGAGGCAACAAGGAGGCCGGAGAGGAGATTGGAGCGGGCGATGGGATTTGAACCCACGACAACTAGCTTGGGAAGCTAGGACTCTACCACTGAGCTACGCCCGCTCACGGGTCGCATCCTACGCGCGTGCCTGGCTTCAAGTCAAGAAAGAGACAGGAACCTCCCTTTTTGTTCACGACATCCATGTCCCGAGACGCTGATTCTTCGGAGTAGAGAACACGCATTCCACCCGGTACAATGGGATTTATGGATTCCTTGCTGGCGGCAATCGACATCGGCAACACAAACATTGTCTGGGGCGTATTCGAAGGGGTGACCATCCAAGCCCATTGGCGGTTGGCCACCAATCCGAAGGCGACCGCCGATGAATACGGAGTCCTCTGCGCCAACTTACTTGAGCGGAAATGGCGGCCTCCGAAACGGATCACCGGCGCAATCATCTCCAGCGTGGTTCCGTCCCTCACGGAAACGTTTGTCTCGATGGTGGAAACATATTTTGCCTGTACGCCGTTGGTTGTGTCTTCGGAGCTGGATACAGGACTGACGCTCAAATACGCCAACCCCAAAGAAATAGGCAGCGATCGTCTCGTCAACGCGGCGGCGGCTCACCACAAGTTTCAACGAGACCTCATCATCGTCGATTTCGGCACGGCAACGACCTTTTGCGCCGTCACCCAATCCGGAGACTATCTGGGTGGCGCCATCGCACCGGGCCTTGGGATTGCGGCGGAGGCACTCTTCGCCAGAGCCGCGAAATTGAGCAAAGTCGAGCTGCTGCGACCTAAAACCGTCATTGGAACGGATACCGCCAGCAGTATCCAATCCGGTCTTCTGTTCGGTTACGCCGGACTGGTCGATGCTCTTGTCAGGCGCATCGAACAAGAAATGGGCCGAACCTCTTACGTCATCGCGACAGGGGGATTGGCCTCCATTGTTGCTCCGGAAACCAGGACCATTCAGACCATCGAACCTCTTTTGACCCTGGAAGGGCTGGCGCTGCTCTATCGACGTGCCCGAGGTCTTCCTTTCCCCTCCTCAGACTGACTGGTTTTTCCCCTTTGCTCATTTTTCCTGATCGTCCTGTTGACTTCTGATCCTCTATGGATATCTGCTTGACAATTAAAGGGGGATGTCGTGGGCCTCGAAGAAGACAATTCTAATTCAAAATCAAAAAGAATCAGCGACTTAGAGCATCAAGAAGACGGGAACTCGGACGCCTCGGAGACGGTCTCAGCCGATTCTCGGTTAGCGGAAATAGAAAAGACCCTGGAGGCAAAAACGGAAGAGTGCAAAGCACTGCATGACAAATATCTTCGATTGGCAGCCGAGTTTGACAATTACAAGCGAGTCATCCAACGGGAGCAACGGGAGCAGATCAAGTTCGGCAACGAACAGTTGCTGAAAGAGCTCTTGCCCACCGTCGATAATATGGAACGAGCCATCAAGGCCGCACGCGACAACAAGGACGCCGACCACGACGCCTTGGTTCAAGGCGTGGAATTGACGTTGAAGCAATTGGTCGGCACCTTGGCCAAGTTCGGCGTGCAGGCGATCGAGGCGGCGGGACAGGCGTTCGATCCGGCTGCGCACCAAGCCGTCTCACACGTGCCGTCCGATTCGGTGCCGCAAGATCACGTCATCGACGAATTTCAAAAAGGGTATCGCCTGCATGACCGCATCCTTCGCGCGGCGATGGTCAGCGTGTCGGCGGGACCGGCCAAGACAGATGAACAACATTCAACCATCCACTAGCGAATCAATCGTCTCGAATTTCGAAATCGGGAAGGAAGGAGCCATCCATGGGTAAAGTCATCGGCATCGATCTTGGAACCACCAACTCTTGCGTTGCCATCATGAGCGGCGGAGACCCCGTCGTCATCGCCAACGCCGAAGGAAGCCGCACTACTCCTTCCGTCGTCGCCATTACCGACAAGGGCGAACGGTTGGTCGGTCAAATCGCCAAGCGGCAGGCGATCACCAATCCGGAAAATACCATCTTCTCGGTCAAACGATTGATGGGCCGAAAATTCAGGAGCCGCGAGGTCCAGGAAGCGATCAAACGGTTGCCCTACAAGGTCGTCGAAGCCGACAACGGCGACGCTCATGTCGAATTGCGCGGCAAACGGTACAGCCCTCCGGAAGTTTCCGCCATGATCCTGCAAAAGATGCGGCAGACCGCCGAAGACTACCTCGGCGAAAAAATCACCGAAGCGGTCATCACCGTGCCGGCCTACTTCGACGACAGCCAACGGCAGGCCACGAAAGATGCGGGACAAATCGCGGGGTTGAACGTCCTACGGATCATCAACGAACCGACGGCCGCGTCCCTTGCCTACGGTCTCGACAAGAAAAAAGACGAGCGTATCGCCGTGTACGATCTTGGCGGCGGCACGTTCGACATCTCCATCTTGGAGATCGGCGAAGGCGTCTTCGAGGTGAAATCCACCAATGGCGACACGTATCTGGGCGGCGACGATTTCGATCTTCGGGTCATGGATTGGCTGGTCGATGAATTCAAAAAAGATCAGGGAATCGACCTGCGTAAAGATCGGATGGCGCTCCAGCGGCTTAAGGAAGCGGCCGAGCGGGCCAAAATCGAGCTGTCGTCGTCCCAAGAAACGGAAATCAATCTTCCCTTTATCACCGCCGACGCCAGCGGTCCGAAGCACATGGTCGTCAAGCTGACGCGCGCCAAGCTCGAACAGTTGGTCGACGACCTGATTCAACGCACCATTGAGCCGTGTCGGAAGGCGCTGGCGGACGCCGGGGTTTCCGCTCGGGACATCAACGAAGTGGTCTTGGTCGGCGGCATGACGCGCATGCCGAAAGTCATTCAGGTCGTCAAAGAATTTTTCGGCAAGGAGCCGCACCGCGGCGTCAATCCGGACGAGGTGGTCGCCGTGGGTGCCGCCATTCAAGGAGGCGTGCTCAAGGGAGAAGTCAAGGACGTGCTCCTGTTGGACGTCACGCCGTTGTCGTTGGGCATCGAGACCTTGGGCGGCGTGTTCACCAAACTCATCGAGCGCAATACGACCATTCCCACGAAGAAGAGCCAGATCTTTTCGACCGCCGCGGACAATCAGACCGCCGTCACCATTCGCGTCTTTCAAGGAGAACGCGAAATGGCCAACGACAACAAACTGCTGGGCCAGTTCGACCTGGTCGGTATTCCTCCGGCCCCGCGGGGCATGCCGCAAATCGATGTCTCCTTCGATATCGACGCCAACGGCATCGTCCACGTGACGGCCAAAGATTTGGCCACCCAAAAAGAGCAATCCATCAGAATCACCGCATCGAGCGGACTCAGCAAAGACGAAGTGGAACGGCTCGTCAAGGAGGCGCAAGCACACACCGAAGAGGACAAAAAGCGGCGCAAACTTGCCGAAGCCAAAAATCAAGCCGACAATCTCATCTACCAAACGGAAAAAAACGTCGCGGAACACGGGGACAAGATCTCGAGCGAAGAAAAAGCCAAGATCCAAGACGCCATTGCGGCGGTAAAGAAATCGTTGGAAGGGACGGACGCCGCCGCCATTGAATCGGCGACGCAAACGCTCATGACCGCCTCGCACAAACTGGCCGAGGAAATGTACAAGAAAGCGGCCTCGGCGACCAGTTCAGCGGGACCACAAAGCGCCGGTCCCGCCGGTGATGGATCAAGCCAGTCCAAATCCGACGACAAGGTGGTGGACGCGGAATTCGAAGAGGTGGACAAAGACAAGAAGTCGTGATGAACTTACTGGATAAAACGGCGTTGATTTGTCGAACAGACGAACTCCTCGCTCGTACATCTTTCTTCGCAAGCTGAGCAATGGCACCCGTGAGTAGACGCGATTACTACGAGATCCTCGGCGTCGATAGGAACGCCTCTGATGAAGAGGTCAAAAAAGCGTACCGGCGCCTCGCCCGCCAACACCACCCCGATCTCCAAACCGGCGAGCATCAGAAAAAAGCGGCCGAAGAAAAGTTCAAAGAAATCAACGAAGCCTATGAGGTGCTCAGCGACCAAGACAAGCGGCGTCGCTACGATATGTTCGGTCACGCCGGCGCGCAACAAGGGCCGGGAGGATTCGAAGGCTTTGATTTCGGCCGCGGAGGGTTTGGAGACGTCTTCAGCGACATCTTCGAGGATTTCTTCGGCCAACCCCGCGGCGGCTCTCGCCCGGAACGAGGGAGCGACCTTCAGTACAACTTAGAAATTTCGTTCGAAGAGGCGGTTTACGGAAAAGAGGCCAAACTCAAAATTCCCCGATGGGAAACCTGCCCCGACTGTAGAGGCAGTGGAGCCAAGTCGGCCGCGGCCATTAAGACCTGTCCCTCCTGCAAAGGGACGGGGCAGTTGCGCTTTCAGCAGGGCTTCTTCAGCGTCAGCCGCCCCTGCGGCCAATGCGAAGGCGCCGGGCGCGTCGTCATCGATCCTTGCCCCACCTGCCAAGGCCGGCAGCGCGTGTACAAAGAGCGGACCATCGTCGTCAATATTCCGGCCGGCATCGAATCCGGCATGAGGCTCCGGCTGTCCAACGAGGGTGAGCACGGGATCCATTCCGGCCCTCCGGGAGATTTGTACGTCGCGATCACGGTCAAGCCCCATCCGGTCTTTCAACGGAAGGGGTTGGACATCACATGCGATGTTCCTATCAGCTTTATCACGGCAATTCTTGGCGGAAAAATTGAAGTTCCGACCCTGAAGGGCTCGACGGTTCTCAAGATTCCGCCCGGCACCCAGCATGATAAAGTTCTTCGCATCAAGGGGCTTGGCGTTCCGAGCCTCAAGGGGGGAAACGTCGGCGATCAGCTCTACGTCATCAAAGTGCAAATTCCCACAAAATTGACGGCGAAGCAAAAAGAGTTGCTCATGGAATTCGCCAAGGAAAGCGGCATATCATTGGAGGATAACGGTGACGGCTTTTTCGACAAAATGAAGACCTTTTTTGAGTAGGCGATTTATTCCCCGGTTTCCGTCTCCTTGTTCCATCCACCTTCCCATGCCGGTCTTCTTCGTTTC
Organism: Nitrospira sp.; assembly: GCA_024330945.1. Taxonomy (GTDB): domain Bacteria; phylum Nitrospirota; class Nitrospiria; order Nitrospirales; family Nitrospiraceae; genus Nitrospira_D. Next base: position 18,766 of record JANDJJ010000023.1, on the reverse strand, counting down.
ACCAGACCATATCACGCCGACAGCCATCGCGATCAGCGGCGATCTGTTGATTCATCTGAGAGATAGTTTGCGCGTCGCCGTCGGTGAGATCGTCTGCGTAAGCGACGGAGCAGGCCATCGGTATCGAACCGAAATCACGGCGATAACCAAGCACATGATGAGCGGGCGGATTATCGAGGCTCAGACTCAACCGCCTCGGCGTACCCCCACTCTGGTCATTGCACAAGCCTTGCTCAAAGGAGAGAAAATGGATTGGGTCATTCAGAAGGCGACGGAGCTCGGCGTCAGGACGATTATTCCTTTCCAAGCCGCCCGCAGCATCGTTCAAATGAGACCGGACCGTCTTGCAGGTCAGTTGGTCCGCTGGCGCCGTATCGCCTTGGAGGCGGCCCAGCAATCCGAGCAGTGGGTCATCCCGGCCATCACCCAGCCACGATCTCTACAAGAAATCTTCCCGGTTCCCGAACCTACAATGGTTTCGCTCTTCCTTGCCGAACGATGCGACGGCGCCGGCCTTGGCGATGTCCCTCTCCCCTCCGATGCGAACGCCACGATTCTGCTGCTTATAGGACCGGAAGGAGGATGGGCCAAAGAAGAGACACGGATAGCCGAGCAGGCCGGATGTAAACCCATTACCCTCGGCTCGTCCATTTTGCGAGCTGAAACCGCCGCCCTCGCCGCGATCAGCATTCTTCAATCCCGTCTAGGCAACTTGGGATGAAAGAATCCTCAGCCAGAAGGCAGCCAACCGACTACGAGTAGGTTCGGACGTAATACGATACTTGGACGTGGTGCCAGGTTCGTCAAAAAATGGTGGATCGTTCACTGATTATTGATGATCTTACAGCACGTCCTCGGGTCGTGGAGAAGGACTTTTTGTCCGTTGATCAGGGGTCGTGAAGTGGAAGGAAAAATCGTGGACGGTGTCATCCGGGGCCAATCGGAACCAGCCTTCGGCCTCGAAATGCTGACGGGACTTCGACTTGCCCTCCGGGTAAATTTTGAACCGCAGACGACCGCGACGATCTCCGGTCGCCTCATCAGGCGCGAGATGGCTGGACATTTCCACATAATCTTCCAACTGATCCAGCGTCTTGTTGAGAAACGAGCGAAGCAGATTCGACGAGAACGCCTGTTGAAACGGCTCATCCGGGTCAAACGATTCCGGCTCTCCAGCCCACACCGGAACGGCGAGCGACACGACAAAGAGAACAGCCAATACACCTTGCCTTTTGATAGCCACGCTTTCCCTCTCTGCTTGGATGAGGGGCAGGCCCCTCGACTCGGCGCGACGTGGACTCCGCATGATCATCGGTCCCCCCGACTCTTACCAAAGAGAGTGCAAAGACGATTATCGGGCAGGTTGCAGATGGACGATGGTCCCTTTTGCCCCCACCGCCCAGCCCTGCCCCTCCCCCACAAAACTCAGACCGAACAACGAGACGGGCGCAATCGCCGTTTCAGGCACCCAGGTGAACCCTGCGTCGGTCGTGCGGTACAGTGCGCCACGATCGCCGACAATCCATCCAACCTGCGGACTGGTGAACCTGACCTGCAATAAATCAACGAGCTTCGTGCAAGACTTTCCACAGGGCAATGAATGGTCGCTCCATTCACTGCCACCGTCGGATGTTTGAAAAAGAGCGCCGGCGTTTCCAACCGCCCATCCGTTTGAGCGGTCCGTGAAAAAGACGTCGAAGAAGGTGACGGCCCCCTGAGCTTCCCTGGCGATCCAGGTTGCTCCTCCATCTTCCGTCGTCAAGATCGTTCCCAAGGCGCCGACGACCACGCCATGACGTTCGTCGACGAAATGCGCGGCATAGAGCGTGGCATGTGTTCCGCTTTGTTGCTCAACCCAACGATTCCCGCCATCAGTCGTATGCAAAATCGTTCCATCGCCGCCGACTACCCAACCGACCGTGGAGGAAGCAAACGAAAGATGGTATAGGGGTTGCGAGATGTCGAGCGGTATCTGCGACCAGGTTTGACCGCCATCAATGGTCCGCCGTAACGTCCCGCCCACGCCGGTTACCCAACCTCTCTGTTGATCGGCAAAAAAAATCGATGTTAAGAGGTTGGACGTTCCGCTGGCGACCTTTCGCCACGTTTTTCCGCCATCCATCGTCTTCAGAATGGTCCCTCCGGACCCGGCCGCCCATCCGGCCTGCGGAGAGAGGAACTGAACGCTCATCAGATCCGCGCCCGTATTGCTCTTTTGAGCCTGCGCAAGCAGAGAGGGAATTTCCGCCGATGCCGAGGCGAACCAGAGAACGACGGCGCTGGGAATCATCGCGAAACAGCCCTGCAGCCAAACCTTGCCTCGCCTTATACCCTCTTCCCAACAGACCATCATTGATTTGTATTGGCGTCGGGGCGGTTATTGTCCCAGTAACCGGTATCGGGGAGGTTTCTGGCCTCAATTGTGAACGGACCTGCTTCAACCGTGAGCCATTTTTTAGGCGTGCAACAGCTCCCATCGGGAAGGAGATCCCATGATCCTCTCCGGACGACTAACGGACCGGTCGCCAAGTTGTCGAAAAACGCTCCCTTTTTCCCGATCCCATAGAGATTGCGACGGGGCACTTTGACCACGATCTCGGAATCGGTCCAGGACTGGACCAGCGCGGCCGCCCCATTGAACAAGACCTCCGTTCGTGAGACGTTGCTGACCACCGTGGAAGGATCGTCCGGTTCGTTGATGTCAAGGTCCGTGCGCCGCTTGTAGGCCTTTTCATTCAATCGTAAATCCGCATGCTCGGCGGTCTTGAGAAACGTGCCGAACCCTCTGCCCCTGATCGTCACCGTCTCGTCCAACCCCGCCGATTTCGGTTCATACGATTCCACGACGGGAGTGACAACCGTGAAGGTCCCAGCCTCAATCGCGACGGTTCCCCGTTCGGCGCAGCACCGGCCATCCGGCAGCGGCTTGGTCGCGCTTCGATACACCACCACTTTTCCGCTCTTGGCGCTGAAGGGCACCCAGACGTCGATCCGGTCATCGATCCAGCGATAGATCACCGCCGGGACGCCTCCGATTTCGACACGGTTGTCCCCCTTGTCGAAATCAATGAAGTTAAAGGGAGTCGCGCCGCTCTCGCTGTACACCCCGAAATGTTCTCCGTCGATGCGCAGCAACGTTCCAATCGGCGCGCTGGAAGGACTCATCCCCATGATCTTCGGCTCCTGCACGGTAAACTGACCGACTGTGCGTGTCCGTCCCTGACTGCGCAGCACAACAGGGCCTGATACCGCACCCAGAGGAATGTGCGCCACAATCATATCGTCTTTCCACTGGGCCACCACAAGCGGTTGATCTCCTATCAGCACGGCGTCGGTCGGCCTCTTTTCGGCACCGAACCCACCGCCGAACAGTACCACCTTCGTTCCGACCGGACCACTCACAGGATCGACCCGTACCGACGGAATAAGGGAAATCCTCGCGGCGTTGCTGACGACATGCTCCACGGGGGCGCAGCAAGAGCCGTCCGGCAGCGGATCGGACGAGGCCAACCGCACGACGACGTCGCCGGTTTCCGCATTGGCGGGAATCTCCGCCTCAATGAGATCATCTTTCCATCGTTTCGGGCGCACGGCGACACCGCCGATGACCACATCATTCACGCCGAACATGGTGTTGGGATCACGCGATCCCGCGGTCACCCCAAAATGACGGCCCGTAATCTGAAGCACCGAACCCCGTTCCGCTTCCGTAGGCATGACGGTGTCGATCTGCGGCATCGCCACGGTCAACGTTCCAACAGAAAGTTTCTTCTTGCCGACCCAAACCTCGACGGGACCGCTTTCGGCCTTGAACGGAACCTTAAACTCGATCATGTCCGGTTCCCATCGTTGAATCAGCGCCGGAACGCCGCCGACCAGCACCCGATTGGACGTCGCCGATCGAAATGTTCCCCATCCCTTCCCACTCACCGAAACGGTCGCACCAGGAGGAACGGTTCGCAGGGACAACTCGAACGGAGAAGATCCTCCATGAGCGGATAACGTGAGACCGCCCAGCAGAACTACGCACAAGACCAACATCTTCGCCGTTTTCATATCGTCCTTCCTGAATTGCAGTCGATGGTCGTGAACTGACATCCAAAACGTGCCCGCCCCTGCTCGGTCGATCGGACTATAGCAACCGATTTTTTAGGGAGTCAAGGCGATGGGGATCGGCGGAACACTCAATCCGATGTTCAGACGTTCAGCGGAACACGAGGAACTTGCGAGAATCGGAGAGGACACCTGCCCAAACTATGCGACTTGAAAAACCAACTCGATCTCGACCGGGGCCTGACGAGGAAGCTCCGCTGCGCCGACCGCCACACGGGCATGGCGGCCGGCATCGCCGAACACGGCCACCAGCAGGTCCGAGGCTCCGTTGAGGACATGCGGCTGATCAGTGAAACCGGAAGCCGAGGCGACGTAGCCAACAACTTTCACGACCCGGACTACCCGATCAAGCGAGCTCATCTCGGCCTTCACAATCGCCAGAGCATTCAGCGCGGCTATTCGGGCTGCTTCTTTTCCCTGTTCGACCGACAAGGCCTCGCCCAGTTTTCCCGTCATACACAACTTGCCGTCCCGCATAGGAAGGACTCCTGACAGAAACAGCAGCTCCCCCACTTTGACGGCGGGAATATAGTTCGCCACCGGCGTGGGAAGCGGTGGTAACGCCACCCCCAACTCTCGCAGCTTGGCCTCATACGACATCTTCATTGCCGCTTTTTCTGCTCGTCTTCTGTTGTACTCCAGCCGCTCACCCGGGTTTGATCGCTTCCCAAAAACTGTCTCCGATCGACAGCCGTTGGGCACCAAACGCATCCACCACCGTTTGTCCAAGATCGGCGGCGGTGGAACGAGTCCCCAAGTCCACTCCGGCCGGCAGTTTGGGACCGAAAAGAAGAAGCGGCACATATTCGCGCGTCGGCCTCTTCAACGGCCTCGACAAATCACGCCCATGATCGCCGGTGATGATGACTAGATCCCCAACGCGCAACTTATCAAACAAACCCGGCAGACGGCGGTCAAAATCTTCCAACGCCGCGGCAGCCTGAGTCGTTTCATCTGTCGAGAAATCCAAACCGACATAGAGAAGCCCGCGTGGAACCTTGCTCAGCATGTCAACGGTTTCCCCGAAGGCCTCCTGAGCGGACAGGGCGGAAAAGGTTTTCGTCAAACTTCTTCCGCCGAACAAATCACCGACCTTTCCGATACCCATGACGATCTGACCGGAGCGATTCAATGCGTCCAGCATCGTGACACCGGGCGGCTCCATGACAAAATCTCTCCGACTTCCATGGACACAGAGCCGTCCTGGCTCGCCGGCAACCGGCTGGGCGACAATTCGAACGAGCAATCCTGCCTGTTTGACCGTTTTCCATGCTTCACGACACCCCTGATAAAGAACCTTGCGAGCCATCACCGCCTCATGCGCAGCCACATGGCAGGTATTCCGGCCATCAGTCCATACGATCGGCGCCCCGCAGGCGAAATGATCTGCACCATATTCGTTCAACATGGACCCCGGCGAAGCCACGTCCTTGCCGATCACTTTTCTGCCCAATGCTTGCTCGACGGCGGCCACCACCTGCCGAGGCACTCCATCCGCACAGCTCGGAGGAACCGCACTGACAATTCCGTTCATTTCCCAATGACCGGCGACCGAGTCGGTTCCCCGGCTCGTAAAACACAAACGCCCGAAACAGCCCCGCGGCTGGGTCGTCGACGGCACCCCCGGAATCGAGGCGACGTGCCCCAACCCTAACGTTTCCATGTTCGGCAGACTCAACCCGCCGACCATATCGGCCAAATGAGCCAGGGTATTCGTCTCGGCATCACCGTGCTCTGCGGCATCCGGCAGAGGACCGATGCCTAATCCATCAATGACGAACAGCAGCACGCGCTTGATCATGGAATCTGTACACCCCTCCATTCTTCGACAATGGGAACACCCGCGCTGGTCCCGATCCGATCGGCGCCCGCCTCCAACATGGCTCGTGCGGTTTTCCAGTCTCTGATGCCGCCGGATGCCTTGATCTTGACTTGTCCGGCGACGGCTGTCTTCAGAAGCCGGACATCATCGACCGTGGCACCGGATGGGCCAAAACCGGTTGACGTCTTCACGTAATCGGCCCCTGCCTCTACAACCAGACGACAAGCCGTCATTTTTTCCTGATCCGTCAAATAACATGTCTCAAGTATGACTTTATGTTCTGAGTTGGGGGTCGCCCGCACGACTTCGGTGATGTCTTGCCAGACGGCATCATAGTCTCCTGATTTCAACCAACTGATGTTGAGGACCATATCCAGCACGGTGGCCCCCTGTTCGACCGCTTCAACCGCCTCCGTGACTTTTGTTTTCGTCGCATGACCACCGAGTGGAAACCCGACAGGAGCACCGACGCGGATGGAATAGCCCTCGACGGCGGCCACGGCCTCCGCAAGATAGGATGGCGGGACAAAAATTACTGAAAAGTTGTATTCGATGGCTTCCCGACAAATTCGCAGCACATCCCCCCTCGTGGCGTCAGGCCGCAGCACCGTGTGGTCGATCAAGTCGGGCAGGTTCCAATTTGGCATGGCTCAAGACCTGTTAAGAATGGGCGAGTTGCCTTCCTCCGCTCATCGACGTCTCGGAACGGTTGCCCCGACGCAAGGGCCGTTTCTGATACTGTTCCACCGCTTTGTTATGTTGAACGAGTGTGGTGGAGAAGTAGTGGGTTCCGTCGTTCTTCGAGACGAAGTACAAATGCGGCGTTGACGCAGGATAGAGAGCGGCGCGAATCGAATCCGCCCCAGGACTGGCGATCGGCCCGGGCGGCAGCCCCCCCCATCGATAGGTATTGTAGGGACTTGGATGCGAGAGGTCCTTTTTGCGCAAATTGCCGTCGAAATGGGGCAGGCCATAAATGACTGTCGGGTCGCTTTGCAACGGAATGTTTTTCTTCAGACGGTTGTGAAACACGGACGAGATACGGGGACGTTCGTCCGCCGAGCCGGTTTCCTTTTCGATCACCGAGGCCAGCGTCAGTACCTGGTGCCTCGTCAAGCCCAGCTCCTTGGCCCGCCCCTGCCATTCGACCGAGAAAACCCGGTCAAGCTGATCCACCATCGTCTTAATCACTTCCGCCGCCGCCGTGCGTCGAGCAAAGCGATACGTATCAGGAAACAAATACCCTTCAAGACTTTCCGCTGAAATCTTCAATGTTTGAATGAATGATTTGTCACGGGCCAGACGGATGAACTCGGCACGATCCGTAATGTTCCGCTCGGAAAGTATGTCCGCGATTTGAGCGATGGTGTATCCCTCCGGAATCGTGACCGAATGGAGAACGACCCGGCCGGTCAACAGTTTTGACAGAATATCCGCAGGAGGCATGGCGGCATGCAGCTCATACTCTCCCGGCTGAATCTTCCGATCGGCATCTTGGGATCGCGCCAGCCACACGAATGCAAATCGACTCTTGATCACTTGTTCCCGTTCGAGCAAAGCCGCGACCTGCTGCAAGGTCCATCCGGCCGGAATGACGACCACTTTGGAGGACGGATGGTCGGAGTCTGACAGAAGCGGTGATTCAGCCCAGCGGATCATCTGGTACAAAGCCATCGCGCCGAGACCGGCGACGGCGACGAGCACGAGGAAGATCTGCGCGAGGCGAGACTTCATAGGGAACTTCGCTCACATATTCCGCGAGAGACGCTGAAGAATCTTCGCAAGCCGCGAGATCCGCACCCGTCGAATTCCTTTCAGCCGGCGCGGTCACCGACGTCAAATACCCTTGCAGCAGCAACGAAGCCGCAACTCGATCGACCGCTCCCTTGCGCTTTTTTCTGCTCACGTCCGCGGCGATCAAGAAGTCTTCCGCCGCTTTGGTCGTCATGCGCTCGTCCCACAGAACAAGGGGAACAGAAAGAGCGGCTTCCAATTTTACAACAAATTCCCGCATCGACCGGACGGCCGGTCCTTCCCGCCCGTCCAATTGCAGCGGCAGCCCCAGGACCACCCGCTCCACCTCGTGCGAGACGACCAACGTCGCGACGTGCGCAATGTCCTGATCCAACGTTCGCCGCTCAAACGTTTCGAGCGGCTGAGCTGTCCACCACAACTCGTCGCTCAAGGCGACGCCGATTCGTTTGGTACCGTAATCGAGAGCAAGAATCCGACCGGGCATGATTTTATCTCGCGAGCGCCCGCTCGACCAGCTCAAACACTTTTTCCAACGCACGATCGAGTTTGGCCGGCTCCTTGCCGCCGGCCTGCGCCATTTCCGGCCGTCCGCCGCCGGTACCGCCTACCTCGGCCGCCATCACCTTAACGATCTCGCCGGCCTTCAAGGAACCGGTCAGATCTTTCGTGATCACAACCAACAGCGACACCTTGCCTTCTTCAGTGACGGCACCCAGGGCGATGACGCCGCTCTTCAGTTTATCCCGCAACTGATCGGCCAAGGCCCTCATACCGTTCATGTCCAAACCGTCCGTTCGCTGGACATGCACCGAGACACCGGCGATCATCCGGACCGTCGAGGCGGCTGTCTGACCACTTGCCAGCTTCAGTTTCAGTTCCTCCAGCTCCCGTTCCTTGTCCTTCAACTGGGCCATCACTTTTCTGGTTTTCGCCGCGACCTCCATGGGACCGACTTTGAGCAGTTCGGACAACTCGCGAATCTCGGCTTCGAGTTTTTTCATGTGCGCCATCGCGCCGCTGCCCGTCTGCGCCTCGATCCGACGAACGCCAGCCGCCACGCCCGTCTCGGACAAGACGCGGAAGAGTCCGATTTCGCCCGTGTGCCGACAGTGCGTTCCCCCACACAGTTCTCGGCTGAAGGATTCGACGGTCACGACCCGAACTTGTTCTCCATATTTGTCGCCGAAAAAGGCCAGCGCCCCCTTGGCCACCGCCTCCTGAAAATTCATCACATGGGTTCGCACCGGCTCGTTTTTTCTGACTTCTTCGTTGACCATCGACTCGATATCGTCAACGTCACGAGCGGAAAGCGGTCTGAAGTGCGCAAAGTCGAAACGCAGTCGATTCGGCCCGACCAGCGAGCCGTACTGTTTCACGTGGGGACCGAGAAGCTGGCGCAAGGCCGCATGCAGCAGATGAGTCGCCGTATGGTTCCGCGCCGCGTCTTGTCGTAAGACACCGTTCACCGTCGCGCTGAGCCGCTCTCCTTCGCGAATGCAGCCTTTCCGAACGATGCCCTTGTGGAGAATCATGGTCGGCGTCGGTTTCGTCGTATCCGTGACGTCAACCACTCCTTCCGGGCCTATGCAGGTCCCATGGTCTCCCACCTGTCCTCCCCCCTCGGGATAGAACGGCGTCACATCCAAGACCATCTCGACCTCATCCCCTTCGACCGCTTCTTTGACCAACCGATCACCTTTCAGGATGGCCAAGAGCACTCCCTCGCTCTCCAACCGGTCATACCCAACGAACGTGACGGCTCCAATCCGCGAAGACAGCTCGGCGATCGAGGGTCTGACGGTTTCCTGCTCGAATCCCCCGGTTTTGCGAGCTCTGGTCCGCTGGGCTTCGATGGCCGCCTCGAATCCCTGTTCATCGACGGCGAGTCCTTGTTCCCGACAGGCCTCGGCGATCAGATCCATCGGGAACCCATACGTGTCGTAGAGTTTGAAGACGTCGTCGCCGGTCAATAGAATCCGTCCCTCGGCTCGCGCCTTCTCAATAAGGCCGTTCAAGATCGGCAATCCTTGGTCAAGCGTCGCGATGAACCGCTCTTCCTCTCCCTTCGTGGCTTCGGCGATTGTGCCGGCGGCCGCCCGCACCTCCGGATAGACGTCGCCCATCTGCTCCACCACCCTGCCGGTAAGATCGTACAGAAAAGGCTCGACAATGCCGAGCAGCCGTCCGTGGCGAGCGGCCCGGCGCAGAATCCGCCGCAAAACGTAGCCGCGTCCCTCGTTGGACGGCAATACACCGTCCGCCATCAGAAACGTAACGGCCCGGAGGTGATCCGCAATGACCCGCATCGATCGATCCACCGAGCCCTCTCGACCATACTGCGCGCCCGCTCGTGCGGCGATCGCCGACAAGAGCGGCGCAAAGAGATCGCTGCCGTAATTGCTTGGGACGCCTTGCGCGACGGCGGCCAAGCGCTCCAATCCCATCCCCGTGTCAATGCTCGGCCTCGGCAACGGATGAAGCGTCCCCGACGCATCTCGATTGAACTGCATGAAGACAAGATTCCAGACCTCGATGACCCGGTCGCCTTCTCCGTTCGGACGATCATCGCCGGGGATGGACGGTCCCTGATCGAAATGAATTTCCGAGCAGGGACCGCAGGGGCCGGTGTCCGCCATCTGCCAGAAGTTGTCCTTTTCGTCGAACCGTACGATACGCGAAGGCGACACGCCGATCTTTTTCCACAGGACATCAGCTTCGTCGTCCTCGCGAAAAATCGTGATCCACAGCCTGTCTTTCGTCAGTCCGACGATCTTGGTCAAGAACTCCCATCCAAACGCAATCGCATCGGCCTTAAAGTAATCGCCGAATGAAAAGTTGCCCAGCATCTCGAAGAAAGTATGGTGGCGGCCGGTGTACCCCACGTTTTCAAGGTCGTTGTGTTTGCCGCCGGCACGCAGACACTTCTGCACGGACACCGCCCGCTTATACGGACGCGACTCTTCTCCGAGAAACACCCGTTTGAACTGATTCATCCCGGCGTTGGTAAACAGCAACGTGGGATCGGCCTGGGGAATGAGGGACGAGCTCGGCACGGCTTGATGGCCCTGCCGTTCGAAATAATGAATAAACGACTGTCTTAATTCCCGCGCACCATGCATCATGATCCGGGCCCTTCGTGTGTCAGACGGTCTTCGCCTATCATACAACGAATCGTCTCTTCGTCGAACCCGCGTTGGCGCAACCGGCGCACGACCTGGATGGGCGTCATCTCCCGCCCCGTCCGGCGCAATGCATCAAGGGCCGAGCGGGCCAATATCCTCTCATCGGGTAGATCGTGCAACAGATCCTCAATCATCGCAGAATCAATTCCCTTTTCCGTGAGTTCGGCCTTGAGTCGCTCCCGCCCCATCGGCCGGCGGGCGAGCCGACCGGCAATCCAGCGCTCCGCGTACGCTCGATCATTCAGATAGCCGAGCTGAAACAGCCGACGGAGCACCTGTTCAATCTGAGTCCGGGAAACCCCTTTCCGGTGGAGCAAGCGACGAACTTGGAGGCTGGTCCGATCACGGACGGCGAGATAGCCTACGGCAAGTTGTAACCATTTGCCTTCTTCCTGCAAGGGTGACTTGACTGCGCGATCGCTACGACCGGTGCGCCCGCTTGTCATCTGTTCGGGACAGCGGCTTGTCTTCCTTTGACGCCGCCTTCTCCTCCTTCCCGGCCGACTTCTTTTCGTCCAACCTCGGCACCCCAGACAACTCTCGAAGTTTCGATTCAATTTCCCTTGCCATCTCATTGTTCTTTTTTAGAAATTCTCTTGCCGCATCACGCCCCTGCCCGATCCGTTCACCCTTATAGGAATACCAGGCACCGGACTTCTCGATCACATGTTTCTCAACACCCAAATCGATGAGCTCGCCGGTTTTTGAGATTCCCTCGGCGAACATGATGTCGAACTCCGCCTGCCGAAACGGCGGAGCCATCTTGTTCTTCACCACCTTGACCCGAACCCGGCTCCCGATGACATCCTGCCCCTCCTTGATGGACTCGATCCGCCGGATGTCCAACCGCACCGACGCATAGAACTTGAGCGCGTTCCCTCCCGTCGTCGTCTCCGGATTGCCGAACATCACGCCCAGTTTCATGCGGATCTGATTAATGAAAATCACCGTCGTCAGAGATTTCGCGATCGCCGCCGTCAGCTTCCGCAAGGCCTGCGACATCAGCCTCGCTTGCAACCCCATGTGGGCGTCGCCCATTTCACCTTCGATTTCGGCTCGCGGCGTCAAGGCCGCCACGGAATCGATGACGATCAGGTCGATCGCGCCGCTGCGGACCAATGTCTCCGCGATTTCAAGCGCCTGCTCTCCGGTATCCGGCTGAGAGACCAGCAGATCATCCGCCTGCACACCCAACTTTTTCGCATAGGTCAGATCCAGCGCGTGTTCGGCGTCGATAAAGGCGGCGACGCCCCCGGCTTTCTGCACCTCGGCGATACAGTGCAGCGTCATGGTGGTTTTTCCTGATGCCTCCGGCCCAAAAATCTCAATCACTCTCCCGCGCGGAAGTCCTCCGACCCCAAGGGCGAGATCAAGGCCCAGCGACCCAGTCGAAATAGCCGGCACATCGGCCAGCTTTTCTTCCGCGCCGAGCTTCATAATGGCCCCTTTCCCATACTGTTTTTCGATTTGGGACAGGGCCAACTCCAACGCCCGTTTCTTCTCGTCTTTTTCCGCCATCAGTGCGCTCCTCTGTTCAAAGGCGGCCGCTCATCACATGCACCGCAAACTCGCCCCACATATTGCGGTTCACGTGAAACCTGGAACTTGCAGCCGAATAGGCGTGGCGATTATACCGAAGCGACGGTAGGAAACCTAGCCTGATCTCGGCACGGAACCATTCACATTGGACTTAACAGGCCATTGATTTGCCGTCGCCATCCATGTAAGAGATTTCCGTGAAAAGCATCGTTGAGCGATAGACCATGTCACATAGAAAACCGGCGAGAGATGCCCTGTTCTTTTTGATCATCTTGTTTCTGAACGGCTGCATCGCCTCGCCAGAACACAGACTCCGTGAAGCAATCATAAAGGGAGACTCAGCCCAAGCCGCCGCTGCACTGGCCCAAGGTGCAAAGGTGGAAACCACCGACGAATTTGGCATGACGCCGCTTTTGCTGGCCGTCAAGCAGGGGCATCGGCCGATAGTCGAACTGTTACTGGAAAAGGGCGCCGACCTGTCTCATGCGAAACACGATGGACTCACGCCGCTGTTCATGGCCATACGAGAGGAGCATGCGGATATAGTGGCGCTGCTCTTGGAAAAGGGCGCGGACGTGAACGTTCGCGGCGCGATCAGCAGCGTCACGCCGCTCCACGTCGGAGCGTATGAAGGCAATCAAGAGATCGTCACGTTGCTTCTCAAGTACGGCGCGGATAAACAAGCCAGAATGACATCCGGAGAACTGCCGGTCGATTTGGCCCGTCAGCTCGGCCGGACGAATTTGATCAAACTCCTTGAGCCATAACGGGCGACGGGCGATGGATGAACGTCCCGTCTCCCAGCTCGTGGGAATCTTCTTCAGCCGCCGCCGACCCCGACCTGCCATAATTTCGTGTAGACGGGCCCGGCCGGCTTGAGATCGCTCTTGATGAGGGCGATGGATTTCACCGCCAGCGTCCCCACGAACAGCGGTCGGTCCATCACACCGCTCGCGGCCAACAGCCGACCCACCTCACGCGCTCCTTCTTTCACCCTCGCCAGGGTGAGATGGGGAGAAAAGGGCCGTCCATCCATCGCCATCGCACAGCCGAGCGACGCACAACCATCCTCCACCCTTCGGTGTAAGGCAGCCAGCCGTTGCGCCTCTTCGCTCTCCTCCCACCTTCCTTGAGGACCGACCCACAAGACCCGCGGCTCTCGCGGATGGGGGAACGTTCCGATCCGTTCAAGCGGGATGAAGACGGGCCGATGCTCCTGTATGGCAACACCGACCGCCCGGTGCATCGGTTCGACCAGTGACTCATCGATGTCGCCGAGAAATTTGACGGTGAGATGAATCGACGACGCCTGCACCCAGGCGATGCGGACGGCTTTGGGCGCCTCGCCTCCGAGTCGCCGCCTGAGATCCTCCTGAACCAGCACCACTTGGCGCTTCAGATCATCGCCAAGCTCAACGGCAAGAAAGGCTCGGAGCATCGTTCCCTCTCCATTCGTTCACCGTGTGTCCTGTTTGTGTGCGAGCTCTTCCTCGACGCCCACCGGCCGATACCACGAGATCGAATTCCGTCAGTGTCCCCCTTCGATCAACCATCGGCGCAGCAGGTCCAGCGCCGCTTGAGACGACCGTTGTTTAATGACGGACCGATCGCCGTGAAATCGGAATTCCTTCACCACCACGTCCCCTTCTCCCCCATCGAGACCGATATAAACCAACCCCACCGGTTTCGTTTCCGTTCCTCCGCCGGGTCCGGCAATCCCCGTCACGCTCAGTCCGACCGACACGGCGGCCCGTTGGCGGATCCCCCTCGCCATAGCGGCGGCGACCTCGCGACTGACCGCCCCGTGTCGGGCGATCAGGTCCGGCGGTACGCCTAATAGATCGATCTTGGCTCGATTGCTATAGCACACCACGCTCCGATCCACATAGGCCGACGATCCTGGCACCTGTGTCAGGCGATGGGTGATCAATCCTCCGGTGCATGATTCCGCCACGGCGATCGTCAACCCTCGATCCGACAACAGTCGACCGACGACGGCCTCCATGGAATTCTCACCCTCCGCGAAGATCCAGTCCCTCAGCCTGTCCCGAACTTCATCCTCGAGATTCCGTAGCACGTGGTGATCAGTGGAACGACGCACCTTGGCCGTCAGCGAAACCAACACCCCCATTGGAGAAGCCAACAGCCCCAGGGCAACCGGCGATCGTTTAGGAACAAGTCCGCGCAGCTTCGCATCCACCTCCGCCTCCGGCAATCCCCAGGTATGAAACACCGACCTGGATATCGGGTGAAGGGGGTGTTTGGCCGATCGCAACAGCCTTGTCGTCAACAACGACATCACCGACTCCCGCATCATGGCCTGCATTTCACCGGGCACGCCCGGCAAGGCGATCAACCATGCACCGTTCCAGCGCAGAGCAAACCCGGGCGCCGATCCGACCGGATTGGGCAAGACCTCGGCTCGCGATGGAATCCTCGCTTGTCGCAACTGACCGTTGTTGGGAACCCTGCCCCATTGGGCCAGTCGAGCGGCCAGCCCCTCAAGAGCCTCTTTCCGGCGAACCAGCTTCCGCCCCGTCACGGCAGCGACCGCCTCTCTCGTACAATCATCGACGGTCGGTCCTAATCCGCCGGTCATGATGATCACACCGGCTCGGCGGACGGCGGTCGCAATGACCCGGACAATGTCGTCCCGGTCATCGCCGACGATCGACTTGAACTTGACCTCGATCCCGAGCGAGCCAAGCACCTCGGCGAGAAACAGCGAATTGCCGTCGGGCCGGCCCCCGATTAACAGCTCTGAACCGATCGCAATGGTTTCGGCGGTGAGCGACCGATCCGATCCAGGACGTGCAACCATGACCGATGCAGGGTACCTAGTCTATTCGTGAAAAGTCGAGAACGAAACTCACCGTTTCCCCCTTCGGAGGAAACACGGTGATCGTCGTCTCGGCGAGGGGATCAAACTCGTCGTACCTGAATGCAGCCACGACTTTCGCCTTGAAGAGAGGTCGATCGGCCTCTCCTTCACTGGGAGAAGCCCGTCCGTCATAACGCACCGTTAGAGGCTTGATCAACCGACCCCTTTGATTCAACACCATATAACTATCCATCGCGAAGGACGGATGCGTTCCTACGATCATTGCGGCAACCAACATCGTGGGCTCTTCCAGTATCCGGGCGATCTCCACCGGCTCCGGTTCAAGCCCACGAAGCGCCAAATGGGCCGCCATGACAGCAAGCCTTCCCAGCTTCGTCATGAGAAACCCGCTGGGGCGGCCTTCATCGCTGGCGCCGAATCTCGCGTACAGCGAGTCCGGCGGGCGATGGTCCCGCGCCGCTTCTTTGCCCTTAGCAAGGGCGGCGCGGATTTGCTCATCAGTCGGCTGAACCTCAATGGCCGCCGATGGAACAACCGTTCCCACAGCGAGCGCCCATGCCAACCCCACCGATATGAACGGACGTGTGAACATGCACGAGCAGCATCGACAGGTTTTCTCACACCCTGCCCTAACAAAGCGCGAACCGACTGTCAACCGTTGAAGGTCCCCGCAGCTTGCCGAGGGAGAGCTGCAATCGTCCGACCGCAAACGTCCTTTCCAGAAATGCCCTTGCTTTGACAGCCGCACGGCGCTTGTGTTACCTGTACCTACCGAGATTGACTCGCGGATCTGCTCTCGATGGCTGATACAACCTCGCTCTATGCCCTCCGTTTTCCGGATGGGTCCGTCAGTCTCTATATTGACGAGCTCTATGCCATAGAGCGGGGCGTCGACCCTTCCAAGCTGGTCCGAGTTGAGATTCCACGGGAAATGTTCGTCAGCGGCACTGTGCAACAAGTGCGCGAATACGTCGCCCTCTATATCGAGGCCCATCAAGGACGTTCCGGTAACGCCTAGACCCGATCGCTCGCAAACACCATGTCCTCAACGCTCATGACGAGACCTCTGACCGTCGGCTTGGTCGAAGAAACAATCGCAAGCCTGCCCACTCAAGGGCGAGTTCTTCTCAAACTCCTCCTGATTCAATACCTTGACATCTCGCATGACGAAATACTTTTCATGGTCGCGGATCGTCCCGACCCACGATGCGTGTCCGGCACGAAGCCCGTGACCACGATGACCCAGGAGTCCATCGCGGCCACAACGGCGCGGTGGCAGGAATATCGGCGACGGGCCAGACTCCGCCGGGAACGGACGTCCTTGCAATGCACCGTCCTCACACACTTGGCTGAAACGGCCGAGGCCATGGCCGCGTGCGCCACCTCGCTGTTGACCGCCCGAGGGGTCTCCCCTGGCGCGATCGAGACTCTCAAAGCACAAGCCAGAACAGCGGTTCCAGGTCCCGTTCTTCGAGCACTCGACGAACGATGGGAAAAAGGCGACATCGGCCCCGAAGAGTTCCGGAACTATCGTCTGGCCATCGAGCTGCAAACTTTGTTGCGTTTCGCCGAACGATTTCGAAAACGACTCGACTTGGCGGAACGGGAGCGGCGGACGTCCAACCGAACCGTTCTTCAAGATCATGAGATCTGCCACATTTGGGGCATCCCGGCCGGCTCATTGGCGGCCAGAAAGGTCAAGTTTCTATCGCAATACCTTTTGGGACTTCAGGGCAAATTGTCCGATGTCCCCCCGGCATCCGCCCAAGCCCCTTCGCAAACCCCTTCGTTGGATTTATGGGAAGAAACGTTGGCAATTCTCTCGACGACTCCCATCGAACGATCAATCGCCACCTATGACGGCCTTGAACGAACCGAATCCGCGCTCCTTGAGAAACTGACGGCCTATGCCGTCGTCGGCATTCCCGAACAGAGTGAAGCCGCGTTTTGGAACTCGCTGGTCCTTGGCGCCACTTCCAAAGCGGTCCACAGCGAGCCTACCCGCACCCTCTTCGGCCTGCAACGGCTGGCCGCCATTCAGCAGGATATCGATCGGAGCCCCGAGGCGCTCGAACAAGAACTGCTCAAACGAACCGCCCCCCCGTTTCAAGAACCGGCTGTTTCGTTGCCGACTCAAGCGGAACACTCCACGGGCGAGCTCACGGAGATGCAAAAACAAATTCTGCACAATTTCATCGGAGAAGACATGAGCGGCAGGGCATCCGATAAATGGTAACCTTTCGCTCGATCGTTCGGCGGGCGGGCGATGTTGTGGTTCGTTATCGGAAAGGCCCCTTGACGTCATGAAGACATTTCATATCGTGTTCGGCTCTCTCCTTCTTGGAACCGTCGTCGGTTTGGCCGGTCTGGGTGGTCTCGCTGGTTCGCTCGTCGATCCGCCGGCTTGGGCCGGTGCCTTGACCGAGATTGCTGAGCTTTTGGCGCACCCTGAACAGTATGACCGTCAAGAGGTCACCGTGACGGGCAAAGTGACCAACGTACAGATCGCGACCAACAGGCACGGGCAACTGGCCTACGGCTTTTTGCTGCAAGATCCGGCCGGAACCGTCAAAGTCATCAGCCTCGGCAAGCCGGACGTCCGTGAAGGCGATTTGGTCGTCGTCCATGGAACATTCAGCCGCCTTCGCCAGGTCGGTCGTGCCATCGTGTATAACGAAATCAAGGCGCTGTCCGTCCAGCCTTTGAATAAGTTCGATCCCGACCTGGTCGGTTGACGGTTTTTCGCCTTTTTCTCCAACGGTCCGACCTCATCTGGCCGTGCGAAACAAGTATCGTACCGGTATGGTTCGGACAACACAACGCGACGTGAGACCCATCAACCGGACAGTGGCGGGAGCTGCGATCGGCGGAGCGATCTGGCTCTCGGCCTGCGCCACGCCGGTCGAGACCGGGCAGTATCCCCATCAGCAACGGATGGTCGGCAAATCCATGTCCGCGGTTCTTGCCTGCGCCGGAGAACCCAAGAAAACCGTGCAGGACGGCACGATGACCCTTCTTCGCTACTACCGCGAGGCGCCGATTTTGGAAGAATCGCAACCGACGGGCAAAAGCAGTTTCGCAACCATCCGCCATGGGTGCTGGGCCACAGTCATCGTCGTTGACGATCGTGTCCTCGACATCCAGTACCGATTCGTCCCTCCCGGCTTCGACGCCTCGAACGACTGCGAGAGCATCTTTGAATCCTGCTCTCCCTAACGGCTGGCCCCTTTGCCCGCAGGAAGCTCTCTTGCCGCCGCCTGACAACGAGACGGCAATCGTGCTATGGCTGGGTTCGTCATGCGTTGGTGGAACAACCATTCAACGATAAGACGGGTCGCGCTTGCGATCATTCTTTTGGGGCTTTTGGAGCCGACTCATGTATGGGCCTTGGAAAAATACGGACGGCCACTGCCTTCTTTAGACAGTCCAAGCGAGGAGGAGCGAGCGGCGGAAGAAAGTTTGGTCGGAGGCTATCTGCTCACCGGCGTCTTCGTTCACAATCCGTCCTTCGCC
>JANDJJ010000022.1 GCA_024330945.1 Nitrospira sp. | reverse complement strand
GCCATAATGATGGGAGTGCGTATTGAGGATTTGGTGATTGGAGTGATTTGATCATTTGAGTCATTTGATCATTTGGGGGTGCAGGGGGCGACGCCCCCTGCGTTCCCTGCTTTGACACGATGGCTCGCTATGGACAGTTGCCGACTCCCTGTCTGTGTGTCCGTACAGGCAGGTAGAGGGCGATGGCCCTTTGAAGTACGGCCGTGATTTTGTGTCAAGAGGGACCGCGGCTTATGAGGCCATGAGGATGCGTGCCTGCACAGGCAGAGTTTTGGAAGGACGCCGCTCCCGCTTGCTCAGAAAGTTCAGAATTTCGAAACCAATGACCGATCCATCGGCGTCCCGGCTCGACTTGGATCAGGATGCGCTCGAATGCCGGTCTTGCGCGGTATTCCCGTCGCTGTAGTCAGGGAAACGGAGGACCGACTCTGGCTCGGCTGGGAGAAGCCGAGAGCGCTTGCGGCTGTGTGGCAGCCGGTGCCTATACGCGCACAAGGCCGGTCATCCAGCCTACCATCTACTTCTTCTGCGGCTCCAACAGTTTGTCGCCTTTCTTAAACACGCTGTAGATGGCTTGCGAGGGGCAAGCATCGAGGCAGAGACGGCAGCTTTCGAGGCAGCGCGAGGGATCGAACTTGTACGGAGGCGTAGACAGCCACGCGCCGGTCGGGCAGATCGGCATGCAGATGGCTTGATGGGTGCAACGGTCGGGATGGCGGACCAGATGATCGCGGACAACCATCATGGGAGTTACTCCTTCGAAAAGACCTTGTGAAAAGATCTCGAACATGTTCTTGGCCGGCTGGCCGCTCACGTCCACTCCTGTGCGAGAGCTTTGATGCGTTCTTTCAACTCGGGGATCCGATCCACGTTGTTTTGAATCGCCCCGATGATTTTTTCCAATCTGGCCGAGCGAAGCGCCTCGGCGTCTTTTGCGGCTAGTCGATCGTATTCCTGATACGCCGATTGGTGTTTGGGTTCGAGATTTGGTCTGGCGTCCACCAGGGCTTGACTCAGTTCCCACGCCTCCGGTGCCAAGGGAGGAACGACGAAGAAGGTCCCGTCGGTGAAACTGACGACAGCGGCGCCTTGTCTGCCCGTGAGCGGCGTCACGGCCTCGACCGTTTTACCTTGACAGTCGCGCCATTCCGTCAGAAGTCCCGGAAACCGCTTGGCGAAGGCGACTTTCTCCGAGTTGGCCTTCCATTTGTTTTCGATCGACATGGGAAGGGAGATCAGGGGATTGTAAGAGGGGCGAGAGAGTCTGGAACCGGATGATCCGGCATGAGCAGCCTTGTGACGATCTCGCCCTTGACGACGTGGCGTTCCATGATCTCGGTCACATCGGCTTCTGTACCGACCCAATACCAGACTCCTTCCGGATAGATGACGACGCTGGGGCCCATGTCACAGTGGTCGAGGCAACCGGCTTTGTTGGCACGTACCAAGCCCTTGAGGTTCAAGCGTCTGGTTTCATTTTTGAAGTGAGCGTGAAGCTTCTCCGATCCCAGGTTGGCGCAGCAACCGCGAGGATCGTCCTTGGCCCGTTGATTGGTGCAAATGAAAATGTGACGTTGAAAAGGCGGCATGGCGTCGATCGTCAGACCGGCATGGTGACCGTGTTCAGACGTTCCATCAACAGGAGAACATCCTCTTTCGCAAGGAGCGGTGATGGTTCGCTCGCGGCGTCGAGAATGGTGAAAATTTCTCTCAATCGTACGGATGCACGGAGAAACTCGTCGGCTTTGGCCAATTCCGAGCCTTGTCCGCCGACGAGCTTGTCATGCTCGGCTCGAATGTCCCGAAAGTCACGCTGGAGGTTTTTGTGCATCGAACACGAGGCACAGTACCATTTGGGGTGCTGATCAGAAGAGGGAGAGAGGCGGTCATAGGGACGGCCGAAGAAATCCTTTCCCAACGAAAACTTCATCAGCGGACGGCCAGACGCGCCGCAGGCCTGACAGAGCTCGGTGTGCATGACGGTGTTTCTCCCTCTCGTATCATACCGTATCGACACAAGCGGGCGCATCTTACACCAGCGGTTTTCATGCTGTCCAGTTGCCCGGATTCCTCTGCTATATTTCCTCTGAACGATTGAACGATGCACGGAACGATTTCATGGAAAGTGCCGATGAGAGCGTATGTCCCAGCCGCTGTTTCGTTAGCATTGCTCTTTGCGGGACAGAACGGTCACGCCGCTCTGTGGGGCTGCACGCAACCGGACGGGACGATAGTCTTTCAAGATGGAGGCGGGCCGACCTGTCGAAAGGTTGACGGGCTGTCTGAACTCCAGTCAATTCGATTTCCCAGGAAAGAAAATTCGGCAGAGGGGCGACAGACGGACCCGATATCGACGGAGGGTGTCTTGGCCTCGAATCAGACGGAGAAGAGGAACGTGTCGTCACGGCCGTTCCCGGCGGCATCGCGCGCCGTCCCTGCGCTGAGTGTACGCGATCTTCCTCTTGAATGGCGGGCGAAGGGGTGGAATCTCCCGAACAAAGGTGATATTCAACTGTTGCAGGTGGATGTGAGTCACCTCGCCGAGGGAAACGGTCCAGCCGTCTCGGCGGATTACCATTTTATGAACGAAGCAAGACTGACGTTGGGCACGGCGGTTCTGGCCGCGGCCAAGGCGGTTCGGTATAACCCTCGATTCCTCAAGGTCCATGTGACGATGCCCATGGTGGCGGGATCGCTGCATGCCGGCGTGCGCGTGGATGGGCCGAGCGCGGGGGCTTTTTGGGCGGTCGCCGTGGCGTCGGCCATCTTGGGGGATGAGCTTCGGCAGGATCTGTGTTTTTCCGGCACCATCGACTCAGATCTTGCCATTGGTCCGGTGGAAGGGTTGGACCATAAGATTGAAGGATGTCGCCTGCTCCGGCAATTTCACGAATTGATGGTACCGTGGGGGCAGAAAACCTTCGCCCTCATGGATAAGGGGATGGCGCGAGCCATCAAAGTTACCGAGGTCTCGACGTTGGCCGAAGCCTACGAAGTTGCGACGGGCCGGCCGCTCAGACCGGCTCCATAGGTGCGGCATGATTATTGGTGTACCGAGGGAAATTAAAGATCATGAGTATCGTGTCAGCGTCACTCCCGACGGAGCGGCAACGCTGCGCCGGGCCGGTCATGAGGTGTGGATTGAAGCCGGCGCCGGGCAGGGGAGCGGGTTCGGCGACGAGGAGTATGGCAAGGCCGGGGCTACAGTGACCGCCTCAAAAGAAGAGATGTTCGAGAAAGCCGAGTTGATCGTAAAGGTCAAGGAACCGTTGCCTGAGGAAGTCCGCCTGTTTCGTCCCGGTCAATCGCTGTTCACCTACCTTCATTTGGCATCCTTGCCGGAGCTGACGAGGTCTCTGTTGGACAGGAAAATAACGGCCATCGCCTATGAAACGACTGAGGCGAAGGACGGCAGTTTGCCGATGTTGAGGCCGATGAGCGAAATTGCCGGTCGCATGGCGGTGCAGGTCGGGGCGCACTATCTCGAAAAAACACGCGGCGGCCGCGGTGTGTTGCTGGCCGGTGTGCCAGGCGTGGAGCCAGGCCGCGTTGTGGTGCTCGGCGCGGGGGTGGTGGGGAGCTCGGCGATCCGTATCGCCGTCGGAATGGGGGCGCGAGTGACGGTCATCAATCTTGATATCGATCGGCTGCGGTATTTGGACGATTTGTATCAAGGCCGGATCGAAACCCGCGTGGCCAGCGCCGCCGCAGTCGAGCAGGCGGTGTGCGAGGCGGATCTCGTCATCGGGGCGGTCCTAGTTCCGGGCGCCAAGGCGCCGAAGGTGGTGTCCCGCGCCATGGTCTCGCGAATGAAGCGAGGCGCCGTGGTGGTGGACGTTTCCGTGGATCAAGGCGGTTGTTTCGAGACGACCAGGCCCACGACTCACTCCGATCCGGTGTATATCGTCGACGGTGTGCTCCATTATTGCGTAGCCAACATGCCCGGCATCGTACCGCGCACCTCGACGTTGGCGTTGACGAACGCGACGTTGCCGTATCTGCTGCGTCTGGCGTCGGACGGCGTGGAACGGGCGATTCGCGACGATTCGGGATTGGCGAAGGGCGTCAATTTGAAAGAGGGCCTGGTGACCTGCCGAGGAGTGGCCGAGGCCCATGGGTTGCCTTTTACCCCTCTCTTGTAAGACAATCGCTCTCCCTTCTTGTTTCTCGCGTTCTTGTCGGGGCGTAGCGCAGCCCGGTAGCGCACTGCGTTCGGGACGCAGGGGTCGGAGGTTCAAATCCTCTCGCCCCGACCAAACCACGCACCAAGCGTACTCGTATCCGCCGGTCTCATAACCAAGGCCGGCGGTAAACACCACCGGTTGTTGTGTGTCCTCCAAACAAGTTTGCTCGTACCGCCGGCCGTATAGAGAAGAGAACGGTCGGCGGCATGGAAATGCAAAACACGTGACGTGTGCAAGTCGGTATGAGAAGATCCGTCGGGTGTCGGCCCGGTGTTCGCTCAAGCGGGACGACTTGTACGGAAACAGATGGTTCAGTCGGTGTCCAAAACAGCCGTTTACGCGCATATCCTGGTGAGCGGGCGCGTGCAAGGTGTCGGCTATCGAGCCTTTGCAGCCCGTGTGGCGTTGAACCATGGTTTGGTCGGCGGAGTCCGGAACCTCGACGACGGCCGCGTCGAGTTGGAGGTCGAGGGCCAGCCGTTGGCCATTGACGCGCTGTTGCGCGATCTCCGGGACGGGCCTCCGGCGGCGCGAGTGACACACGTCGAAACCCGGTGGGGAGAGGCGACGGGACGGTTTTCAAACTTCAGGATCTGGTACTAGCGAGATGAAGATCGGAGCGTTTTGGGTATGAGGCGTCAGGGGGGGCGGCTGGTCCAAAGCCGGTCTCGGCGGCGGACTGTCGACGACGAGGATGGTCACGAACATGGTCTGGATTCGGCGGCGGAGGATCTTGACCGATCGGAGGGGCTTGATACGCTCAAGAGCTATTTGCGGGAAGTTCGTCGGTCCACTTTGCTGACATTCCAACAGGAGCAGCAACTCGGCAAGCGGGTCATGGCCGGCGACGAGCAGGCCCGTCAACAGATGATCGAGTCCAACTTGCGCCTCGTCATCAGCATCGGCAAACGGTACATGCATCGAGGTTTTCCGTTTTCCGACATCGTGGAAGAAGGAAACCTGGGGCTGATTAAGGCGGTTGAAAAATTCAATTACAAGCGGGGATTTCGGTTCAGCACCTACGCCTCGTGGTGGATTCGGCAATACATCGAGCGGGCCATTATCAACCAAGGCAAGCTGGTGCGTCTTCCCGTTCACGTGGTTGAACGGTTGAACCGTTACCTTGGAAAAACCGAGCAACTGGTTCAGGAATTGGGCCGTGAGCCGACGTTGGGCGAAGTCGCCGTGAAAATGAAAACGTCCGAGGAAGAGGTATCGGATCTCAAACAGTTGATCCGTACCACCTGCTCCTTGGACAGTCCGCTCAATGATCGGGCCGATACCTTTCTCCGCGACGTGATCGAAGATCCGTCCGGTCTTTCTCCCGACGAGACCGCCGACGGCGTGCGCCGCCGGCTGGAGTTGATGGAGTGGGTCAGGGAGTTGCCAGAGAAAGAACAAACTGTTATTGTGTCGCGGTTCGGGCTTGATGGGAACGAAGGCAAAACATTGGAAGAGATCGGCCGGGAAATGGGATTGACGCGGGAACGGGTGCGGCAGATTGAAATGGCGGCGTTGATGCGGCTTCGTGCGACCATCGAGCGAAAAACCATGGCCCAGTCGGATTTGTTGTAATCTCGTGGCGTTTATCGACTATCGAGCCCTCATTCGTGAAGTGCCGGACTTCCCCAAGCCCGGTATCCTCTTTTACGACATCACCACGTTGCTCAAGAACGCCGAGGCTGTTCAGAATCTGGCCGACGAATTGACGGAGCGATATCAACGCGCGCGCGTGGCCAAGGTGGTAGGGATTGAGTCTCGTGGATTCATTTTCGCGGGGATCTTGTCGTCCCGTCTTGGAGCGGGATTTGTTCCCGTCCGAAAACCCGGGAAATTGCCGGCGGATTGTTATGAAGTCAAATACAGCCTTGAGTACGGGGCCAATTCACTGGCCGTTCATCGAGACGCGATCGAGATGGGCGAGCGAGTGCTGATCATCGATGATCTCTTGGCGACGGGGGGAACGGCGGAAGCCACGGTTCATCTGATTCGGCAACTCGGCGGGGAGATCGTCGGACTGGACTTTCTCGTGGAGTTGAAAAGTTTGAACGGGCGCGAACGACTCGCCGGATACGACGTGCATTCAACGATCGTCTATCCTTAAGGTCTTCAATCAATTCCCCCCCAGACTTGTCAAAGGGCCTATGCCGTGATATAGATGCCGGGCTCATAGAGCCTCCAGATGTTACGGGAGAAACGGGGTTCGCATGGCGACCAAAGCGCAATCCAAGAAAAAATCGGTTGAAAAATCGAAATCGGTGGCTGCCGCCGAAAAACCCAAGTCGGTTCCAACTGCCGCGGTGGTCAAGCCGGAGCCGGCTGAAGCCGAGGCGGCCGGACCGATTCGCCCCAAGGAAACGGCCAAGGAACGGGAAGCACGTGAACGGCGGCACGAAGTGCTGTACAAAATGCTGTTGGGGAAGCGACAAGAGATCGTGAAGGAAATCACCGAGAATTTGGGGCAGTCGTTGACAGAGGATCAACAGCGTCGCCTGGAGTCCGCTCGTGATGTTGGGGATCAAGCCCTGATGGATTTGGAGCGGGAACTCGG
Source organism: Nitrospira sp. (assembly GCA_024330945.1). Classification (GTDB taxonomy): domain Bacteria; phylum Nitrospirota; class Nitrospiria; order Nitrospirales; family Nitrospiraceae; genus Nitrospira_D. The sequence goes on along the minus strand of JANDJJ010000022.1, from coordinate 18,505 downwards.
CATTTCGCTGATGGAAATGCGCAATCGTCGCAGACAATCCATCGACGAAGCGCTCACGCGCCTGCACGAAGGCACCTACGGTATCTGCGCCGAGTGCGGCGTCGAGATCAGTGAGAAGCGGCTGCAGGCCGTGCCGTTCGCCAAACTCTGTGTGGAATGTCAATCGCGCCAAGAACTGCTTGAAAAAATTGAGCGTGAGGAAGAGCGTGAATAGCCACGGTCTTTTCAGCAGAAAGACCGTTCCCCTTGTTTCTTTCCTTCCATGATCGCGCCGTCCGGTTGCCGCTTGCGGGGGGCTTCCTTCCTATGTTTTGACGAGACGGATCGGTCCGGGCAATCGCGATGAGCGATTCGACGGTGCAACGGGCGGTTGTTCTCGCAAGCGGCGGTCTGGATTCCACCGTTGCCGCGGCTGTGGCCAGCCGAGACGGCTATGACCTTGATCTGCTGACCATCGCCTATGGACAGCGCCATGCGATCGAAGTCGAGCGGGCCGGCCTGATCGCGACGGCGTTGAAGGCTCGCCGACATCTTGTCATCAACCTGGACTTGCGGGCGATCGGCGGATCGGCCCTCACGGGCGACGGTTCCGTTCCGAAAAATCGGTCGGAGGCCGAACGGAGCCGCGAGATCCCTGTCACCTACGTACCGGCCAGAAACTTGATTTTTCTCTCCCTCGCCGTCGCCTATGCCGAAACGATCGGCGCACCTGTCGTCTATTTCGGCGCCAATGTGCTCGACTATTCCGGCTATCCGGACTGCCGGCCGGAATTCATCAAGGCCTTCGAAGCGACGGTTCGAGTGGGAACGAAGGCGGGAATGGAAGGACGGTCGATTGAAGTCCGTACCCCGTTGCTCACATTGACCAAAGCCCAGATCGTCGCACTGGGGGTGTCCTTGAACGTGCCGTTTCAGCTCACCCACAGTTGTTACGATCCTGTCGGCGCGGCGGCTTGCGGCCGGTGCGACAGTTGCCTGATCCGCCGGAAGGGATTTGCCGAGGCGGGAGTCGCGGACCCGATTCCGTATATGGTACCCTGAGCCCCACACGCATCATCACTCAACCACGCATGACGGAAAACGGATGGACCACACCATGAGATGGCACCGGGCGATCAGAGGAACATTGGTTCTGCTGGCGATCGGCGTGATGCTGGCCTGCAGCCAAGAGGAGACGGCGTCGAAGGGAGTCGTGGGAGCAACGGCGGGGGCAGCGCCGGTCGAATTGAAGGAAGGCGAACAGAAGTTCGTCGCCAATTGTTCCCGTTGTCACGGTATCGGGGGCCTGGGAACTGACCATGGTCCGCCGCTCGTCCACAAGCTCTATGAGCCCAATCATCATGCCGATGCCGCCTTCTACAACGCCGCGGCCAACGGTGTGCGGGCACACCATTGGCAATTCGGCAACATGCCGAAAGTCGAGGGTGTGTCCACGGCCGACGTCGATCAGATCGTGAAGTACGTCCGCTGGCTCCAAAAACAAGCGGGGGTTTTCTGACCACCATCAACGACTGTCGGGCGCAAACGATCAAATTCACTTCGGCTCAAGATATCAGCCCCCGCCGCTTCGCTTGCCCTCCAAGCTACTAAATACAACGAGGGATTGGGTGTAGCAACATGGAAATATCGGGCGGTACGCGTCAATCTGAAGCCTATCCCTCCGAAGGAGGGATGGTTCTGCCGGATCGGGGATGGATAGAATACCGGCGGCGGGGAGGTCGTGATGTCGTCCCGGTTCTCTCACCGGCTCTATCTGCGATATGCGGTACAGTATCCGATCATCTTCGGCGCGTCGTTTTGCGTAGGAGAGGGCCATCTCCTTGACCTTTCGTTTCGCGGCTGTTCGATCCACTGTGATCGCCGGTTGCCGGTCGGCGAACCGGTCCGCTTGGGCGTTCTGCTTCCGGATCGAGCGAAGGCGCTGTCTATTGAGAACGGGATCATCAAATGGGCGCAAGATGGCCGGTTCGGCGTAGAATTTCTCGATCTCTCGTTGGACACGCGACAACGGCTCAACCGCGAACTGCGCGGCGCGCTGATCCATCGACTTGAACGGCGAGGTCATGAGCCGTTCATCGGAGGAAAAGACGAATTTGTCAATTACGACGAAGGATCAGCCAACTGATCGGACGATCGAGAAGCAGAAAATCGAAAGAAGATGGCTCCAGGGGGGCTTCTTGAAGAGCGGTGTTTCATTTCCTGCCATGAGCGGAGGCAAATCCGTTGACGATCTTATACCGGTGGAGCGAGAACGTCTTCTCACCGACTTGATCGGTTATTCCGCGCCGGTTGTTCGGCATTGATGGACAGCGGCACTGAAGTAAGCGGGCTGATCATGGGCAGGAGCGAGAGGGAAAGGTCTGCCAGATCGTGACCATTCTTGTCTTATGCCCGGATCGCGCGCGCCAGCACCGTTGACGGCAAGCCCAAGCGCCTGTCGCTTGGTATGGAGGTGATGGTGGAGATCAAGACGGGCCAGCGTCGCGTTGTCGAATACCTGCTGAGTCCTCTCCTCAAAGCTGTCAATGAGAGTTTTCGGGAACGGTAGAATCCTCTTGCTTGACTTGTCCGGCTCCGTGACTCACACTCGCCGCCATGGACGACCGGTCTGAAGCGGAACTTCTTCGCCTGCTCGCGGATCGAGCGGGCATCGCCGCCGAGTACTACGACATCGCCGGGGCGCTCCACGTGACGAGCGACGACACCCGCCGCGCGATTCTGAGTGCGATGGGTTTTCGCGCCGCCGGTCGAGACGAGCTGGCCGCGGAATTGATACATTGGGACGACCGGCTGTGGCTGAGGGGCTGCGAGCCGGTGTACGTGAGACGATCGGGGCGGGATGCAGGTTCGTGGTTTCTGTCCGTTCCCTGTGAGCCGCTCGGGGAGTCGTCCATAGCTGTGCGGTGGTCGCTCCGCGACGAATGGGGAAGGGGGTGCTATGAACGGATTGAGGGACCTGGTCTGGCGATTCATGAGGAACGCCTCATCGATGGACGGCGGTATATCCGCTCGGCCTTCGCGTTTCCGCCGGGTTTGCCGCCGGGCTACTACGATGGGGTGGTGTGTGTGCGGGGAGGGACGGTCGAACGAGAGGTCACGTTCCTGCTGATCGTGGCGCCGGAACGGTGCTACGTGCCGGACCGGTTCCGCAAGGGCGGGCGTCTGTGGGGACTGTCGATCCAACTCTACTCGTTGAGAAGTGAACGCAACTGGGGGGTGGGAGACTTTCGAGACCTGGCCGACGTGGTGGAATGGGCCGGAAAGAAACTGGGCGCGGCGGCGATCGGTCTGAACCCGCTGCACGCGCTGAAAAATTCGATGCCCTATCACATCAGTCCCTATTCGCCGAACAGCCGGTTGTTTCTCAACGAACTGTACATCGACGTGGAGCAGGTTCCCGAATGTGCCGCGCCGGAGGTTCAAGCACGATTGGCCGATCCGTCCTTCCGTGCCCGACTTGACGAACTGAGACGAAGCGAGTTGATCGACTACGACGGAGTGGCGCGGGCCAAACGGACGATCTTGGAAGTCTGTTATGACGTCTTTGTGCGGGACAACTTTGCGGGTCATGAGCCGGATCTTGAGCCGACGACCAAACGGGGCGCCGCCTTCGACTCATATGTGAGAGGGGAAGGGGACTCGCTCGCCCGGTATGCCCTATTTCAATCGTTGGATGAAGATCAACGAACCGGCGGCGTCATGCAGTGGGTGGACTGGCCCGAGGACTTCCGGCGTCCGGCGTCCGACGCCGTGAGGGAGTACGAGCGTCGGGAGAGAAGAAAGATTCGATTTTTTCTGTACGTGCAATGGCTGGCGACGGAACAAATGAAGGCGCTCGTCGACAAGTCCGTCGATGTCGCCATGCCGGTAGGGTTTTACCACGACCTAGCCCTGGGCAGTGATCGAAACGGCGCCGACGGCTGGCGTTTTCAGGATGTGCTGGTTCTTGAAGCCGATTGCGGGGCGCCGCCCGATGCGTTTGCGCCGGACGGGCAAAATTGGGGATTCTCGCCGATTGATCCGATCCGGTTGCGGGAAACCGGCTATACGTTTTTCATCGACGTGCTACGCCATAATTTGCGCCATGGCGGCGCGATTCGAATCGATCATGTCATGGCGCTCTTCCGTCTGTTCTGGATTCCGCGCGGCATGCCGGCGGCGATGGGCACCTATGTGCAGTACCCATGGGAAGATCTGCTGGCCATCCTGGCGCTGGAAAGCACGAGGAGGAAGGCGCTGATCATCGGAGAAGATTTGGGGACGGTTCCCGATTGGATTCGGGAACGGCTGTATGAGGCGGGCGTGTTGTCGTATCGGGTCTTTTTTTTCGAGCGGACGGCCACGGGAGACTGGAAGTCGCCGGGCGCCTATCCGGCTCAATCGCTGGCCGTGGTGACGACGCACGATCTGCCCACGCTGACCGGCTACTGGGAGGAAGCCGATATCGCCCTGCGGGTTCAACTGGGCGGTGCCGCCGGGGAGATCGAACGGAGGTGGCTGGATGAACGACGCCAAGACAAAGCCCGCATGCTGGCCGCGTTGAAAGCTGAGGGGCTCCTGCCGCCGGAGACGCCTGATGATCCGGCCTTGGTTCCGCGGATGACGTGGGACGTCGCCGAGGCGGTTCATCGCTATTTGGCAAGGACACCAGCCTGGCTGATGTTGGTGACGGTGGAAGATGTGATCGGAGTCCGGGATCAGGTCAATCTGCCCGGTACGGTTGATTGTCATCCCAACTGGCGAAGAAAATTGCCGTTGACCATCGAAGAGCTGACGCGTGACCGCCGGCTGGAGCGGTTAGCGGAGGAGTTGCGAACGTGGCGCGGTTCTGAGTAGAACAGAAAAACGAGTAAGAACGAGGCAAACACGGGAAGGGGGCGCTAGCCGGATCCTACGGTGTCGACGGCTCATTATGCTGAAGCAGCGTGACCGTTTGGTCGTGGCCGCCGCCGCGGCCTGTTTCTTGGTCATTTTCATCATCGAGGAATTTACTCCCGCGCACGTCGTGGGAGCCTATGGATACGTGCTGCCCATCCTGCTGATTGCCACGCTCCGCAAACGCTGGTTGATGCTGGCGGCCGTCGTGATTTGCGTGCTTGCGACCTATTCCGGGTTGGTGCGGCCGACTAAGCCGGGACGATTTCAAGCGGCGGTTGTCAACCGCAGCGTCGTGGCCGGCGTGTTGCTGTTGGTGGGCTATCTCGGCATGAGTTGGGAAGAGCGTAAGGCCCGCGAGGCGGAAGCGCGGGCCGCGCTGGCGCGGGAAACGGAAAATCTCCTCAAGGCCAATCAACAGCTCATTGAGGCCAAGGATCGGTTGAACCGGTCCGAACGATTGGCGGCGGTGGGGCAATTGGTGGCGTCCGTCGCCCATGAAGTGGGGACGCCGCTCCATTCGATCGCGTGGCACGTGCAGGCCTTAGCGGAGGACCCGTCCTTGACGCCGGATATGAGAAAGCGGGTGGCCGTTATTGACGAGCAGTTGACCCGCGTCGTGCGGATCATCCAGGATCTGCTGTCTTCCACCCGTCCTCGCCGGCCGGAGCCCACGTGGGTGCCCGTGGCGCAGGTGATTACGCCCGTTGCCGTGCTGATGGAACCGGCCTTTCATGCCAAGGGCGTCTCGCTGGCGATCGAGATTTCGGAGTCGCTTCCTCTCATGTGGGCCGACGATGAGAAGGTTCACCAGGTGTTGGTAAACATTTTGGACAATGCGCTGGCCGCCACGCCTTCCGGAGGAAGGGTGCGGGTTACGGCGGAGGTCCGTGAGGCCACGCGGGACGAATCCGATCGATGGCAGGGCGTGACCCACGCCATCTCGCCGGTCGTCGTCATGATCAAGGTGCAAGATACGGGGTGCGGGATGCCGGAGGCCGACGCGCAACGGGCGTTCGAACCGTTTTTTACGACCAAGGCGGATGGCAAGGGGACGGGGTTGGGATTGTTTTTGAGTCGAGAAACCATAGCGGCTCATGGGGGCGAGTTGTCGCTTGTGACCGAGATGGGGCGAGGCACCACGGTTACGATGACGTTGCCGGGGTTGCAAGTCGGTCGAGAGACCACGGTATCGACATAAGAAAGGAAATCGATGCAGCAGGCCACTATTTTGGTAGCGGACGACGACGCGGTCGCGCGTGAATTGCTGGCGGAGGCGTTGAGAAAAGAGGGCTATACCGTGGATGCCTATGCCAGTGGAGAGGAGACGATCGCTCGAGGGCGGAGAGGCAACGTGGATTTGGTATTGACCGACCTTCGAATGGGCGCCGTGGACGGCCTCGCAGTGCTGCGCGAGTTTAAACGAATGAGCCCGGATACGGTCGTCGTGGTGTTGACGGCGTTTGGATCGTTGGAAGGAGCGATCGAGGCGATCAAGCAAGGGGCGTATGATTACTTGGCGAAACCGTTCAAGAAAGAAGACATCAAATTGGTCGTCAAGCGGGGATTGGAACATCGCCGACTGCTGCAAGAAAACGCCCGATTCCGCCAGGAGTTGAAAAGCAGGGAGCAGTGGTCTCCCTTGGTCGGCAGCAGTCCGGCGATGATGGAGGTATACAAGCTGGTCGCGCGCGTCGCCGCAAACAAGAGCACCGTCCTGTTGCAGGGTGAAAGCGGGACCGGCAAGGAATTGATCGCCCGAGCCATCCACGCACACGGGCCTCGTCGGGACAAGCCGTTTATTCCGGTCAACTGCGGCGCGCTGCCGGACACCTTGCTGGAGTCTGAAATGTTTGGGTACGAAAAAGGAGCGTTCACCGGAGCGATAGGCAACAAGGTCGGACTTTTCGAATCCGCCAACGGAGGAACATTGTTTCTCGATGAGATCGGCGATCTCGGGAAAGATCTGCAAGTGAAGCTGCTTCGAGTGATGCAGGATCACGAAGTCCGGCGCGTCGGCTCGACGACATCGACCAAGGTGGATGTCCGCATTATCGCCGCCACAAATCAGAACTTGGAACAACTGGTCAAGGAAGGCCGATTTCGGGACGATCTCTATTATCGCCTCAAAGTGGTTCCGATCGTGTTGCCGTCATTGGCGGACCGCCGGGAAGACATTCCGATGCTGGTCCATCATTTTTTGCAAAAGTTCTCAGGCGGAGCGAATCAGACGGTGCATGGCCTCTTGCCGGAAACCATGGCGATTTTGACGCGATATCGCTGGCCCGGCAACGTGCGGGAGTTGGAAAACGTCATCGAGCGCGCTGTCTCGTTGAGTCATGGGCCGCTCTTGACGCCGGAAGATTTGCCGGCGACGATTCGTTTAGGAGCCGAAGCCGAGCCGGATTCCAAGCAACCGCGATGCGACCAGACCAATGAAGCCTATCTGACGCTGGAGGAAGTCGAAAAGCGGCATCTGATTCGGGTGTTGAAAGAGACGAGAGGAAACAAGGTGAAGGCCGCGAAAATCTTGGGGATCGACAGACGGACACTGTATCGGATGGCGGAGCGTTTCGGTTTGGATTTGGGAGGAGACCAGGAGGAAATTGAGAAGGAAGAGGGCCTCACCGGCTGAGGCGAAGCCCTGCCGGAAAGGGGCGCAGCCGTGGCGAACTGCCATGGCTGCGCATGACCAGTTCTGAACCTGTTACTTCATCCCAAAGAACGACACGGTCGTATAGGGATGGCTGACGATCTTCAGCTTGTTTTTGATCAGCCTGAGCTGATTGCCCGCACTTTCCGGAACCGGGGTCTCGATGGGAGCAAAGCTCTCGAAGATCGTGCGTTTGCCTTGGGCGAAAACCTGAAGGCGGAGTTGCGTGGTTTGGTCCGCCCCGGGGGCCACGGTTGCTTGGACCCTGCTCTTGACGACCCCCCAACAGCAGTAATAGAGACTGTCCAGTCCTCCTGATTCTTCTCGGTAGTCCGTCTCCAACGTCGTGTCGTTCTTCCACCTCACGTCGTAGCCGCTTTCGGTCAGGACCTCGGTGACGGCGTTTTTCACTTTGTCAGCCGGAGCGGAAAGCTTTACGTCGATGACATCCGGCTCCAGAGCAAATGCGGTTCCGGCCGTTCCGGTCAACAATAGTAGGGTTGCCACGATCCATCGCGTCCGTCGCATCATCTTGCACCTCCCTGGGATCATCTCGGTTAAGATTCCGCCAGTTTGTAAACCAGATGGGTATCGGTCTGCGTGATGCCGTCAATGCCGTGAAGTCGCTTGAGGACCAATTGCGTTAGGGCTTCCTGATCTTGGACCTCTACGACCGCAATGATATCGGGTTTTCCCCAACAGGGGTCGATGGTCTTGACTTCTTTGATTTGCGAGAGGGCTCGCACCACGGACGAGGTTTGTCCAGGAATCACGTTGATCAGGATATAGGCGCGATCCGACATGAGAGGAGCTCCGGCCTCGGGCGCGTGGATCGTGTAGGGGATCGTCGCCGACTCCATGTCGGGCGGACTATAGCGAAGGGGTTGGACCGCTGTCAACAGCCGTTTGGGCCGCGAAGCGGGAAGAGAAGCGGAAGCCGGCTTTTGGGATTTTGGTTTGTGCATGATCTTACCGTGGCGCCACAAGGATTTCGACGGTGTACCCGTTCCCGGCGTCGGCCAATTCGGTTTCCAATTGTTTGGGACTGCCGACGCGGCCCTCCGGGTCATAAACAAAGCAAAACAAGATGCCGGGTTGACGGTGAGCGGCATGGAAGGCGGCGTCCGCCGCGATCCGTTCGGCAAGTTCTTTCGTCGTCAAACCGGGGCGAGTTTTCTTTGCCACGACGGTGATGTGTTCGCCGCTCAGCAAGAGCGCGGGGAGCGCCGTGTTTCCCGCGTAAGATGGAGTCCATTCTTCGACCCCCACGTCGTCGAATTCCATTTTGAGCAGGGCCCGCAACAGGTCTTGCACATCAAGGTCGTCCTGGATCTCGATCGTCGGGCGAGCGTCATTGCGGAGGCGCAGTTGGCAAGCGACCGCATGGAGCCGCAGGCAAATTTTTCGGACGAGCCGGAGCGGGTCGCATTCGGAACCAGCCTCAAGCAAAGAGGAAATGGAGGGCGGGCTGGTGACGCCCGGATTGGGTGGAGACGTGTCCGGCGAGGATGTCGAGGGATGGAATGTCCGTTGTCGGATGGAGACTCCATTCGTTGAGGAAAGCGATGGACTCAATGGCGTGGCCGGAGAAAGCGGTTGCGAGTGCGCGGGCCGTAGCGATGGGGCAGAACTCTCCGGAGCCGCCGGCGACGCGGCGGGAACATGGGTCGAGACGGGCGGCGAAGATGGCGAAGCGACCGGCGCGACGTGCAGCCGCGGATTCGTTGCAGTGAGTTCCGGCGGCGTGGATGGGCCACCCGGCTGGTTTGACGCGGATTTCGGCGGCGGAGGCGTCTGTGGGATTTCCGCCGTGTTGAGGGAAACACCGGTTACCGGCGCCGAGGAAGAAAGCGGCGGGACAGGAGGGTGAGGCTCAGATCCCTTGTCTTGGACGATCTGGAGGAGTGTTTGAATGGTCGCGACGCTCTGCGCGATCTCCGCTTGGTTCGATACCCGCAATCGGTAGTGGCGGTAGGTTTGAAACTCACGAGAGTGTTCGCCAAAAAGCTGCTTCACGCATTCGCGAAGTTGCAGTTCGGCCTTGGTCCTTGCGGCGTCTCGATAGGGAAATCCTTCCCGGCTCAGGTCATGAATGGAGGCAAGGACTTCTTGAAGGCGGGTGGTCACATCAGTGATGGCTTCGGCTGTACCGGTTTGCGGTGGGAGCCGAGAGCCGTCCGCTTTTCGTGGGCGTGTCATGAGAGTGAAAAAAGTCTAACCGGGAGGTGGCGACCTGACAAGAAAACACGGGATTTTTGCGGAATAGGAGTTCGATGCTTGTTCCGCCGTTCACGCCTCGACCGAAGCAAGATGCGCTCATAAATATTCGCTGCGAAGCTCCGTAAGGTTTTGGTATGCTAGCTCCCCTACCAAAAGAGAAGAAGGCGACGGGAGGAAACATGAAGTCAGCCGGGAGAAGCGGAGGAATCGCCGGGCATCCAAGGCGCAATCATCGATGCGCGATCATGGTGATACGGCGTTCTTGCGTCGTGTGGCCCGTTGCACTGTTGTTTTTCGGTTGTTCGTTGGGGCCGTCTCGCATTCAGCCTCCCGCTCCCGAACCATTTCCGCCGGTGCAGCGTCCGGCTCTTTCTACGACGGAAACGGATTCCGTTGTCAGTTTTTCTATTCGAGTAGATCTTTCAATGCTGAAAGACGTGCTCAACGACGAACGGATAATTCCCAAGCGGTTCGAACAGCGGGAAACCCACGTCAAGAGCGCTCAAGGCTTGGAGTACAAGTACCACGCCGAACGCGAAGATTTTGCGATCAATGCTCCCGCCGCGGGCTTGTATGCGCGACGGGACGCCGGCGCCGCCCTCAAGGATTGGTGGAAAGGCGTGGAGCTGTCGGCGAACGTCTTGGTCAGCGCGCCTTTTCGGTACAAGATTGACATGCATCCGAAGACGGCTTCGGTCGGCGTTCCCACGCAGTGCGGAGGCGGCGATGGAGGTTTCAAACAGGGGATGTTGACGGGAAGCATGGCGATCGATATGACGCCGGATTTCCGTTTGGCCGCGTCCGTGGTCGACGTGTCGGTTCATGGCATCGATCCGTGCGCGGGCGACCGGGCCGAAGAACACGTTGTCGTGGAAGAGGTCCGAAAAGCGCTCGCGGACAGCGTGCGGGGGGGGCTCCAACAGGCGGTCGAGCGTCTGAACACGGTGACGTTCAACGATCGGATCGAGCACGTCTGGAAGCTTCTGCGAAAACCGGTTCGACTGAACCCGGATGCGTGGCTCCTGTTCAATGTGGAGCGCGTCGCCCACGGCGGACTCGCCAGCGAGGGGCTTCATCTCCATGATACGATTCAGATGATCGCGAAGCCCGTGATCGTTTTTGGTGACGAACCGGTGCTCCCATCCGCTTCCCTTCCGCCGCTTGACCCTCGACCGACTCCTCGCGGGTTTCGTGTGGTTACGGACGTGGGCATGGACTATCAGAAACTCTCCGACGCATTGACCGACCGGTTGAGAGGCGAGCGAGTGTCCAATGAAGACCGCTCCATTGTCATCACCGAGGTCTCTGTCCGTAGCAACGGCGGCAATCAGGTGGTGATGCGAATCGATTTCAGAGGGGACGCCGAGGGGCATGCGTACTTAGTGGGAAAACCCCGCCTCAATCCGCTCACGCAGACCCTCTATTTTGAGAATCTTCGTTACGATGCGGCGACCGCCCAACAACTGGGCAAGTCCGCCACGTGGTTGTTTCATTCATCGTTTCGTGGATTTATCGCAACGGAAGCCGTTGTCGGCGTCACGCAGGCCACTCAAAAAATGCAAAACCTCATCGTTCCGGTTCTGACTCAACGATTGAGCCCCGATTGGGTGATGCGGGGAAAACTGTCATCGTTTCAGGGAATCGGTGTGTTTGCCGACGAGGCCTCCCTCCAGGTCCGAGTGGTGGCCGAAGGAACGCTCGATCTGTTGACCGGCGGCTTGTAGGTCGCTTTCTAACGTAGAGCCCGCTCTCCTCACAATTCAGAAAAGCCGGCGGTAGGCACGAGTGGGGTGTGGTGCCCCCGACACGAATTGAACGTGCGACCCGCGGTTTAGGAAACCGCTGCTCTATCCAACTGAGCTACGGGGGCATACCGACACTGTAGCGCAGTCGCCGCGAGGATTGAAAGGGCTTCTGCCATCTGCTGATATGGAACGCGCGATCGCCGCCTTGTCAGGAGGGCGTTGACGAAGCGTCGCGTTTTAGCGGCGCACCCCTCGTTTGTTTGATTCTCACGTACAATCGAAACGAAAAGTTTACCCGCCTTTGACCGTTCTTGGATCGACCGATAACGTCTCCGTCTGTATGTTTCGTCCGTCGCTGGCGTCGCCGGCGATCCGTGTATCGCACGCAGAACCGATCTTGGTTTTTCAGGGGTTTGATGGCCCGCTTTGCACGAAAGGAGTTTCCCCATGCGCCTCGACGCAGTCCGTTGTTCGTTCATCGTGCGGTTCGCCGCCGTGAACCTCCTGTGTTTCGGCGTGGCTTGCGCAGTGCCCCAGGCCTTCGCCGCCGGTTCGGTCGAGCGATATTCCCTCGATTGGGACCGCGACGACGAACGAGACGATACGATTGAGAGACGGCGAGAGGCGGAGCGGAAGCTGGAATGGAAACGTCCCGGGTTCCATCGGGGGAGGAAAGACTCGCTGCTCCATGTGCAGGTGCTCGGGATCAACGATTTTCACGGACAACTCTCGGAAGGCCGCCGGGTGGCGAATCGGCCGGTGGGAGGAGCCGCGGTTCTCGCCGCCTACCTGGAAGCAGCCCAACAGGATCCGCACGATCCGGATTTATCGGAACGCACCTTCATCGTCCATGCCGGGGATCACGTTGGGGCGACGCCGCCGGAGTCGGCCCTTCTGCAGGATGAGCCGTCGATCGGGTTCTTGAATCTGTTGGCGAATCGGCACTGCCGGTACGATGACCGTCGCGAGCGCAAAGAGCGGCGTCCAGGGTGGGATGAGCATGACGCGCAAGATGAACGCCGGGATCGTCGCCTTCATCCGAAGTGCAACCTCGTGGGCACACCTGGCAATCATGAATTCGACGAAGGGAAAGACGAACTGTTTCGACTCCTGAACGGCGGCAATCGTCCAGCCGGTCCGTTTTTGGAGCATCCCTACGGCGGTGCCAGGTTTCCGACCGTCTCCGCCAACGTGGTGGATGAACAAACGGGAAAGCCGATTTTGCCTCCCTACGTCATCAAGCAGGTACAGGATGTCCGCCTCGCGTTCATCGGTGCTGTGCTCAAGGAAACCCCGACCATCGTGACGCCCACCGGCGTGGCCGGCCTGAGATTTCTCGATGAAGCGGATAGCATCAATCGCTATGTGCGATGGTTGCGCAAGGCCCATGGGATTCGAACCTTCATCGTTTTGCTGCACCAGGGCGGCAGGCAGACGACCTATGAAGGGCCTACGCAGCCGGAAGGTTCTGTCAACGGCCGGGCGTTGCTCGATCTTGTCTCCCGTCTGGATGACGACGTCGACGTCGTGGTGTCCGGCCATGCCCATGCCTTCACGAACGTGGTGCTGAAGAACCGGAACGGCGCTGAGATCTTGGTCACCCAGGCCTTTTCAGCGGGCACCGCGTATAGCGATATCGATCTGCTCATTGACCGGCGGAGCCGAGACGTAGTCGTCAAACGCGCGTCGATCGTCACCACCTACCGCGATGCCGGACCGGGGCTCACGCCCCATCCGCGAGTGGCTGAATTGGTTGAACGGGCACAGGCGGTTGTGGCCCCCTTGGTCAACCGTGTGATCGGCACGGCGGCGACGGATTTCGTGAGAGCGGAAAGTCCGAGCGGCGAGTCGGTCTTGGGGAATCTGATCGCCGACGCCCAGCGGGCGACGTTGGGAACCGACTTCGCGTTCATGAATCCGGGAGGCATTCGTACCGACTTGGCTGCCGGGCCGGTCACGTACGGACAGCTCTTTACGATTCAGCCGTTCGGCAACAGTTTGGTTCGGATGGAACTGACGGGCCAGCAGATCTACGACTTGCTGAACCAACAGTGGGCCAATCAGCCGTTCCCACGCATCCTCAAGACCTCGGGCTTGACCTACATCTGGGACAGTAACCGACCGATCGGTGACCGGATTGTCGACGTGTCACGCAATGGCGTGCCCATTGATCGGCTGGCGACCTACACCGTCACGGTCAACAGTTTTCTCGCCGCCGGCGGCGATAATTTCACTGTCTTGCTGGAGGGACGAACCAGAATGGGGGGACCGCTGGATTTGGACGCGCTGATCGCCTACATCCAGGCCCTCCCGCAACCCTTTTCCGCCTCGGTTGAAGGGCGGATTGTACGGCTGAACTGATAGTGGAGGAGACCGCCCGTCGGGTGATTATTCCAGGTGAAAGCGGCCCAGCACGGCGTGGTGAAGCTCGTGCCCGCAGACTTCAAAATCCATCTTCGGGCAATAGATGGTGCGGGTGTGGTAATCGTAGAAACCGACGACGACTTCTTTCCGTCGCTGGGGGTCCAGTACCAATCGCGGCGTCGGCATGACCCCCGATTGCCCGGTAATCTCCTCATACTTCGCCTGAATGTGAGGGCGATCCAGAAAGACGATACGGAGCGACGGGAGCTCGTAAGCTTCGCCTTCTGGTTTGTGGCTGATGGCACAACCTGCCGCCGTCAACAGCAGGAGACCGCCCACCATCGCAACCCAAGATTCTGATCGCTTCATCTGGCCTCCGGCCATGGTTGCGAGACATCCCTCACTTATCGACGGATAGAGGACACGGACTGTACGCTCCGCTTCTGAAAGCCTAGCAGGTGTAGGAAGGACGTCAAGAGTTGGTCTGAGCGTTGTCCGGCTTGACCCTACCCAATACCGCTCCACAGCATTGGGGAGTCGTGAATCAATGCGGATTCTGTCTTTGTTGTGAGAGAGTACACGAGGGAAAGATGGGAAAGCTCAGAGCCGCTCTCGCGGTGTCAGTCGAAGATCTCGGCGAGCGGAAGAGAGAAGCCGGGCAGCAGCGGGGTCGTCAAAACATCGTGGGCTTCTTTTGAAAGTTCGGCGGCTCGCACATACTGGTTGCCGCTCAACCGAAGGACTTTGACCATTTCCAGCTCTGGGTCCACGAGCCAGTATTCCTGCACTCCGTACCGTTCGTACAGTTTGCGTTTGGTGACTTCGTCCTTCTTGCGCGTGGCCTCTGAGAGGATTTCAACGATGAGATCAGGCGTTCCCCGCACGTTGATGTCGGTGACGATCGACAGCCGTGCCGTCGAGATGAACAACAAATCCGGCTGGACCACATCTTCATCAGAAAGCACGACGTCGTAGGGGGCGATAGACACCTGGCCAATGATGTGATGCCGGAGGTACGTGTACAGGGCGACATGCACATGTCCCAAGACCCGCTGATGTTTGGTGTTCAGTGCAGGAGTGAGGAAGTGGTCTCCTTGAATCACCTCGTGCCGTTTCCCATCGTCGGGAAAGAGGAGATAGTCTTCATAGGTGAGTTTGGCCGAACGTGATGTAGTAGCCATGTCATGCTCCATCAAGGGCACGGAGCTAGTCTATCAGGCCGGTGAAGGAAGCTCAAATATGAGAGGGGGCCGGGGGAAGCAGGAAGAGTGAAGGAGATGATCGGCGGTGGGAATGTTCCGCTCTTCCAACAGTCCAGGCCATTCGTTGTTGATGGGACGTCGGTTATTAGTCGGCTCGGAAAGGGCTGTGCGAGGTGCAGGTGGATTCCGCCGGCCCCGTGCGGGGCCGGCGGTCATTCTCAGTCGTAGGGATGTGGTTATGCGTTGTGTCTTTTCCGCCAGACGGCCGAGCCCAGGCCTATCAGACCGGACCCGAACAACAGGAGCGCACCGGGCACTGGGATGGGAGCAGGGGCATACATCGGGTAGAGCTGCGAAATCTCCGTCTGTCCGGTGAGGTCATAGATAGCAGTTTTCGTGTAAGAGATCGCGTTTGTATCGACGAAAAAGAATTTTGAGGAGGTTCCTGGAACAAGCGCATCATCGAAATGAAAGTTGACATAGCCGTCAAACGCTCCGCTGAAGCGAAAAGCGCTGATGGAATCGATATCGCCCAGTCCGTCGAGGGCAACATTTACGTTGTGGAAGGTGTCCGTAAATTGCCCGATGCGGAAAGCGGCGATGGGCCCGGCCGACGCCGCGTCGTTTATGACCCGCCAGTAAAAATCCATCGTGCCGTCGAGATCGGATCGCACAATCCTCACCTGAACGGTTCCGGAGACGGTGCCTCCATAAGCATCAAATGAAAAAGGCACGACCTCATCCACCTGTACCACTCCCGCCAACTGCGGCTCTGCGACGACAGTAGTGCCGGGGAGGGGAACGGAGGAGTCTGGAATCAAGGGTACCGCGTAGGCGGCCTGTGCCGACAGAGTCAGTGTCAAGCCGATGCAGGCGAACACGCTACATGTTCCTTTCATGCTACACCTTCCTTTCATGTGGTTCCGCTTTTTCTCTCTGCTCACGGCAAAGGTGACAGGAGAGTGCCGATGATTTCCCTCATTCTTCCGAAGAAACGTCGCCTACCATAGCATGACTTCCGTTCTAATGACATGAACATCGTGAAAAAATTTTCTTTTCGTATGGCCGGTGTCAAACGGCGGCTATGTGGATCATGTCCATCGGCATTGCTGGTCGCGTGAGACCACGCCGCCCTTTGTCAACGTGGTGCCGGTGAGGCGGCGTGTTCCTGCCGTCTGAGATTGGGCCGGATGCGCCGATTGCAGATCGCTGACATAAAGAGCTGGTTTCGTGGCCGGTTGTGCCAAATCAACCAGGATTGATGTGCGGAAGACCGGGCGCCGGCTTGATCGAGTTCCTGCTTGAACGCTTGCAGCTGTCCGTTCAAGAGCGTCACAAGCCGTTCCAGATCCAGCAAACGGTTATAGGTTGCAGGCTGTTCTATCATGGTCATGGGATCCCTCCTCACTAGCTTGCACAGTGCCGGATCACACCGACCAGCACCCCTTCAATGCGAAACTCATCCGACGGTTTCACCAGGATAGGTGCCATCGCCGAATTGGCTGGGCGCAGTTCGATGTGGGTGTCTGTTTTGACATAGATTTTGATCGTGGCTTCGCGATTGACCAGCGCCACGACCGTTTGGCCGTTCCTAGCCGTGTCTTGTTTTCGAACGATGACCAAATCGCCGGGCAAAATTCCTTCGTCTTTCATGGAGTCTCCCTTGACGCGCAAGGCGAAGACCGTTCCTCCTTTCAACATGCTGGAAGGGACCTCGACCGTTTCCGATTGTTCGATCGGTTCAATGGGCGAGCCGGCTGCGACCGTTCCAGCTAACAGAATGGTGAGGGGAGGCGTGGTGGACTGGTGCAATTGCCCGATCGCCACCTGAACAGAGCCTGGAATGCGCCTCATCCCCGCCTCATAGCGGGCGATGGTGACGCGGGTCGTCTTCAGCGCTTCGGCGAGCTGCTGTTGCGTCAAGCCCAGGTGCTCACGAAGGCGTTTGAAGTCACGCGGTTTCATCGTGTAACCAATGGTTACATCAATGTTATTGGACTGTCAAGCCAGAATGCCACCAGCTTGTCCGGCGGCTTCTTTGCGATGCCTCGCGGGAACGGTTCCGTCCCTGCAATGAGGACTGGGTATGTTATGGTAGGGGGCAAATGAGCGGCGAGTTGGTGAAGCCGCCGCGTCGTGTCATATGAAAAAGGGTGAAAAGGGATGGAGGAATGACGTTTCTCAGCACTACCGGGTTGTTTGTCCTGACGGCGATTGCCGAAATCGTGGGCTGTTATCTCCCTCTGCTTTGGCTCACTGATCGAGCCCCTGTCGGTATCCTCGTGCCCGCCACCGTTTCACTGGCGCTGTTTGTCTGGCTGCTGTCATTGCATCCGACGGCTGCTGGGCGAGTTTATGCGGCGTATGGAGGAGTTTATGTGGCCACGGCCGTCTTGTGGCTTTGGTTGGTGGAGGGGATCCGTCCCACTCAGTGGGATGTACTCGGGTCCGCGATTGCCATTGTCGGCATGGCGGTGATTATGTTCGGGCCGCGGGGGTGATCGCCCCATTCGTCAAGATCGAGGGAGCACCACATTGTGAACGTCGCGGAGAGGACTAAGCCGGTTTGGCGACGCCGAGCCGCGTTTTCACCAGCATGAGCCAGAGCACACCGACCGTACCACAAAAAGCCGCGAGGCTGAACGCCACCTCTGCATGATGGCTGTCGAGCAGATACCCGACGTAGAGGCTGGAGACCATGTCCCCGACGGCGTTGGCACAGGCCAAGAGTCCCAAGCCGAGGCTGCGCAGGTTCTGTGGGAGCCGTTCAGCGACGACCGCCTTTTCGAGCGTCTCTTCCACGGCGATGTAGATGCCGGAACACAACACCGCGACCAACAGACCGCTGGTAGACCATCCAGCAACGGCAAGTAACAGATTGGTGGCGACCCCAAGAATGTATCCCCCGAGGAGTATCGTGAGTTTGTTCCCTCGATCAGCCTGGTGCCCGATGGGATAGGCGGCGAGGGCGCTGATCAGGTTATGCGCCGTGTAGAGGAGGATCGCGGCCGACAGGGCTCCTCCAGCATGCAGGTTGCTTTCCCCGAACTGCTGGGCTCCCAACAACACCAGAAAGGTTCGTGAAAAATCCCCCAGACCGAAGAGGAAAACGCCGCCCAAAAATAACCAGAATGATCGGGGAAAGGCTCGCCACCCGGGGCGCGGCCTGCCCACATTGGAAGAAGCGGTCCGGGGAAAAGGACGTTCCTGCGCCAGAAAGAAAATGGCCGCCGCTGCTAGCAGCCCTGGCACCAGAGTCCAGAGGATGACCGCCCGAAACTCCATCCCGCCCCATACCAGCACGGTGGCGACCAACGGTCCTGCGACCGCGCCCAACATATCGCCGGCTCGTTCAAGCCCATAGGCCCGTCCAAAGTGGGAAGGTTCCACGGCGTCAGCCAGCATGTAGTCACGAAGCGGTCCTCGAAACCCGCGCCCCACCCAAG
>JANDJJ010000204.1 GCA_024330945.1 Nitrospira sp. | reverse complement strand
CTGATTACCGTCGACCTGATGGAAGAGTTGCGCAAGAAGCGATTCGGCAACGACACGCCGGTCTTTAAGTTGTAGCGCGTCGCTCGCAACGCCCGTGAACGGGCCGAACGCGGGTGCACCCCTCGGGTGACCGTTTCTCTTTCAGGACACATCGCACATGGACGCTTTTCAACAGATCTTTTTTGATCTCAACACACTCATTCCGATTCTCAATCACTGGCTCCACCTTCTCTCAGCGGTGATCTGGATCGGCGGCCTCGCTTTTCTTGTTTTGGCGGTCACGCCGGGCCTGCAAATGGCCGTACCGAAGGAGCAGGTCAAACCGATCACGGACGTCTTCTACCGCCACTACAAGAAAGTGGCGGGCATTCTCCTGATCGTCCTTCTGTTTACCGGCGGCATCAATCTGCACTACGTCAATCAGGTCATCACGTCGCAAACCGGCGCCGGCATGCAGCATCATGCCAAGTATCTGATCGTTTTTTGCATTAAATTGCTCCTCGTGCTCGGTCTCCTCACGCTTTTTTTGTACACCGTGATTTTCAAATCCGATGACCAAGCCGAAGAGGGCGAGACCTACGAGGTCATTCCGTTTCAGCGCGCTGCGCTGTGGATGGGATTTTTTATCGTGCTGTGCGCCGCCGCGATGAAACACCTGCATCTTTGAAAAACAAATCGCAGGGCTGCTTGCGGAGTCCAGAAAATCAGCAGACGCACGCGGAAGTCATCACGAACGCTTCGGGTCGGACCACGCCCGTTTGAAAACCGTTCTGAGGCCGAAATAGCCGATCGAGTCCTTCAGGTTCGAGTAGAGCCGCTTGATCGGATTCATATCCGAATTCGTCACGTACTCCATCGTCAGCACGATTCGTTCTTCTCCTTCTCCGAGAGGCGTGACGGCGTGCCAGAGCTTGTCACCGTTGAAAATCACCACGTCTCCGGGCTCGGTGACCAGTTCAAGATGACGGAGCGGTTTCGTTTGGTGATTCTTGAAGAGGTCGCATACCAACTTGCAGCACGTTGACCGGTCGACCAACCCCATCAAAATCGTATAGCGCGCCCCCTTGTAATACGACGTGTCATAGTGAAAGCCGATGTGGTCCCCGGGCTCCGTGTAGTAGTAGAGCGCGCACGCATGGGGATCATTGTCCGGACAGACCATCACGTCCGCGTCCGTGAGCCGGTTGAGGAAACGTTTGAACGACTCCGAGCGGTAGATGTCCAGAAAACGAGGCGCTTTTTCCTGAACCGTATAATAACTGACGCTTCCACCTTTCTTATGGCCGGGAATGTAGTTGCGATTGAGTTCGCCCTTCACGCCTTGCGCCTGCGGCACCAGGACTTGTTCCACGAAGGCCCGCGGCAAAAACTGCTTGATGACCAGAAACTCTTCCTGATCCCAATACTCCTTGTGTAGCCGGTCGAGGTCCAACGTCGCCACCGCTTGATCGACCGCCTCCACCACGGTGCTTGCTTCACGTATCATGGACGTCCACCCTTCAACATTTTGGTCATAATCTCCGCCATCGGCCCCGTCCGTTTTTCACCCTCGACCTTGCTCACGATGATTCTCGCATTGACGATCCTACGGCGCACGGAAGGGCACCGACGGAAATCGCCCCTCCTACGGCACGGTCAAGACAGGAGCCTGGACTACTTCAACGTCGGGCGGGATGACGAACTCGAACGTCTCGTCCGCCAATCCCATATTCGCTCTCAAATCGGAAAACTCAAACGTCGAGACGTTGCCGCTGACTTCATACAAAGACACGGTGCGGAGAAAATATGTTTTCGGAAACACCTCGATCACGATTCGCTGAGGATTTCTTGCCGATTCGTGGTCTTTGGCCTTTGGCACCAGCGTGATGAGACGAAGCCCGTCCGTCCCCCGCTTGTCGCCCTCCGTCGGCCGGACATCGAAGGATTCTTCTAATTTTCCGGCCCCCTGCAACAATTCCAACGGCGCCTTGGAAGCCGCCATCTGCGTCAATTTTCCGACCAGCACC
>JANDJJ010000021.1 GCA_024330945.1 Nitrospira sp. | reverse complement strand
TCCCAAGTCGCCCATAATCTTGTGAGCAACCACTACGATCCCGGTTTACAAAATCTTTTTCTATCATGTCATGGTCCCCCGTTGATATTACGACGAAATGGTCGAGACCATGTTTTGATGCAAGGGATCGACACTTACAGAATGACGCCATGATCTGATCCACTGTGCCGATACGTAGCGTCTTGGTGCTTTTGACTTTTGTGACCGTATCAGCCCTGAGTTTTATCAAGACCGAACGCCGCGTGCAACGAGCGCATGGCCAGCTCAAGATACTTTTCTTCGATCACGCAGGAAATCTTGATTTCGGAGGTGCTGATCATCATGATGTTGATCCCTTCACGCGAGAGCACGTCGAACATTCTAGCCGCAACACCGGAATGTGAACGCATGCCGACACCAACCAGCGAGACTTTCGCAATCGCCTCGGTGATGGACACGGATTTGGCTTCGATGTCCTTCGCCACAGCTTGGATGATCGGTTCGGCTTTTCTAAGATCCGCGCGAGGGATCGTGAACGACAGGTCCGTCAACGTCGCCTGACTGATGTTCTGGATGATCATATCGACGTTGATGTTCGCCTGGGCCACCGGCCCGAAAATTCTTGCCGCGATACCCGGCTTGTCCGGCACACCAATAATGGTCACTTTCGCCTGGTTCCGATCACCGGTGACCCCTGCCACCGCCACCGCTTCCATATCCGGGTCTTCTTTCGTCACGAGCGTCCCTCTCCCCTCTTTGAAACTTGAATTGACCTCGACCGGCACGTTGAACTTGGCGGCAAACTCAACCGACCTGGTTTGAAGCACCTTGGCCCCCAAACTGGCCATCTCCAGCATTTCTTCATATGAAATTTTATCGATACGCCTGGCCGCCGGCACGATGTTGGGGTCCGCCGTATACACGCCGTCCACGTCCGTGAAGATGATGCAGCGATCGGCTTTCAGAGCAGCCGCCAAGGCAACGGCGGACAAATCCGACCCGCCTCGCCCCAACGTTGTCACGTCTGACTTTTCATTGATGCCCTGAAAACCGGCGACCACCGGAACGACTCCCTCTTTCAGGGCCTCGCGAATCCGGTCCGCCGACACCCGCGCGATGCGCGCCTTCGTGTGGGCACTGTCGGTCAGAATGCCGACCTGTCTCCCTGTATAGGATCGTGCATTGATGCCCCGCCCCCTCAGTTCCATTGCCAACAGCGCGATGGTCACCCGCTCGCCCGTCGACAGGAGCATATCCAGTTCCCGCTCGTCGGGATTTGGAGTCACCTCGTAGGCCAACTTGATCAAACGGTCCGTTTCTCCACTCATAGCCGAAAGGACCACTACCACACGGTGTCCTTCCTCACGGGCACGAGCAACCCGATCGGCGACGCGATGGATACGCTCGACCGATCCGACGGAAGTCCCGCCGTATTTTTGGACGATAAGCGCCATCGGCTTTATCCGTTCGCAAGGAGCCGATTGATGAACTTGGTGGCATCCCTGGGGGGAAGATTGGTCGCTTGTGCGTCCGGCTCCGTGAAGCGCCGGCTCGATGACGATGCCCCCTTCCGGCCTCCCTCTCCGAAAGCATAAAGGGCAAGCCCCTCGGCCTTGCCGTGATCGCACATGACGAGATACCGATACGGTCCTTGCCGTTCCAATCCCTCGATTAAAGGGCCGACAAGCTCTCGATCAAACGCTTCGATGCCAAGAACTTTTGCTTTGGGGTCTGTGCTGTGAATCGCCTCGTCCGTCAGGCCGCCATGGACATAGACAAAGTCTTTCTTGGCGTATTCCTCAAGCGCCACTGCCGCCTTGGTCCGCAAATCTCCGCCGGCAAGCCGATCAAGATCAACCGCTTCCAGGCCGGCGGCAATGCCGATCCCCCGATGAACATCACCGGTCGCCACGACAGCCCCTCTGACACGATACTTCTCCGGAAGACTCGGCCACGCAACAGCCCGACCTTCCCCCCATAGCCAGATGCAATTCGCGGGTTTTTTCCCGGCAGCCAGACGGTCGTCGTTGACAGGATGACCACGAAGAATCAGATAGGCTGCGTCCATCAGCTTCCGCAGGATGTCGGCCCCGTCACCGGTCGGCAACGCCCCGCCAATGGATTTCCCCAAGACGGTTTGGGGATCCACACAATGCGCCCGAGGTTTGCCATTGACCCACACCATGAGGTGTCGATGGCCTGACCCCGGGTAAAATTGAATGGTCTCAGACCCTAACTGTTCATTGATCGCCTCGATCAGTTCCCGCGCCTCTTCCGTTTCAATCAAGCCCCCCGTCGCATCATCCATGATCACATGAGGACCCAATTTCTTGATGTCGTCGCCCGGCTTTCCACCTTCAGGCCTGAGAGTCACCATTGTGCCGCGATAGACGACATCCTGTTCCGTGACCGAGACACCCAAACTGACCGCCTCAAGCGGGCCGGGACCTTGATAGTACTTCTTGGGATCGTAACCGAGAATCGCCGTTCCGGTCGCTCCGCTTCCGTGCAGAACTCCTTCGGCATGGATGACAAGCTGGCCCAGCTCACCGTTCTGGGCCAAGCGATCGAGGTTCGGTGTCGCGGAAGCCTGAAGCGGGGTGCGCCCATCCAGTTCCGGGCGGGGCTGTCCGGCCATTCCGGCCGCATGCAGGATCAGATATTTCATCGAAACTTCTCCGGATTCAGACCTCCAACAAACGGACGACGTCCTCGTGGGTCGCCTTGACGGTCAGCGGTTGTTTCGACACACTGATGGCAATATCGGCATCCTTCAATCCATGGCCGGTCAAGGTACAGACCACCGTCTCACCTTCCCGAATCCCTCCAGCACGGTATAACTTCGTGACACCGGCTACGGACGCCGCCGAAGCCGGTTCGCAAAACACGCCCTCCGTTCTCGCCACGGCCGCATAGGCCGCGAGGATCTCCTCATCGGTCACCATGTCAATAGCCCCGGAGGATTCCTGGACAGCCTGTAACGCCGACTTCCAACTGGCGGGGTTCCCTATTCGGATCGCCGTCGCCACGGTGTGCGGCTGTTCGACAACCCGGCCTAGCACGATCGGAGCCGCGCCGGCCGCTTGAAACCCCATCATTCTCGGCAGCCTGGTGATTTGATTCGCCAGGCGATACTCACGATAGCCTTTCCAATAGGCGGTGATGTTGCCCGCGTTGCCAACCGGCAGCACATGCATGGCCGGCGCATCTCCGAGCTGATCGCACACTTCAAACGCGGCGGTTTTTTGCCCTTCGATTCTGAAGGGGTTTAAGGAATTCACCAACTCGATTTGCCGGGTGGCCGAAAGATCCTTGACCAGCGCCAAGGCCTGATCGAAATTGCCTTCGATCTGAATGACCGTCGCCTGATGCATCATCGCTTGGGAGAGTTTGCCCAGCGCGATTTTTCCGGCGGGAATCAGAACATACACGGCCAAGCCGGCGCGCGCTCCGTAGGCCGCCGCCGACGCGGAGGTATTCCCTGTCGACGCGCAGATTACGGCGCGGGCCCCCTGCTCGACTGCCTTGGAGATGGCCAGGGTCATGCCTCTGTCCTTAAACGAACCGGTCGGGTTGACGCCTTCGAACTTGAGATAGAGATCGATGCCGGGAGCGATCGCCTGAGCCAGCCGAGCCGCACGAATGAGGGGTGTGTTGCCTTCCAACAGGCTGATGACGGGCGTCCTCTCCGACACCGGGAGAAACTTGCGATATTCCTCAATAATGCCCTGCCATCGATTCATATCATCGCTCGTTTGATCACTCGTCCTTGCCTTCCACCCGAATGAGCGTCGCAGGCTCCGAGACAAAAGGTTTACGATTGATCTCCGCGAGGGCGTTCCGCACGTCGCGCTCGCTGGCCATATGAGTCTTGATGACGACCGGTACCGTTTGCCCTTCCCGACGGCCCTGTTGTAACACCGAGGAGATGCTGATGCCGCAATGGCCCAACTCTCCGGCAATCTGGGCCAGCACGCCAGGCCGGTCGACCACCATGAACCGCAGGTAGTAGAGCGAGGAAATTTCCTCCATGGGCTTCACGCGCAACGGTCGGCGCTGATCCTGACGAAACGACGCGGGCGGGACGCGGCCCATAGCACCCGAGAGCACGTTCCTCCCGATGGCGATAACGTCGCTCACGACGGCCTGGCCGGTCGGCATCGAGCCGGCACCTCTTCCATACAAGACGATATCCCCCACTGCGTCGCCGACCAACTGAATCGCGTTGTACACACCGTCAACCCTTGCAATGGGAGAAGTCGCGGGCAGCATAGTGGGATGGACCCTGGCCTCGATCTCCCCATCCACCAGCTTTGCAATCCCCAACAGCTTGATGACGAACCCGAACGCTTTTGCATAGGCGATGTCGGTCGGAGTAATGTGTGTGATGCCTTCCGTATAGATCTCCTTGATATGGACCGGCGTCCCGTATGCAAGGCTGACGAGGATGGCCAGTTTGTGGGCGGAATCGATTCCTTGGATGTCGAAGGTTGGATCTGCCTCCGCATAGCCGGCTTGCTGAGCGTCCCGTAACACCGCGTCGAAATCATGCCCCTCCTGGGTCATGCGAGACAAGATATAGTTAGAAGTGCCGTTGATGATGCCGTAAATCGAACGAATTGCGTCACCCGCAAGTCCCTCCGTCAAGGACCTGATAACCGGAATGCCGCCTCCGACGCTCGCTTCGAACCCTATTTCCACGCCTTTACGGGCCGCAGCTTCGTAGATCTCTTCACCATGTAGGGCCAACAGCGCCTTGTTGGCGGTTACCACATGTTTCCCGGCGGCAATGGCATCCGACACGACTCGTTTGGCAACGTCGCAGCCACCGATCAGTTCGACAACGATATCGACGGCCGGATCAGCCAAAACGGCTCCGACATCGGTCGTCAACACACCAGGGGGAAGCGAGACCCCGCGATCCTTGACAATGTCGAGGTCGGCGATCCGAATCAATTCCACGGGCACGCCCACTCGACGCCGAATGAGCGCAGCGTTGTCGAGCAGCACCTTCGCCACCCCCGTGCCGACCGTGCCGAATCCAATGATGCCGACGCCAATGCGCGATTTCATTCCTGCGCCTCGTCCAGCTTGAGGGCTTTGCGAATCCCCCTGACAGCCTGGCGGGTACGATGCTCATTTTCCACTAATCCAAACCGGACGTATTCATCGCCTCCTTCGCCGAATCCAATCCCCGGCGACACCGCGACTTTGGCCTCTTTCAACAAGAGCTTCGAAAATTCAAGCGAACCCATGTGCCGATACGGAAGCGGAATCCTGGCCCACACGAACATTGTGGCCAACGGCTTGGCCACCTTCCAGCCAATTCGATTGAGTCCGTCAACCAGGGTGTCACGCCGTCTCTGATACCGCTGCACCGTTTCTTTGACGCACTCCTGCGGTCCGTTCAGCGCAATCACGCTGGCGATCTGGATCGGCTGAAAAATTCCGTAATCGAGGTAGCTTTTGATTTTGGCCAACGCCCCCACCACCTCTCGATTGCCGACGCAAAAGCCGACGCGCCAACCCGGCATATTGTATGCCTTGGAGAGCGTATAAAACTCGACGCCGACATCCTTCGCTCCGGGAATTTGGAGGAAACTCGGCGCCTTGTAGCCGTCGAACACCAGATCGGCATAAGCCAGATCGTGGATGACGATGACCTGGTGTTCCTTCGCAAATGCCACGATCTTTTTGAAAAACTCCAAATCGACCACCGCCGTGGTCGGATTGTGGGGAAAGTTCACGACCAATATTTTGGGACGGGGAAACGTTTGGCGATAGACTCGAGTCAACTCTTCAAAAAAATCACGGTCCTCCCGGAGTTCAATCCCTCTGACTTCTCCCCCCGCGATGATAAAGCTGTACATGTGGATCGGATAGGTCGGCGTCGGGGTCAACACGACGTCGCCGGGACCGATCATCGCCAGAGCCAAGTGGGCAAGCCCTTCTTTCGACCCAATCGTGACAATCGCTTCGGTTTCCGGATCCAGATCGACGTCGTAGTTCCGTTTATACCATCCACATATGGCATGCCTGAGCTTGGTGATGCCCCGTGAAGCGGAATAGCGATGATTTTTCCCTTTCCG
The DNA here is from genome assembly GCA_024330945.1 of Nitrospira sp. GTDB lineage: Bacteria > Nitrospirota > Nitrospiria > Nitrospirales > Nitrospiraceae > Nitrospira_D. The sequence goes on along the minus strand of JANDJJ010000021.1, from coordinate 20,959 downwards.
AGCCGCCTCGATCAGCTTGTCAACGATATGGGAAGGAGTAGGTTGGTCGGGGTTGCCCATTCCAAAATCAATGATGTCTTCGCCGCGCTGACGAGCCTCCAACTTGAGCGATTGCACCTGAGCAAAGACATACGGAGGGAGTCGCTTGATTCGATAAAACCCGTCCCCGAAACCCATAGCCCTCCTCCGGTCACTCTGAACGTTTTCTCATAGCACAGACCTGATGACAACAGGAAGGCGTATTGTATTGGATGTCCGATGTCGAGTCAATTTGCCTTGTGATTCTGTGGGGTTCCGTCTTTCTCTCGCATAAGCCGCTCGGAGCCCTCATCCCCCGTACGAACATGATGCATCTGCCAAGAAGGCAAGAAAGATTGATCGGCTGCTTCGACATGTTCTTGCCCCCTGTCCGGCCTTTCTGCTACTAATACGATCTGCCGCCACTCATTTCCATTGAGTTGTCCGTACGTTTCTTCTGATGACTTATTTGACGTAGTAGAAGGCGAAGTATGGCTCGACTGGGTGTCAATATTGATCACGTTGCAACCTTGCGACAAGCACGGGGCGGAGCCGACCCCGACCCGCTGGCTGCTGCCGTGTTGGTGGAGCTGGCCGGTGCGGACGGGCTTGTCGTTCACCTTCGTGAAGACCGCCGTCACATTCAAGATCGCGACCTCCAGCTTCTCCGGGAAATCACCCGTACCAAGCTGGATCTCGAAATGGCGGCGGACGAGGCGATGGTCAAGATCGCTCTGACCGTCAAACCGGATCTGGTGACCCTTGTTCCGGAAAAACGGCAGGAACTGACGACGGAGGGCGGCCTGGATGTCACGGGGCAACGTGAGCGAATCGAGCGCGCGGTCGGACTCCTCCACAACGGCGGAATTCCTGTCAGCTTGTTTGTCGAGCCCGATCTCCAGCAGATTAAGGCCGCGCATAAAATCGCCGCCGACTTCGTTGAGCTCCATACGGGACGCTACGCGAACGCCACAAGGTCCAAAGAGGCCGACGCCGAATACGAAGCGATCGCCCAGGCGGCCAAGCTGGCTTACAAGCTCGGCATGGGCGTAAACGCCGGACATGGATTGAACTATCGGAACGTGAAACGATTGACCCACATCCCGGAAATCGTGGAATACAACATCGGCCATAGCATCATCGCACGGGCCGTCTTCGTGGGCCTGCCACAGGCCGTCAAGGAAATGAAGGCTTTGCTCGGTTGATCTTCGCGATGTCGCTCCGTGCCGTCTCCCGATCCTTCCACGTGAGGGGTCGTGTGGTAGCTCGGGTCTCTCCTCGATCAATACGATCCTGGATGTAGGTCTCCCTAAATGGCCGTGCCTCTCTCCTTTGTCGGCAGGTTTCAGGACAGAGATCGAAGATGCTCAAGGTCGTGACCGGCGCGCAAATGCAAGAACTGGATCGGCGGACGATCGTCGAAGCCGGCATTCCGGCAAGGGCGCTCATGGAACGAGCCGGCCTCGGAGTCGCCACCGCCGTGCTGGAGAGATTCGGGCCGATAAAAGGCAAGCGCGTCACAGCTCTGTGCGGCAAAGGGAACAACGGCGGCGATGGATTCGTCGTCGCCAGGCTCCTGCACCATGAAGGAGCGAAGGTCCATGTGGTGATCATGACCCCGCCCTCCGATTTGAGCCCGGAAGCCTCATTCATGTATCGGCGCTTTGTGCGGCTGGCCGGAAAATCCAGCACCCATCTTTTTACCTCACGAGAGCAACTCACCACTGTTTTGCAAGAGAGCGACGTTTTGATCGACGCGCTTCTTGGCACCGGCCTGACTTCGGAAATTTCCGGTCGATATGCCGACGTCATTGATTGCATCAATGACGCAGGTCGGCCTGTGGTGGCTGTCGATCTCCCATCCGGTCTCCATGCCGATACCGGCCGGGCATTAGGCCGGGCCGTACGGGCGGCACTTACGGTGTCGTTTGGTTTACCCAAATTGGGCCTCTTCCAAAATGACGGGATCGATCTTGCCGGATCGGTCAAGATCGTGGATATCGGCTTCCCCTCCGCTTTGGTCGATTCCATCAACAGCCGCGTCACGTTGATTACACCGGCATTCGTGCGGACCTCCCTGCCGCCGCGTAAGGCTTCGAGCCATAAGGGAACCTTCGGCCATGCCGGGATCATCGCCGGATCCGTCGGGAAAACGGGAGCGGCGGCGATGGCGGCGACGGCGGCCCTTCGGGTCGGAGCCGGTCTTGTGACCGTCGCCGTTCCATCCAGCGTGAACGACATTCTTGAGGCGAAATTACTGGAAGCCATGACGGCGCCGATGCCTGAAACGAAAGCTCGAACGTTCTCTCGCGCCGCCTTTGACCGTTTGTCGGCATTCATCGCAGCAAGAACGGCGGTGGCCATCGGGCCCGGACTATCAACCCATCCGGAAACGGTGGAGCTCGTTCAAGCCTTGGTCGGACAACTGGATCGCCCTTCCGTCCTCGATGCGGATGCTTTGAACGCGCTGGCGGGTCGTGCATCAACGCTGACCACGTGCAAGGTCCCTCCTGTCCTGACGCCCCATCCCGGAGAAATGGCCCGTTTGGACGCCCATGCCACTGCCCAGACCGTGAACGCCGATCGACTTGGAACGGCGGTCGGCTTCGCCTGCGCGCGAGGGGTGTTCGTTGTCCTCAAAGGAGCTCGCACCGTCATAGCCAGACCGGACGGAACCGCCGCCATTTGTCCCACCGGGAATGCGGGTATGGCGACGGCGGGAACCGGTGACGTGCTCACGGGCATGTTGGTCGGTCTTTTGGCGCAAGGTCTCCCCCAGTGGGAGGCGGCTTGCACCGCCACGTATCTGCACGGATGGGCCGGAGATCTGGTTGCCACTGAGAAAGGGCAAGCCGGGCTGATTTCAAGAGACCTCATCGATAAAATTCCTACGGCTCTCAAGATGGCCTATGAGTCGTAATCCAACGTCGCCGACCCGTCCACGCGTGACTCCTTCGGTGAAACGCGCGTCCAGAGCCAAGGGCCTCGCCATGTTGGAACTTCTACTCCTTTCGCCGGCCCAGACTCATGTCTTGGGACGAACCATCGGGCAGGTTTTGCGTGAAGGGGACGTGTTGGCGTTGACGGGGGAGCTCGGCTCAGGCAAGACCGCGCTCGTACGCGGGGTCGCGACCGGTCTTGGGGTCGCATCGGCGACCGTCAGTAGTCCAACTTTCGTTCTCGTTCACGAATATCAGGGCCGATTTCCCCTTTTTCATCTTGATCTGTACCGGCTGAAGGAACCAACCGAAGCCGAGGCCATCGGATTATCAGGCTATTTTACCGAATCCAGCGTGACAGCCGTGGAATGGGCCGACCGTTTCCCTTTTCTTCTTCCCCGAGACCATCTGGACATTTGCCTATGGCACTGGAGCCTGACGCGACGACGGGCCGTATTGAAAGCCACTGGCCCGCGGTCGGCCGATCTTCTCCTCCGTATCAGACGATCGTGGACATCGATCAGCCGGCGATCAAGGATCTTCAAATCCCGTAGTGCGGCTCAAGGAAAGGTGTCCGATCGATGATTCGCGTCATTCTTGTGGGAATTTTGTTGCTCCTATCGCTGGCGTTTTTTCTCCAGAACCAGGAACAGGAGGTGACGCTCCGGTATTTTTTCGGGCTGTTGGAGGAATCAACGCCGGTGTACAAGCCGATTTTGGCCGGTTTTGCCGTCGGCCTGCTGGTCGCCGGCATCTTGTTGTTTCCACCGTGGATCCGAGGGCGGATCGAGCTTCGCCGGAAGACACGCGCGCTTCAAGAAGCGGAGGTCGATCTGGAACGCCTCCGACAGTCGTTCGAAAAATTGTCCGTTCGGCCGGCAAGTCCTTCCTCGCTTGAACATCCCCAGGATCACACCGATGAACGATGAGGACTTGACGCCCCTCATGCGTCAGTACAGAGAAATCAAGCACCGCTATCCCCACGCCATTCTGTTTTTTCGTGTCGGTGATTTCTATGAGATGTTTTTTGAGGACGCGGAAACGGCCTCGCGGCTTCTTTCCATCGCCTTGACATCCCGCGACAAACAGAGTCCTCAACCGGTTCCACTCTGCGGGGTCCCCCACCATGCCGCGACCACCTATATTGCCAAGCTGCTGAAGGCGGGGAAAACCGTTGCGCTTTGCGAACAAGTTGAAGACCCTAAATTGGCGAAGGGCCTTGTCCGTCGTGAGGTAGTCCGTTTGTATACGCCAGGGACCCTGGTTGATACGGACTTGCTTGCACCCAACGAATCAAATTATCTCTCCGCCTTGTCATTCCGATCGAACATCGACCGACCGACGGTAATTGGATTGGCGGCGATTGACATCTCAACGGGAGAATTTTGGGTCACGGAATTCCATGGCTCCCAGGCAATTTCCTTGGTCTTCGATGAGCTGTCGAGGCTTGAACCTCGCGAGGTCTTGCTTCCAAGCGGCTTTGCCGAAGAGGCGAGGATGTGGGTCGATAGGGTGAAAGGGGCCCGCTTGTGCGAGCGACACCCGTCTTCCTTCGAGCGACAAGCGAGCATCCGATTGTTGCTCGACCAATTTGGTGTTCCGTCGCTTGATGTATTCGGCTGTCAAGACCTCACCGCCGGCATAGAGGCGGCCGGGGCCGTGCTTCAGTATGTTCGAGAAAGTCAACCCGGCGCCTCTTCGGCACATATTCGCCGTATTGCCGTCCGACGGAGCAAGGAGTTTATGCATCTCGATGGTGCGACGATCCGCAATCTGGAACTTCTCAGGCCGATGGTCCCTGTTCAAGATGGGTCCCGCTCTGTGAAGGCCGATTTGATTTCCACGCTCGACCGCACGTTGACGGCCATGGGCGCCCGTTTGCTGCGCGAGTGGATCGTCAGACCGTTGGTTGACTGCGACCAAATTCGGGCGAGGCACGAGGCCGTGGGCGAGCTCAAAGATCGATGGGAAGACCGAACGGCCATCCGCGCCTGCCTGAAGGATGTACAAGACGTGGCACGCCTCAGCAGCCGTATCGTACTTGGCTACAGCACTCCCCGTGAGTTGTTGGCGTTGAAAAAATCGCTGAGCGTGTTGCCGACGTTGTTTGCTCTTCTCGATTCTTTGCAATGCTCGTTGTTGGCGGAGATCCGAAAGTCTTCGGACGATGGGAAAGACCTTCACGATATCATCGAACAGGCTATTCATCCCGATGCTCCGCTCTCGACGCGAGATTCCAACATCATCAAGGACGGTTACCACCCGGGAATCGATGAATGGCGCAAAGCCAGTAGGGACGGCAAGCAATGGATCGCCGACCTTGAAAGCAAAGAACGTATCAGGACCGGAATCGATTCGTTAAAAGTTCGCTACAATCAAGTACATGGTTATTACATCGAGGTGACAAAATCCAACCTTCATCGCGTGCCGCCCGATTATATTCGGAAGCAGACCCTGGTCAGCGCCGAACGATTTATGACTCCGGAATTACGCGCCTTAGAGGAGCGGATCATGACCGCCGACGTCAAACTGGCGGCATTGGAGCAAGAGGTCTTCGGAGCCGTGTTGAGCCGATTATCCGCCGAGTCCCATCGGCTGGACAAAATCGCGTCGCAACTTGCGTTCATCGATGTGCTCGCCGGCCTTGCCGAGACCGCCGCTTTGCATCGCTATACGAAGCCGCTTGTCGATACCGGTGGGGGCATCACCATACGAGAAGGTCGCCATCCGATCGTCGAACAACTTCGAGATGATCGTTCCTTCGTGCCGAATGATACGAGGCTTGATCTCGAAGGCAATCGATTGCTTATTCTGACCGGCCCGAATATGGCGGGGAAAAGCACCTATCTTCGGCAGGTGGCCTTGATCGTCTTAATGGCGCAACTGGGGAGTTTCGTGCCGGCGGCTTCCGCACACATCGGCGTCGTGGATCGTATTTTCACTCGTGTCGGCGCCTCTGATAATCTGTCCGGCGGCCTCAGCACCTTCATGGTGGAAATGGTCGAAACCGCGTATATCCTCAACAATGCAACCCCACGAAGCCTGATCCTCCTCGATGAGATCGGCCGCGGAACAAGCACCTACGATGGGCTGAGCATCGCATGGGCCGTGGCGGAGTACATTCATGATCGAGGAAAGTTGGGGGCCCGCACGCTCTTCGCAACCCACTACCACGAATTGGCTCAACTTGCGCTTCAGCAGGAGGGAATCAAAAACTATCGCGTGGCGGTACAAGAGCGGGATGGGCGTGTGATCTTCCTCCATAAAATCATTGAAGGAGGAGCCGATCGAAGTTACGGCATCCATGTCGCCAAGCTGGCGGGGTTGCCCGATTGCGTGATCGAGCGGGCGACCGCCATCTTATCTCAGTTGGAGGAACCGGAAACCGGCCGTGTTCGACGAGGTGGTGGCACTTCAAACTGCCTGCTCCAACCCTCCCCGCAACCCCATTTTTTGACCGAGGGAGAAGAACAGATGGACCTGTTCGCCTCGTAACGCCTTTCGCTCTCTTTGTTATGCGGGAGAGGCGAACAGCCAACTGTGTCCATAAGTTTATAACGATGAAACAGAACGGGCGACCTTTCTTCAGAAAGGTCGCCCGTTGCTGGGAACTTCGGGGTCTCTTTCAGTGCGGCATGTTATACTGAGCCGTCCACGGAATTAACCCACCGACCGGTTTCCCCCCAGGAAGCATCACGTCATACTGCATCGCCGGTTCAGCGCTTGCACTATTTAACTCCGCCTTGGCTTTGGCGCAGGCTGGCTCTAACTCATGCTTTCCCTGGCATTCTTTGAACCGAAGCGCCGAGATACTGAGGGGCTTCCCCGGAGCACCGGTCACTTCCGGAAGTTTCTTGACCGACAGGATCACCCGATGGTTCTGTTCCTTTTCAACGGCCACAAACTCAATGAGATCCGCTGTGCTGCTCGGGGGTATCTCTTTGGCGGCAGCAGGGCCGGCATGAACGCGACCCATCTTTTTCAATTCATCCCACGCTCCCTTTTCCGCATAGAATTTAAGCGTTTTCCCCGGATGCACTTTCTGCCACCAGAGCCCGCTCTCGGCGTTTCCGCCATACACAGCGATATTGATCCATACAGCTTCATCATAGGGGTCAAGCACAATGACACGACCTTGAAGAGTGGTAGGTTTGCTCATATCCCCCCACTCAAATCTTTCTTGAAACGACTCAATGGCCCATGTCGTCGAAGTCATGCCGGCCAGCAACAGAGCCGCGGCCAGAAGCATTCCGCCTTGTTTCTTGAGCCTTATCATCCTCACCTTTTCCTCCTTCTAAAAGGTCGCGCCTGCAAACAAGCGCTTTTTAGTCTTTCAACACTTTGAAGCCGGTAATCGTCCGACCATCCAAGGTTACCTCCATAGCTACAAGCTCTTGGGAAGCCTTGATGATCTTGTCCATCAACGCCTTATCTTTGACCGCCAGGCGGACCGTAGTGGCAGCATGGTACCAGCCGGAGTATGGATTGTTCTTATCAACGCCTCCGACGAACCCCCATGCACAGCATGTGAACAACGGATCCGGAGGCTTCACGTCCAGCATGGTTGAAGACCGCCCCGACGGAGTTCCAGAAGCAGGCTCTCCGGAATTCCAGTACTGGATACCGAAAAGAAGTTCACCATCAGGATTATCGGCCCACTGTGACCAGACCCGACCTTGAAGTGTTTTGAGCGGGGACTCGGCCTTAAGAGGCTTGCCACCCACGGTGGCGTCAGCGATTCCGATGCGCTCCACGCTTCCGTCGGCGAACACGGACTCGGCCGTTAAGAAAGCTGTTGCTAGGAACGTCCCCATGGCGGCTAGTATGAGTGCCCGTTTCATTTTCGTCCCTCCTTATAACGAATATCGGTCTGACAAGTTCCTCTCGTGGGTCAGGACGTCCACAGATTGACACTGGGGCCCGACATCTACTACCAAATTCTTCTTCATCAGCCGGTGAGTCATCTCTCCCCTAGTTGTTGATACCTTTCACGACCAAGTTTTGAAGCGAACAGATTGCGGTGGAACGGTACTGAAAGCTCGCCTTCATGTCAAGGAAATGTTTCCCACCAGCACGTTGCCGACTATAGCACCGTGAAGTCTTGAGAATCAATCGGTTACAGTGATCTTCTTCTTTCATACGGTTCCGGAATCGTTTTCAACCACTTTCACTGCTCAGTACGGCCGCCTGGCGTGACGAGAGAGGCCCCAGACACGTGATGGCCGGGGGTTTCTGAGCAAAGAGGCCTTGGGCGACGCGAGCCACGCGCGGCTGAGAGAGTTCGTCAATGTCCATCAGCATTTGTTCGAGACTTGTGTGTTGGCCGGTGATCAGCTCGTCTTTAGCGAGTTTGTTCATCCGGCTGTGTGAACTTTCCAGGCTGAGCATCAAACCGCCTTTCATTTGCTCCTTTGCTCGCCTCAGCTCTTCTCTTTCAATGCCATGAGCCGCAATTTTTCTGATTTCCCGCCTGATCACGTCAAGTACACGTTCCACTTCCCGAGCTCTGGTTGCGGCATATATCGTAATGGTCCCCCCATCGGAGTATCCGGATAAAAACGAATAAATCGAGTAGGCAAGTCCTCGTTTCTCGCGAACTTCTTGAAAAAGACGAGAGCTCACGCTTCCGCCGAGCACGGTATTCAGAGCATACACCGCGTAACGGTCCTCATGGCCGGCCGCAACCCCTTTGAGCCCGACACAGAGATGCACCTGCTCCAGCGGTTTCCGCTTGAGAATCACGCCGCCGCAAATCTCGGGCGGCCAGCGTTTTCGTCCGTTGGCGCCATCGGAAGAGACGGGAGAGCAGTGGTTTCCGAAGAAACGATCGATCGCCCTGTCCAGACGGTTTTGATCAAAATTTCCCGCGACGGCGAGCACCATGTCTTTCGGCTGATAGTGCATCGCAAGATAGCGGCGCAAATCGTCCCGTTGCAGTCCGGCGATCGTAGATTCTAGGCCAAGAACCGGGCGACTGAGAGGGTGACGCCCCATCACGAGCCCGGTGTGGAGTTCCTGAACCAAGTCCTCTGGATCGTCTTGCACCATGCGAATTTCTTCGAGAACGACCTGCTTTTCCTTCTCGATTTCCTTGGGGCTGAGGCGGGATCGGTATAAAAGATCCGCGAGAAGTTCGAGAGCTTGCGGGAGATGCTGATCAAGCACTTTGACATAAAACGTCGTCGTCTCACGGGTGGTGAAGGCGTTCATTTCGCCTCCGAGCGCATCGATCTCTTGGGAAATATCGGTCGCCGAGCGAGTCTCCGTTCCCTTGAACAACATGTGCTCAAGGAAATGGGAATACCCGGCCTCTGAAGGAGTTTCGTCGCGAGAGCCGGCATTGACCCACATGCCGACCGTCACGGACTTGAGCGTGGGGATCCGTTCGGTAACCAGCCGAATTCCGTTATCGAGCACACGTTTTCGATACGATGAACCGCTTTGCGGCTTACCCCTTTGCACCGCCTTCACCCTCGCCGGGAACCGGCATGGCGTCCTTTCGACTGAGTCGAATCTTGCCCTGCTTGTCGATTTCCAGCACCTTCACCAGCACTTGATCGCCCTCGGTCACTTCGTCGGACACGGCCTTCACCCGATGGTGCGCCAACTGCGAAATGTGAACCAACCCGTCAACACCGGGCAGTACCTCGACGAACGCTCCGAAATCCATGATCTTTTTCACCGTCCCCAAGTAGATCTTACCGACTTCCACCTCTTCAGTGAGTCGGGCGATGATGTCTCGGGCTTTTTGCAGCGACGCTTCGTCTGAAGACGCAATCGTGACGACGCCGCTGTCTTCGATATTCACCTTGACACCGCAATCGGCTTGGATGCTCCGAATCGTTTTCCCACCCTGACCGATGATTTCCCGAATTTTGTCTTGCTTGACCTTCATCGTAAAGATGCGCGGCGCGAACGGCGACAAGTTGGGACGAGCGCCGGAAAGCGCTTTGCTCATGTGCTCCAGGATATGAAGCCGTCCGACACGGGCTTGCTCCAGCGCCCGAAGCATCAGCTCCGTTGTGATGCCCCCAATCTTGATGTCCATCTGCAAGGCCGTCACGCCGTTTTTCGTCCCGCACACCTTGAAATCCATATCGCCGAGATGGTCCTCGAGACCGAGAATGTCGGACAGGATCATCACGCGGTCCCCTTCTTTGATAAGTCCCATCGCGATTCCAGCGACGGGTTCCTTGATCGGCACCCCCGCGTCCATCATCGCCAGGGTTCCACCGCACACGGTCGCCATGGAAGAAGATCCGTTGGATTCCAGGATTTCCGAGACGATCCTGAGCGTGTACGGAAAACCTTCTTTGCCGGGAATCACCGGCTTCAACGCTCGCTCCGCCAAGGCTCCATGGCCGACCTCCCGCCGGCCCGGCGACCGGAGGGGACGCGCTTCACCGACGCTGAACGGCGGGAAATTGTAATGGAGCATAAAGGCTCGCGTGTATTCGCCCTCCAACGCGTCGATCCGCTGTTCATCCTCCGTCGTGCCAAGCGTGACCACCGCCAGACTTTGCGTTTCACCGCGCGTGAAGAGGGCGGACCCGTGTGTGCGGGGGAGCACTCCCACTTCGCATGTGATCGGTCTGATATCCGCGGGACCTCGGCCGTCCGCGCGCGTTCCTTTTTCCAGAATCATATTCCGAACTTCCGAGTACTCCAACCCATGGAACACGATTCTGATATGCCGCTCGCTGTCCGGATTGTCCGGATCCTTGAGTTTTTCGATCGCCTGCTCCAGCACCTGATCCAAGCGCTCCTGACGCGCCGTCTTATTGGGGATCATGATGGCATCGCGAATGGGCTGCGCCACCGTCTCTTTCACCTTTTCCGCCAACGCCGGATCGATCGCTTCCGCTTGAACCGCTCGTTTCTTATTGCCGACTTTTTCGGCCAACTCCGAGATCTTCGCGACGATCTTCTTAATTTCGGCGTGAGCCAGCTCGAGCGCTTCGAGCATGACAGCTTCCGGCAGTTCATTGGCTCCGCCTTCCACCATCATCACGGCGTCGGCGGTCCCGGCCACCACCAAATGCAGTTCGCTCTTTTCCATAGTGTCGAGGTCGGGGTTCACGATGAATCGGCCGTTGACACGTCCGATCTTCACACCGGCAACCGGTCCCAGAAACGGAATGGGCGAGACGGCCAGGGCGGCGGCGGCGGCCGTAATCCCGATCACGTCCGACGAGCCGGTCTTGTCGGCTGAAAGCACGGACACGATCACCTGCGTTTCAAAGTAATATCCTTCCGGGAACAGAGGTCTTAAAGGGCGATCGATGAGGCGGCTTGTGAGTATTTCTTTTTCAGACGGCCGTCCCTCACGTTTAAAGTATCCCCCCGGAATTTTCCCGGCTGCGTAGGTTTTTTCCTGATAATCGACGGTCAGCGGGAGAAAGTCCGTGCCCGGCTTGGCCGTCTGCGCCGCCACGGCCGTGGCCAAGACCACCGTATCTCCGTACGACGCCCATATCGATCCGTCCGCTTGCTTGGCGACTCTCCCCGTTTCCAGCCGGAGGATGCGGCCTGCGATTTCCATTTCAACCGAATGCACCATCTATGGTCTCCTTCCTTATGGTCCCACAGATGCCCACAGAGATAAGCTCCTCTCGCGGCCGTTGAGGAATTCGGCTCTGAACGACGGCGGAAACGGGGCGCCGCTTCCGTAGCATCCTCGCCGCCCGAACGTTGCCTAGGAGAGCCTATGTCCGTGTTCACCTGTGCGACGTGCTTATGGTCCCCGCGGCGTGGACCCGGCCTCACCGCGCCCTACATCTTTTACTTTCGAATGCCCAGTCGCTCAATGAGCGCCCGATATCCGGCTTGATCAATGCCACGGAGATAATCCAGCAACCGACGCCGACGCCCGACCAATTGCAACAATCCTCGGCGGGAGTGATGATCCTTCTTATGAGTCTTGAAATGTTCGGTCAGGTAGGTAATGCGGTTGGTCAGTACCGCAATTTGCACCTCCGGCGATCCGGAATCTTTTTCATGCCTCCGATGCTGTGCGATCAACGCTGCTTTCGCTTCTTTCTGTAGGGCCATGCCTTTTTCTCCTTTCTTGTGTCCCCGTTCCCGTCAATTCACCGCTTCGATTTCCGCCAACACTTTGTGAGCCTTGATCAGCCCGGTCGCGCGGGCGTCGGGAACGCCGATTCCCAACAACCGCCCGCCCTTATCCTCCAATCTGATTGCAATCGGATGACCGACGGAAGACGGCCACGGTCCCGTCTGCACGATGGCGCCACCGTGCAACACGATCCGAACCTGCTCATCGGTCACAACGATCGAAGGCAGGCGTGCCAACGCCTGACTGATCGTCAATAGCCGCTCACGGATCGTTCCACTCTCCACCTCGGCAATGATCTGCCGCACCGTCGCCGCTTGCGCCATGGACCACGGGCCGACGCGGAGCCGCTCTAGCGCGAGGAGGTGCCCGCCGACGCCCAGCGCACGTCCGATGTCGGCGCAGAGCGTACGGATATAGGTCCCTTTCGAGCAGACGACGCGCATCGTGACATCCCGCCCCTCGACGGCGAGAACGTCCAGCGCATGAACGATGACCGTCCGCTCAGGCCGTTCTATCGTCTTGCCGGCCCGTGCGACTTTGTAGAGCGGTCGCCCTCCGACCTTGACCGCCGAATACATCGGCGGCACTTGACGCTGCGGGCCGCGAAAACCCGCGATCGCTTCACGAACGGCCGTTTCACTCATCGCGACGACGTCGCTTCGGGCGATGATCCGACCGGTTGCGTCCTCGGTATCGGTGGATTCCCCCAACCGAAGAACCGCCCGATATTCCTTGTCCCAATCGACGACATATTCGGCGATTCTGGTGGCGCGCCCGATCAGCACCGGCAGAACGCCTGTGGCGGCCGGATCCAGCGTTCCCGCATGCCCCACCTTGACGCCCCCCAACAGCCCTCGCACTTTGGCAACGACGTCATGAGACGTCCACCCCGCCTCTTTGTTCGCAATGAGGATACCGTCCAGAGAGGCAGTTTGCCGACCTCTATGTATCGAGGCAACCATGGACTAGGGACTAGGATTCCGGCGTCGGAACATCAGGAACCGGGGAGGAAGTCGGCTCAGCGTTTCTTGCCTGACCTTCTTCTTGTAAGGCATCCAGCAGTTGCAAGATGCGATCGCCTCGTTTCCCGCTGATATCTTTCCTGAAAATCACCTCGGGAAGATACCGTAACGTCAGGCGCCTGCCCAATTCGGATCTGACGAACCCGCTCGCATTCGACAAGCCGACAAAGATTTCTTCTTCGCCTTTTCCCGTTTCCATCGTCGTCACGAAGACGTGGGCGACGCGCAGGTCCGCGGTCATTTCGACACCGGTCACCGTCACGAACCTGACCCGCGGGTCCTTGATTTTCCGCATCAGAATATCGGCCACCTCGATCCGAATTTGATCCGCCACCCGCTCCGCCCGCTTGTAGGCCGTTTTGGACATTGTGTGGGGATCTCCCTGGGGGCCGTTTCGACCAAATCATCGTGCGACTGCTTAGAGGACTTCGACCTGTGCGCGAACAACTTCGACGACGGGCATGCTCTTCATGACGTTCAACGCCTGCTCCAGCACGCTGTTCACGTAACCGCTTTCATTCGACACGCAGGCCACGGCCAAGACCGCCTTTTGCCAGAGATCCTGACCGTCCACTTCGGCGACGGAGACATTGAACGTTCCGCGCAGCCGATCCTTGAGACTATGCAACACCTGCCGCTTATCCTTGAGCGATCGGCTGTCGGCCAAAAAAAGTTCAACGGTACAAAGCCCCACCACCATGTGCGTTCCGTATCGACTCAGAGCTTGGCGGCTATTTTGTCGATGGCAAAGGCTTCGATGATGTCACCGACCTTCACGTCGTTGAAGTTTTCAACACTGATGCCGCATTCGTACCCCTGCTGGACCTCGCGCACGTCGTCCTTGAACCGCCGCAACGACGCCAATTTTCCTTGATACACCACGACATTGTCCCTGATGACGCGCACGCCGGCGCTGGTTCGCGAGATCGTCCCGTCGAGCACATAGCAACCGGCCACTGCCCCGACCTTCTGAATCGTGAACACTTGCCGGACTTCGGCCCGCCCCAAAGTTCGTTCCTTCAACGTCGGCTCGAGCAACCCTTCCATCGCCGCCTTCACGTCGGCGATGGCGTCATAGATGACCGTATAGAGTCTGATGTCGACCCCCTGCTGCTCAGCCAACGCGGCGGCCTTGGGATCCGGCCTGACGTTGAAGCCGATGATCACGGCACGGGAAGCAGCGGCCAACAACACGTCGGACTCCATGATCCCCCCCACCCCGTTGTGGATGACACGCAGCTTGACGGCATCTGTCGAAAGCTTTTCCACCGCCCCGGCCAACGCTTCCGAGGACCCCTGCACATCGGCCTTGATGACGATGGCCAGCTCCTTGACCGCTCCCTCCTGAATTTTCGCGAAGAGATCGTCGAGCGACACTTTGGCCGGCCCGGCCAACTCGGCGGCCTTCCGTTTTTGCGCCCTCTCCTCGGCAATCTGCCTCGCCATCCGTTCATCCGAGACCACCTGGAAGACATCCCCCGCCGAAGGAACCCCGGGCAACCCTATCACTTCGATCGGAATGGACGGACCGGCTTGCTGAATCTTGACTCCCTGGTCATTGATCAGCGCACGAACCCGCCCGCTGAATGTCCCCACGACAAAAGCATCCCCGACCTTGAGTGTTCCGCTCTGGACCAGGACGGTCGCAACGGGACCTCTCCCTCGCTCCATCTTCGCTTCAATGACGGTTCCTTTGGCCTGGCGGTGAGGATCGGCCTTAAGTTCAAGCACTTCCGCCTGCAACAAAATCATTTCCAGTAACGTATCCAAACCGGTTTTCTGTTTGGCCGACACCTCAACCATGATGGTATCGCCGCCCCAAGCCTCCGGGATCAGCCCATGCTCTGCGAGGGCGTTCTTGACCCGTTCGGGGTTTGCTTCCGGCTTATCGATTTTGTTGATAGCGACCATCAGCGAGACCCCCGCGGCCTTCGCATGATGAATCGCTTCGATCGTTTGCGGCATCACCCCGTCGTCCGCAGCCACGACCAGCACCACGATGTCGGTTACTCTGGCGCCGCGCGCACGCATCGCGGTAAAGGCCTCGTGGCCCGGTGTGTCAAGAAACGTAACCAGTTTATCGTGCACCGGCACGGTATAGGCGCCGATATGCTGCGTAATCCCGCCGGCCTCGCCTTCCGCCACTTTCGTCCGCCTGATCGCGTCCAACAGCGATGTTTTGCCGTGGTCGACATGCCCCATGATGGTCACAACAGGAGGCCGCGGCTCAAGCTGCTCGGTTCCGTCGGTTTCGACCGCTTCCTTGAGCAATTCCTCACCGCCCTTTTCAGCAGCCACTTCAATTTTTACGCCGCTCTGCTCGGCAAAGATCGACGCCGCGTCCAGATTCATCGGCTGATTGATGGTGAGCATCTGTCCCATTTCCATCAGTTTTCGAACAATGTCCGCCGGTCTCTGCCCGATCAATTCGGCGAATTCTTTGACCGTGATTCCGGGGGCCACCTTGACGCTTTTTTTACGCGGCTTGGTGATTTCGCTTGGAGCGCTGTGGTGGAATTGCTTGGAGCGATCGTCCCGACGCTGGACGGGAATTGCCCGAAGATCTTGCCAGCGGGCGGCGTCTTCGCGGAATCGAAGATCTTGCTCATCGTCTTTGGATCGTACGGGCTTGCGCCCCTTTTTCAGTTTGTCCCGCTGTCCCTCGGCTTCGATGGCTTCGAACGCCATGCTCTTTTTTTTGCCCGTCACTGGCTCAAGAGTGACCGTGGCGCTCAAAGGAGCGGTACCCGTCGGCTTGGCGGCAACGGACTCCGCAGGCGGGACAACCGATTGAGGTGGAGGCGTCGGTGCGGGCGCTGGCGCCGAGGTCTCGGCTTCCACGGGAACAATGGGAGCACTCCGTTCAATGTCCGACGGAATCGGAGTGACCGGAGGAGGGGGAGGAGGAGGAGGAGAAACGGTGCCGGAGGGAACGGGGGAACCCATGACGGGAGCGGCGGCCGCCGATTCGAGATCAGGAGCAGAAGGGGATAATGGGACGACAAGCTCCCCCGGCTCTTCCCCTTTCTTACGCTTGATCAGAATGCGTCGCTTCTCCGGTTTGGCCGACTGTTCGGCAGTCGAGCTTTTCATGGCCTCCGCTCTGGTGGAGCCGTGGTCATGAGCCGGTCTTCCGCCCTGTCCCCAACCGGACCGCCCCTCTCCTTTGGACGCCGGAAGAAATTTGTCCAACACCTTCTGCACATCACTGTCATCGAGCGTACTGCTGTGGGAGGTGACGGTGATCCCCAACTTCTTGAGTTCGGGCAGGAGCGCCTTGTTCTCCATCCCAAGTTTCTTGGCCAGTTCATATACGCGCATGCCCATCGGAGAATCCCGTCTTCCTAAATCCTAAATACTTGAGACCTCGTCGGCTTCGGCTCTGGCCGCTCGTCGCGCTTCTTCCTGCAGCCGTTGGGCTTCAGCCTCTTCCGCTAGCGCGGCCTTGATTTCTTTATCCCGCTCAACCTTTTCCTTTTCGTATTCGGTGGCGCTGATGATGTCGATCTTCCATCCGGTCAACCGTGCCGCCAGCCGGACGTTCTGCCCGTTTTTCCCGATAGCCAAAGAAAGCTGCGAATCGGCCGCGACGACCAACGCTGATTTCTTTTCCTCGTCGATACCGACCTTTTCGACCGTCGCTGGGTTTAACGCTTCCGCGATAAACACGCGCGGATCCTGCGTCCAAGTGATAATGTCGATTTTTTCGCCGCGCAACTCCCGAACCACTGCCTGCACCCGCGACCCTTTGACGCCCACGCAAGCCCCCACCGGATCAACCCCCTTTTCTCGCGACACGACGGCAATCTTGGTGCGATCACCCGGCTCCCGAACGACCGACTTGATCTCGATGATCTTCTCCATGATCTCCGGCACCTCGAGCTCGAACAATTTCGCGACGAATTGGGGGTGACTGCGAGAGAGAATGACTTGAACGTCTTTCGGCGTGCGACGCACTTCGAGCAACAAGGCCTTGATTCGATCGCCTCGGCGATACGTTTCCCGTGGAATTTGCTCTTGTATGGGGAGAATCGCCTCCGTTTTCCCGATATCGACGATGTAGTTCCGTCGCTCCATGCCCAGAATGAGGCCGTTCACCAGGTCGCCCTGGCGCGTCGAGTATTCCTTTTGGACGGCCTCCCATTCCGCCTCACGGACCTTTTGAAAGATGACCTGCTTGGCGGTTTGCGCCGCAATCCGCCCCAGCTCGTTCATTTCAATCAACGATCCGATTTCATCGCCGATCTCGGCCTCCGCGTCATACTGGCGGGCTTCCGCCAACGAAATTTCCGCCTTGGGGTTGGTGACCTGATCAACGATGACTTTTTTGGAAACGACAGAGATTTCTCCGGTTTTGGGATCGATTTCGACCTGAATGTTCTCCGCTTGGCCGAACCGTTTCTTGGCCGCCGTCTGTAAGGCGGATTCGATAGCCCCGATCACCCGCGCCTTATCGATCCCTTTTTGACGTCCGATCTCGTCGATCACGGAGATCAGTTCTCGGTTCATGCGTCACGCTCCTGCTGTTTGTCGGAGACATTCGGTGAAGCTTACCTTGGACTCAAATTTTGACCACCAGCTTTGCCTCGGCAATGGATTCGCGGTCAAGCGCCACTCTCTCTGACTCCGTTGCTCCCCCTGCAATGGATAGGCAAATCCTCTGCTCATTGACCTCTTCCAGCCGCCCCATCAGGCGCCACTGACCGTTCAGCGGGCGTCGCAGCTTCAAGCTGATGTCTTTCCCGATCGCTCTCTGATAGTCCTGAAGACGCTTGAAGGGCCGATCCAGCCCCGGCGAAGAAACTTCCAACGTATAGGCGTGGGGGATGAAATCGGCGACGTCCAGGGCCGGTCCCAATGCCTTATGCGCTCGTTCGCAGTCTGTGACGGTGACACCGCCTGGCTTGTCGATCACAATGCGGAGGACGGAACGAGCCCCCTGTCCTCTCCACACAACTTCGACTAACTCCAACCCCAACGTCCAGAGAATCGGCGAAACGGCGTCTTGCACACGGTCGGCGACCGAATGCACAACGCGGCTCTTCGTGCTCAACCAGCTTTCCCCTGTTTCCTCATCATCATTTGTTTGACTGGAGGAGCCCAAACAAAAAAGTGGGCCCGAGCCCACTTCGAATCGGCTGCACCATACCATGCGTTGACCAGCAAAGCAAGGGGCGTTATTCCGTCAGTCTCGCCCACTGGGCTGCAAGCGCCTGTGTGATCGGTCCCGGCCGACCGGCTCCGATGACATTCCCATCGATTTCCACGACTCCCAATACCTCGATCGTGGTACCGGTCAAAAACACCTCGTCCGCGGCATACAAGAAATCGGCCGAAAAGAACCGTTCTTCGATCGAGATCCCCTCCTTCGCGGCCATCGTCAAAACCGCCCTTCTGGTCACACCGGACAAGATTCGAGGTCCTTCGGGGGCCGTCACGATGCTCCCGGCCTGAACCGCCATGACATTGCTGACCGAACCTTCCGTCACCAATCCGTCTTTGACCATGATCGCCTCGAACACACCGGCTCTCTTGGCCTCTTCGCGAGCCAGCACGTTGCCGAGCAAATTGACGCTTTTGATGTCGCACCGCCCCCAGCGAAGGTCTTCGACCGTACGGGCGGTGACGCCGGCGCGGCGTACCGCCGGGCTCAATGGATGCAGCTCTCGAACCGTCATCACGACGGTGGGGGAAAGATCGGGCGGAAATGCGTGGTCGCGGGGTGCCACCCCTCTGGTGATCTGAATGTACACTTTGGCATCCCGATACCCCGCCAGCGTGACTCCCTCTCTTATCCATTCCACCCACCGTGCCCGCGAGTAGGGCTGCGGAAGAGAAAGCGCACGGCCGCTTCGATCGAGCCGATCAAGATGCGCGTCAAGCTCGAAGGGCTCGCCACGATAGGTTCTGATGACTTCGTAGACGCCGTCACCGAACTGAAACCCCCTGTCATCGATGGAAACAGTGGCTTCAGCCCATGGAACGAATCGCCCGTTGACGAACGCAATATCCGGCATACGGATCAGCAGCCTGATGGACTCATCGCTTCGATCTGAAACACCCGACGATCCTCCGCGGTGAACTTCCACCCCATGCGTTTCTCGAACACAAGACGGTGCGTCCCGGGCGTCGCCGCCTTGAATTCAAAGAGGCGCTGACCGTTCTCCACCGCGTTGTTGCTGGCGATGCGAAGAAACTCATCACCCAGCAAGACCAGATGTTTCGAATCGTAAGACGGGATCCAGAGCTCTCCTCTGGTTCGATCTTCCCACAAGCGAACGACAAACGGATGGCCGACCGTCGTCACCAGTGAACGGATGTCATGGGTATCTGCCGATGAAGGAATGGAGTCCGGCTTTGACGAAGTCACGTGCTCTGCGTTTGATTTCTCTACAATGTCTAAGAAAGAAACCGCTGCTTCGTTTCAGACCTTGCGCCGAGGTCCCACAAAAATATCCGTTCCGTCCACGCGGGTTTCATAACTGCCGACGCAGTAGCCTCCGCCGTCCGTCCCTTGCCCGTTTCTAACATCAAACGCAAGGTCATGCCACGGGCAGGAGACCACAAACCCTTTCACCCTGCCTTCCACTAACGGCCCGCCTTCATGGGGACAACTGTTATGAATCGCATAATACTGGCCGTCAATGTTGAACAGCGCGATGGGCCGCGCGTTGACCATGACCACCTTCGATTGCCCGGGGGGCAGTTCATCGACGCGCGCAACTTTCTGAAATCCCTCCATACCGACCTCTCCGCATTGTTCCATGGACATCGCACCCTTCAGAATCCGACTCGATCGCTCGCGCGTCCCATACCCAAATCATTTACATACGAAGCGAGTATTTAAGCTCATCGTTCCGCGCCACCCCTGCTCTTTTGAGAAATCCGGACTCGGCCTGAATAACGTAACGGGCCGCGGCCGGAGGGGGGCCATAGAGAGGACAGGGGTCCTGCAAGCAGGGTTCGGCATGTTCCATCATGTGCACAACGTGACGGCTCTCATCGACCCATAGAATGTCCACGGGAAAACGATATTCTTTGGTTCGCACTCGATGAAGGCCGTTTTCTTCAAAGATATAGAGCATCCCTCCGTTCGGAGGCAACTCGTCCCGAAACGCCAGTCCGAATAGAAGCTTTTCCGGCGTATCCGCGACTTCGGCTTCCAACTCGACTCCGCTGGGGAATCGGACGACGATCACGCTTGACTCTTTTCTCTCCCCGATAAACACGGAGAGACTCATCATGAGGACGGCGAGCAACACCATCATGACGATTCGGTTTTTAGATTGTCCTCGGCTGCCCGGTGAAGCGTCCTTCGCTGGCGTCATAGCAGCGTTCATCTTTTGCTCGCTGATACGTTGGGTCCAATGACCTAAGGTCTTCAATGACCTAGGCCTTCTTCTCCCCCTTCGCTCTGTTGACTTGGGAAAGAGCCCCAGAATAAAATGCGCCTCTATTTGCGAGGCCCCGTGCGCTACACGCACTATGCACGCACTATGATGGGGGCGCCGCAAGCTTGTCAATATGGTGGTCGTTGATATCGTCTTGCTGGCTTTTTGAGCGAGGAGGAGGCGCGGATCATGGCACTGTTGATCACAGACGAATGCATTTCTTGCGGGGCATGTTTGCCGGAGTGCCCCAATGAAGCGATTTTTGAAACAAGAAGCGACGCCGAAAGCAAGGGCTATCACGTCGGTGACGGGCAAGGGGTCGGTGACAATATTTACGTCATTACTCACGAGCGATGCACTGAATGCGTCGGTCATTTCGATGAGCCCCAATGCGCCGCCGTCTGTCCGGTTGATAACTGTTGTATTTCCGACCCGGCCTATCCCGAAACAACCGAAGCTCTTCTTGAAAAAGCCAAGCGGTTGAATCCGGACAAAGCGATCGACCCGGCAAAA